>JAAWSG010000085.1 GCA_022801435.1 Lawsonibacter sp.
GCCAGGGCGAAGAGCAGGTCGCCGAAGCTCTCCATCATGTCCTCGAAGGAGCCGGCGGTCTGGGCGGTGTAGCCCTGGGGCATGGGGTACTCGTTCAGCAGCGCCTGGATGGTCTGGGTGATGGCGGCGGTGTCCCCGCTGAGGGTGTCGCCGGTGATGGTGACCTGGCGGGTCTGGTTGTCCCGGGTGATGGTCTGGGGGGCCTGCTCCACCGTCACCGTGGCCACCGCCGACAGGGGGACCGTCCCCCCAAAGGAGGAGGGGACCCCCATGGACTTCAGGGCGTCCAGGCTGGCTCCGGCGGTCCCGTCTCCCCGGACCACCACCTTCAGCTCCTTGTTGTTGATGGTGACTGTGGTGGCCTCCGCGCCGGTGAGCTCCGCCCGTACCGCGCCTCCGATGGCGGCGGCGGTAAGTCCGTACTGGGCGGCGGCCTCCCGGTTGACCGTCACCTTGGCCTGGGGGACCTGGTCGGACAGGGAGTTTGTCACGTCAATGGTGTCGGGCAGGGCGGCAATCCGGGCGGTCAGGTCGGCGGCGATCATGCTCAGGGTGTCGTAGTCGTCCCCCTCGATCTCCACGCTGATGTCGTTCCCGCTGCCCATGGACATGGCGGAAGAGGCGCTGACTGTGATCTCCGCCCCGGCGATGTCCGACAGGGCCGCGCCCCGCCCGTCTCCCGGCTGGCGCAGGGCGTCCACAATCTCAAAGCTGCTCCGTTCCCGCTCCCCCCTGGGGACCAGGCTGACCATCATCATCACCGACTCGTCCTGGGCCATAAAAAACATCTCCTCCAGCTCAGGCACATCCCGCTCCACAATGGCGGCGGCCCGGCCGGCGATGGCGGCGGTCTGCTCCAGCTCGGAGCCGATGGGGGTGCTGATGTTGATCATCACCATCCCCTGGTCCATGTCGGGGACCAGAACCATCTTTGTGGACCCCACCGCCAGCGCCATCAGGGCGGTCAGCGCGATGGAGGCCAGCATCCCTGCCCAAAGGTGGCGGACAAAGAAGTTCAGCAGGGACATATACAGCCTGTGAACCGCGCCCCCCAGGGAGGACAGAGAGACCTTGCTCCCCGCCCTCCGCGCCGCCTTGGCCGCCCGTTTCTCCCGGCGGCGGCGGACCCGCTCCTCATTCAGGGTGAAGTAGCACAGCAGGGGGACCAGGGTCAGGGAAATGACCAGCGAGGCAAAGATCAAGGACGCGATGGTCAGGCAGAAATCCCGGAACATCATCCCCGCCATCCCGCCGGTGAGGGCCAGGGGGACGAACACCGCCTCCGTGGTCAGGGTGGAGGCGATGACCGAGGAGGTGACCTCCCCCGTCCCCTTGACGCAGGCGTCCAGGCGGCACTCCCCTTGGGCGGAGAAGCGGTAGATGTTCTCCAGCACCACAATGGAGTTGTCCACAATCATGCCCACCCCCATGGCGATGCCCCCCAGGGACATCATGTTCAGGGTCAGGTCCGCCCCCTCCATCAGCACAAAGACGGTGAGGATACAGATGGGCATGGAGATAATGATGGTCACGGTGGCTCCGAACCTCCGCAGGAAGACCAGCACCACCAGGGCGGCCAGTACCATACCCTGGACAATATTCTGGAAGGCGGCGTTCACCGTCTGGTTGATGTACTCGCTGGCGATGTAGGGTACGGTATATTGGACGGCGGGATTCTCTGCCCGCAGCTCCTCCAGCCGTTTGGACACCAGGTTGGACACCTCCACCTCGTTGGAGGCGGACTGCTTGGAGACCTGGAGGATGACGCAGGCGGCCTGCCCCACCTTGGCGACGGCCTCAGGGTCCTGGTCCTCCAGGAACACCCCCGCCACCTCGGACAGGCGCACCGTCCCCCCGGTCTGGAGGGGGATAATCATGTTGGCCACGTCCTCCACCGTCTGGAACTTGGCGTCGGTGGAGACGGTGAGGGTCTGGGTCCCGTTTTGCAGGTCCCCCCCGGGGTAGAGGAGGTTCTGGGCCGCCAGAATCTGCCCCACATAGGCGTTGGACAGCCCCAGCCCCGCCGCCCGGACGGGGTCCAGCTCCACGGCGATCCGCTGCTCCACCCCGCCGCTGACGCTGACCTGAGCCACCCCGTCAATGCGCTCCAGGGCGGGGGCCACGGTGTCCTCCGCCAGGGCCTGGAGCTGGGCCAGATCCTCCCCCATCAGGGCGATCATGGCGGTGGGCATCAGCTCGCTGATGTTCATGTTGATGATCACCGGGTCCATGGCGTCATCGGGGAGGGACGCCTGGTCAAACTGCTCCCGCAGCTTGGTGGCGGCGATGTCCAGATTGGTCCCCTCCACATAGGTGACCTGGATCTGGCTGACCGAGTCGGCGGAGGTGGAGGAGATGGAATCCACCCCGGACACCGACATGATGGCCGACTCCAGAGGCCGGGTGACCAGCTCCTCGATGTCGCTGGGGTTGGCGCCCACGTAGTAGCACACCACCACCGCCATCGGGGCCTCCATATCGGGCATCAGGGCCATCTGGAGCCGGGTGCCGAACATACCCCCGAAGATGACCACCATGATGGCGGCCAGCAGGGTGGCCACCTTATGCTTGATACATGCCTTCGCAATACCCATGAGCGGTTACTCCTCTCCGGTCACGACCCGGACAGGGTCCCCGTCGGACAGATATGCTTGCCCCACCGTCACCAGCTGGTCCCCCTGGGACAGTCCGGAGGTGATCTCGGTGACCCCGCTGCCCGTCAATCCGGTCTGCACCTCCACATAGCGGGCGGTGTCCCCGTTCTCCACCACAAAGACGTACTGGGTCCCGCCCTTGGTGAGGATGGCCTCGGTGGGGACCACAATGGTGTCCACTGAGGCGTCAGTGCGGAAGGTCACATCGGCGAACATCCCCGAGCGCAGCCCCTCGATGTCCGTCGGGACCGAGAGGGTGACGGTGTACAGCCGGGTCTGGGGGTTGGCAGACTGCTCCACGGTGCGGATCTCCCCGGTGAAGCTGGCGGACAGGGCGCTGATTGTGATATCCGCCTCGCTCCCCACCGCCAGCTTGGGGATGAGGGCCTCGGACACCGAGACGGACACCTTCATCTGGTCCGCCCCGTCGATGACCGCCACCGGCATGGAGGGGGCCACATAGCTGTCCTTCACCGCGGACAGGGAGGTGATGACCCCGGACACCGGGGCAATGACGTTCCCCCGGCTGTCCACGTTCTCCAGCACGGCGGACAGCTGCTCCAGGGAGGAAACGGTGCTCTGCATCCCCGCCTCCAGCTGGGACAGGGTGGCGTCCCGCTGGGCCTTGGCGGACTGGAGGGAGAGCTCCGCCTGGTCGATCTCGATCTGAGCGGCGGCGCCGATTTCAAACAGGGCCTTCAGGTCGTTCACATTCTTCTCCGCCAGGGCGATCTGCTTGTCAAAGATGGCGGCCTGGTCCTGGTAGCTCTGGGCGGAGGCCTGGTAGCTGATGCTGGCCGAGTTGTAGGAGGCCAGGGTGCTGGCCATATCCAGGGTACAGATGGCCTGGCCGGCGGAGACGGTGTCCCCCGCCTCCACATAGACGGTGGTACACTGGGCGTTGGCCGCCACAAAGACCGAGGTCTCGCTGTCGGTGACCACCTGGCCGGACACCTTGTTCTCGGCGGCGATGGTGTCCTGCTCCACTTCGGTCACCTGGACGGCCACCCCCACGGCGGTCTCTCCCCCCGACCCGGAGCCGCCGGCCTCCTGTCCCTTCTGGCAGCCCGTCAGGGACAGGACCAGGGCGGCGGACAGGGCAATGGATAACATTCTCTTCATGGGTCGCTCTCCTTTTAATTCAGAATCCCGCGGTCCACAGCCCAGCGGTAGTTGTTGTAGGCGGAGAACAGGTCGATCTCCGCGCCGTCCACCGTCTCCTGGGCGGCGGACACCTTGTCCTTGGCCTCCAGAAGGGCGTTTTGGGAGATGGTCCCCTGCTCAAATTTCAGCTGGGCGGCGGCAAAGCTGTCCTCCTCCACCGCCAGGGAGGTGCGGGCGGCGGCCAGGACCTGCTGGTAGTCCTTGACCTGGAGGTAGAGGGTGCGGAAGGCGGTCTCGAAGTTCTGCACCGCCGCGTTGTAGGTGTGCTGGGCCGCCTGCCAGGTGTGCTTGGCGGACTGGAACTGATAGCGGGTGTCGTTCTCGTAGTAGGGACTGCCCCCCGCGTCCCAGTAGGCGTCCCGGGCGTCGTCCAGGGCCAGCTTGGCGGCGTACAGGCTGTAGCTGGTCTCCCGGGCGGCCTCCAGATCCTTCTCCAGGTCCATGGTCCCCAGCTGCTCCGGTGTGACGGCGGGCAGGGGACCCAGCCGGGTCTGGCCGGTCAGCTCCCCGCCGGCCATCAGCTCCAGCTGGATGTTCAGGTTCTCCATATTCATGTCCAGGGTCTGCTGTCCGCTGACCAGGGAGACCCGCCCCCCCTGGGCCTGCTTCAGGGTGAGGGAGGAGATCTGCCCCATCTGGTGGCGCAGCTCCAGCTCCTGAAGGCTCCGGTCCAGGGCGGCCAGGGAGCGGTCCAGGGACTGCCCGGTCAGCTCCATCTCCGCCAGGGCGATGTAGATGGACTGGGCGGCCATGACCATCTGGTCCTGGGCGTTTTCCAGCTGGCGCACCGCGTCGGCGCTGTTTTTCTGGATCTTTCCGGACTTCAGGTCCTCGAAGGTCTCCCGCATGGAGGCGTAGCTCTGGGACATGGCGGCGGAGGCGTAGGACCCCCCCTGGCCCAGGCTGGTCATCATCCACTGGGCGGAGGCGATGCCGTTCAGGCCCTTGCGCAGGTCCTCGTACATTTTGTCAAAATCCGTCACCTGGATGGACTGGATATTCTCCTCCAGGGCCAGCATACTCAGGTTGCCCTCCCGCATCCGGGTCTCCAGGTTCTGGAAGCTGAGGGAGCCCACCGGGTCGGGTATGTACTCCGGCTCCTCCAAGGCGGGGGACCCCTCTCCCGGCTCCGGCTGGGCGGAGTCCGCTCCGTTCTCCACCGCCGCGGCCTCCATCTGGGCTGCCGGGGCGTCGGGCGGGGCGCTCTGTCCCTCCTCCGCCAGGGCGGTCACCGACAGCAGCAGCGCCGCGGCCAGGGTCATCGACAACATTTTACGTCTCATACTGGTTCCTCCTCTCCGCACCGGGCGGCGCAGCCCGAGCGAATGATCTCCACCCGGGTCTGTATGATCTCCCTCTGGCGCGCCCACTGGCCAGGGTCCCGCAGGGTCTCCGCCACCGAGAAGGCCAGTACCGCAATCAGCAGAAAAAAGACGTGGCTCACGAAATCCCGGTCCTGCACCTTCAAGCCCCGGGTGTCCACCGCATCCCACAGGGACTCGGGTATGTCGCCGGGGCAGTCGGACAGGAAGGTCTGAAAATCCCAGCCCTGGTTGACCTGCAGGATCTGGATCAGCCGGGCCAGGGTCGGGTCGGTCTCCCCCTCCCGGTACAGGAAGCGGTCAAAGGTCCTCAGCGGCAGGGCAAAGAGGTTGCACTCCTCCTCCCGCAGGATTGTCTGCATCGCGTGGAGGAAATACTCCCGTATGTCCTTGAGCAGATACAGGAACAGCTCCTCCTTGTCCCCAAAGTACTGGTAAAAGCTCCCCCGGGGAATGTGCGCCGCAGAGATGATGCGGTTGATGGATACCTCGCTGAACCGCTGCCGGGTGAACTCCGCCCAGCAGGCCTCCATCAGCCGCTCCCGCTTCTCCGCCGGCAAACGGAAAAATGTGTTGGTTGGCATAGCGTCCCTCCATGATGACAACTTGTCACTTGTGACAGGCTGTCATAGATTATACAGGACCGTTTCTCCTTTGTCAAGCACCAATCTGTGAAGCTTCAGGGCTGCGGCATTTTTATGATATCCTCCAGCTTTTGCAGAATATGGCCGCAATGATATAGCGCAAGGGGTGAACAGCAGCCGCAGGCCGGCCAGCTGTTCACCCGATTTTGTTTCTTCCTATGTCAGCTTCTGTCTCTGATTATGAGCAGCTTCAGGGCCTCCACCCCGGCGGTGATGGCGGCCTCGGTGTCATGGCTCTCCCTCTGGTCCAGACCGGCGGCCTCCCGCTCCTGGTTCCAGATGACGTGGAACACCGACCCGCACCGCACTCTCCGGGAGGCGGCCACAGCGAAGAGGGCGGCGGACTCCATTTCGGAGGCCAGCACTCCCAGCCGCTTCCAGGCCTCCCACTTCCGCTCCAGCTCGAAGCTCACCGGCATCCGGGCGGGGGAGTGCTGGCCATAGAAGGAGTCCTTGCACTGGACCACCCCCGCGTGCCAGGAGCAGCCCAGGCTCTGACACGCCTCCACCAGGGCGGAGGTGACGGTAAAGTCGGGGACGGCGGGCCACTCGACCGGGGCGTACTCCCGGCTGGTCCCCTCCATGCGCACCGCCCCGGTAGCCACCACCACATCGCCGCTCTGGACGGACAGGTCGATGCCCCCGCAGGTCCCCACCCGGACGAAGGTATGGGCCTCCAGGTTGGCCAGCTCCTCCATGGCGATGGCCGCGGAGGGACCGCCGATGCCGGTGGAGACCACGCTCACCCGCTCCCCCAGCAGCTCCCCGGTGTAGGTGACGTATTCCCGGTTGGTCCGGACGTGGACCGGCCTGTCAAAGTGCCGGGCGATGGCCTCGCACCGCCCCGGGTCTCCGGGCAGAATACAGTATTTCCCCACCTCCCCTGGCGCGCACTGGATATGGAACTGTCTCTCCCGCTCGTTTTCCTTCATAACAAAAATCCCTCCTCTGCCTGCCCGGCTCTTCCCGGGCTCTGTCTGGCCGTATTATACCACAGCTTGCCCCCCTTTGACAAATCCCATTTCCCCCTCCGGGAGGCCCCCGGCGGCCCCGCTCTCTGCGTCCCGCGGCCCTTGTCTGCCCCGTCCCTTTCCCGCATATGTATGAGAATAGGCCCTGTTCTCCGGGTACTTTTCGTCAAAACCCATAAAATTCCCGCTTTTTTCTCCCGTCTCCTTTGGCGCACTTGCATCCTGGGACAAACTGCGGTATAATAGCCGTGCTGTGGGGAGTGTTTTTTTGCATCCTCTCCACTCAAAGTCTAATGGTATAAAGTCAAGTAGGTGATGCAAGGAAAATTTGAGAAGAACTGGCCAAAAGGTGCCATAGGAGCCGCAAAAAGGCAACACCAACCC
>JAAWSG010000012.1 GCA_022801435.1 Lawsonibacter sp.
GCTCCAAGTGTCATCCCTTCTACACCGGCAAGCAGAAGATGGTGGACACCGGTGGCCGTGTCAGCCGCTTCAACAAGAAGTTCGGCCTCGACAAGTAAGACCCCGCCTGCAAAAGCCGCACCGTGTATTCGGTGCGGCTTTTTGTATCAAAATGGCCGGGAACGGCATAAATATTACGATAGGGGCGGTCTGCGGCCGCCCGCAGGCGCAGTCACGCGCCCCAATCATAAAGGAGGAATCCCGCCATGCGCAAAATCGACCCCAAGGAACTGACACAAAACGTCTTCTCCGCCATCGGAGACCAGTGGATGCTCATCACCGCCGGAACAGCGGACCGCTGCAACACCATGACCGCCTCCTGGGGAGGGCTGGGGGTCATCTGGGGGACGCCGGCGGCCACCTGCTACATCCGGCCCCAGCGGTATACCAAGGAGTTCGTGGACCGGGAGGAATTCTTTACCCTGTCCTTCCTGGGGGAGGCGTACCGGAAAGCCCTCCAGCTGTGCGGCTCCAAAAGCGGCCGGGACACCGATAAAATCAGAGCGTGCGGCCTCACCGTCCGGACGGCGGAGTGCGGCGCGCCCTATTTTGAGGAGGCGGAGCTGGTCCTGGTGTGCCGCAAGCGCTTCGTCCAGCCTATGGACCCGGACAATATGCCCCAGGAGATCAAGGACCGCTGGTATCCCCAAAAAGACTACCACACCATGTATATTGGAGAGATCGTGGAGGCCCTGGTGGGGGAGTGACGCTTTCATAGATGCAGGCCGTCAAAAAATTCGTCAAAGGAATGGACATTGTAGATTTGCTTCAGCGCCAAAAGAACGCTGATCCGCACACTGTAGCGGCCCTGCTCTATTTTGGCCAAAATGTCCTCTGTCATAGGAATGTTCATGATTTCCAGCTGAGCGGAAGCTTCCCGCTGGGATAAGCCGGTTTTCCTGCGCATTGCCTGCAAATTGGGGCCAATTGAAATATCCTGTTTGAGTCCGTTTGCCATTGTACAGCCTCCCAAAAATGAAAGCAGCTTTTTCTGGTTCCAATTACAGAATCTGTGAAAAATCAAAAGAAAAATGAGGAATAATAGCGAAATATGCCAAATTTACAAGAGAAACCGAAATTTAACCGGGCCGTTCTGGTAGGGCTGGACGCGTTCAGTCTAAGCCGGGAGGAGAACGCTGACGAGGAGAGCATGGAGGAGCTGGCCGCCCTGCTGGAGACGGCGGGGGGTGAGACGCTGGGAGTGGTCACCCAGTCCAAGGACAGCCCCGACCCCCGCACCTTCATCGGCGAGGGCAAGGTGGCCGAGGTGAAGGAGCTGGTCCAGGCCCTGGGGGCGGACATGGTCATCTTTGACAACCCCCTCTCCCCCTCCCAGCAGCGCAACCTGACCGAGGCGCTGAAGGTGGGGGTGCTGGACCGCTCCGCCCTGATTCTGGACATCTTCGCCCAGCGGGCCAGGACCAGGGAGGGCCGCCTCCAGGTGGAGCTGGCCCAGTACAAGTACCTGCTGCCCCGCCTGCTGGGGATGTGGAAGCACCTGGAGCGGCAGGAGGGCGCCATCGGGACCCGCGGCCCGGGGGAGACCCAGCTGGAGTCCGACCGCCGGGTGCTCCGCCGGAAAATATCCAAGCTGGAGGGGGAGCTGAAGGACGTGCGCCGGGTCCGGGCCACCCAGCGGGAGCGGCGCATCAAAAACGAGGTCCCGGTGGTGGCCATCGTGGGCTATACCAACGCGGGCAAGTCCACCCTGCTGAACCACCTGACCGGGGCGGACATCCCGGCCAACAACCGGCTGTTCGACACCCTGGACACCACCACCCGGACGCTGGAGATCTCAGATACCTGCACCGTGCTGCTCTCCGACACGGTGGGCTTTATCCGAAAGCTCCCCCACCACCTGGTGGAGGCGTTCAAGGCCACCCTGGAGGAGCTGGAGTACGCCGACCTCCTCCTCCACGTCATCGACGCCTCCAGCCCCCAGTGGCGGGAACAGGCCCAGGTGGTGGACCAGCTTATCCACGAGCTGGGGGCGGAGCAGACCCCCCGCATCGAGGTCTTTAACAAGTGCGACCTGTGGACGGGGGACGTCCTCCCCCACGGGGAGAGGAAGGCGTCCATCTCCGCCAAGACGGGGGCGGGCATCCCCGGCCTGCTGTCCGAGATCGGAAAGGTGCTGGACAACGGGGCGCGGCGGGTGACCATCCACCTGCCCTATGAGAAGGGCGGCCTGCTGGACAAGCTCTACCTGGAGGCCAAGGTGGAGAAGGTGGACTATGGAGAGACCATTGACGTCACCGCCATCTGCACCCCCAAGGTCATCGGCCAGCTGGGTCCCCTGGTGGAGGGCTGGCGGCCCAAGAAGGAGTTTTGGGAGGATTAATATGGACTTTACTCTGCGCCCCTGGCGGCGGGAGGACGCCGGTGACCTGCTGCGGTATGCCAACAACGAGAAGATCGCCCGCAACCTGCGGGACGTGTTCCCCTTCCCCTACATTCTCACCGACGCACAGGAGTTTATCGAGAGCTGTCTCGCGGCAGACGAGGAGAAGCAGCTGTTCCGGACCATTGAGGTGGACGGCCACGCGGTGGGCAGCATCGCCCTGTGTCTGGGCAGCGACGTGTACCGCATGACCGCCGAGCTGGGCTACTGGCTGGCGGAGGATTTTTGGGGAAAGGGCATCATGACCGAGGCCGTCCAGCGGATCTGTGAGGAGGGCGCCGGGCGGTGGGAGGACCTGCTCCGCATCTACGCGGAACCCTTTGCCCACAATACCGCCTCCCGCCGGGTGCTGGAGAAGGCGGGCTTCCAGCTGGAGGGCATTCTGCGCCACGGCGTCTGCAAGCGGGGGAGGGTCTATGACGCCTGCATGTACGCCCTGCTGGTGGAGGATATGTAGAACAGCCGCCTGCTGGACAGGGGCTGAGAACGAGTTTTGGGAGGCATAGGCCATGGAGCTGCATACGCCGAGACTGCTCCTCCGTCCCTTCACCCTGGAGGACGGGGAGGATTTATACGAGTACGCTAAAGACCCCCGGGTGGGGCCGGCGGCGGGCTGGCCGGTCCACTCCAGCGTGGAGAACAGCCGTGAGATCATACGCACTGTATTCTCCAGCCCCCGCGCCTTCGCGGTGGTGGAGGAGGGGAGCGGCAAGGTCATCGGCTCCGCCGGCTTCGTGGGGACCCACCGGGAGGAGCTGCCCGGCCCGGACGACGAGCTGGGCTACGCCCTCCATCCGGGGTACTGGGGCCGGGGGCTGATCCCCGAGGCGGCCCGGGAGCTGCTGCGCTGGGGCTTTGAGGAGCTGGGACTGCGGACCATCTGGTGCGGCCACTACGAGGGCAACCTCAAGTCCCGGCGGGTGATTGAAAAGTGCGGGTTTGTATACCGCTTCTCCCAGGAAACAGACGTGCCGCTGATGGGGGAGCGGCGGCTGACCCACTTTTTTGCCCTGACCCGGGAGGAGTGGGACGGTCTGCGGTGCGCCTCCTCCGGCGGAGACAATTGACAACAGACGCCATATTGTGATAAAATAACCCTGCTTCCAAATATGGGAGCAGGGTGCTGCAATCAATACGGAAAGCGGTCAGCCCATCCTCCTCGCAAAGGAGGTGAGGCAAATGCCCATTACGATTACATTTCATCTGCGCGGGATGACCGTGACGATAAAGGTAAAATGGGACAGCCGCCACTCAGCACAGTGACGGCTGTTCGGGCTTTTTTGGTCTAACAGCGATTCATAGAGGCTGACCGCAAATTGCAGCACCCTTCCAATTGGAAATTCTACCACGGAAGCGCCGCCGTGTCAAGTCTTGCGGCCGGCTATTTTTCCCCTTCCGTGCAGCGAACTGATCCGCCCCGGCAACAGCCGGGGCGGATCGATTTTTTAGAAAGGATTACTTTTTGCCCACGCCGTGGGTGGTTTTCATCACCATGCCGGTCAGGGCGAAGAGGGCCAGGGCGTTGGGGATGACCATCAGATTGTTGAACATATCGGACAGCTCCCACACCAGGTCGTTACTCATCAGAGTGCCCAGGAAGACGAAGACCAGGCCGATAACGGTGTAGATCACGGCGGAGTTCTTGCCAAAGAGGTACATCATGTTGATCTTACCGAACATATTCCAGCTCAGGATGGTGGAGAAGGCGAAGAAGAACAGGCAGACGGCTACGAACATATTGCCGGCGCTCTCTCCAAAGACCACACCAAAGGCGGTCTGAGCCAGGTTTGTCTTGGTGATGGTGGTGCTGGCCGCCGCGGCGCCGCACTCGTACAGGGGGCCGCCGGGGGTGTACAGGGTGGAGATGACCACCAGGGCGTTGAGGGAGAGGACCACGAAGGTATCGATGAACACGCCGATCATAGCCACGATACCCTGCTCATGGGGGTCCTTCACGTTGGCCAGCGCGTGGGCGTGGGGGGTAGAGCCCATACCGGCCTCATTGGAGAACAGGCCGCGCTTGGCGCCCTGGCTGATGGCGGTCTTCAGGGCCACGCCCACGCCGCCGCCGATGATGGCCTGGGGCTGGAAAGCGTACTGGAAAATCATGCCGACGGTGGCGGGGAGGTACTGGATGCGCATGACCAGCACAGCCAGGCCGCCCAGCAGGAAGATGGCCGCCATCACAGGGACGACCTTCTCCGTCACCGAGGCCAGACGCTGCACGCCGCCCAGGAAGATGAAGCCGCACACCACCACCAGCACAATGCCCACAATCCAGCTGGGCACGCCGAACGCGGTCTGGAAGGTGGAGCCGATGGAGTTGGACTGGACCATGCAGCCCATGAAGCCCAGGGCCAGGATGATGGCGATGGCGAAGAAGCCGGCCAGGAACTTGCCGAACCCGCCCTTGAACGCGGTGGTGATGTAGTACACCGGGCCGCCGCGGATGGTCCCGTCGGGGTCGACCTTGCGGGTCTGGAGGGCCAGGGTGGCCTCCGCGTAGATGGTGGCCATGCCGAAGAAGGCGATGACCCACATCCAGAAGATAGCGCCCGGGCCGCCGGTGAGGATGGCTCCGGAGGCGCCCACGATGTTGCCGGTGCCCACCTGGGCGGCGATGGCGGTGGCCAGGGCCTGGAAGGAGCTCATGCCCGCGTCCTGCTTGCCGCCCCGGAGGGACAGGTTTCCGAAGACGCTCTTCATCCCCTCGCCGAAGCAGCGGACCTGCACGAAGCGGGTCTTGATGGAGTACCACAGGCCCACGGCAATGAGCATGAATACCAGGATATAGTTGGAGAGGTACGTGTTGATGTTGACCACAATGGGCATCAGCGCGCTCTCCAGGGACGATACGATTTCTTCCATACTTTCTCTCCTTTTCTCTTCTGCTCCGCTCCGCCCCGTCCAGCCCCGTGCTGTACGGAGGGGATTGGAAAAAATAACGGACCGGCCTCATGGAAAGACCGCTCCGGAGAAGGGCGCGCCCAGGGGGAGCGCACCGCAGCAGACGCACACGCGCCTGTTTTCTCTGTCCTTTTGCCTGAGAGATTGGCGGCTGGAACCGCTTTGCCCCTTCGGCACTCGCTGTCGAGATTCTCCAGAGTCGCATCCGCGCACAGCCATTGTCCCCAAAGACGCCTGAGAGTGTTGCTCCTTCGGCAAGCTGACAGCTTTTTCCTGCGCACTTCATCTGCTTATTCAATTATTTTATTGAGTTTCTCAATTGCAACCCCATCATAGCACGGGACACGCCCTTTGTCAAGCCCTGTCCGCAGGGGGGAGACAAATTTAATTTTTCCCGCCTCAGACAGGAGGTTTTGGGGAGGAACGGGGGAATGTTTACAATTTGCTCTTTTTTCTCGGAGAGAAGTGTGGTATACTCAATAAGATCATGCTTAGAATGTGGCATTATGCCCAAAAGAGAACCCACGATTTTGACCGAGAGGTGTATATACTATGAGCTTGTTTACCAAATTATTCGGGACCTCCTCCCAGCGGGAGCTGAAATCCATCTACCCCATTGCGGACAAGGTGGACGCCCTGGAGGAGGAGTACAAGGCCCTGTCGGACGCCCAGCTCCAGGCCAAGACCCCCGAGCTGAAGGCGCGGCTGGCCAATGGGGAGACGCTGGACGATATTCTGCCCGAGGCCTTCGCCGCCTGCCGGGAGGCCGCCTGGCGGGTGCTGGGCCTGCGCCCCTACCGGGTCCAGGTGGTGGGCGGCATCGTGCTGCACCAGGGCCGCATCGCGGAGATGAAGACCGGCGAGGGCAAGACCCTGGTTGCCACCCTGCCCGCCTACCTCAACGCCCTGGCGGGAAAGGGGGTCCACATCATCACGGTGAACGACTACCTGGCCAAGCGCGACTCGGAGTGGATGGGAAAGATCTACCGCTTCCTGGGCCTGAGCGTGGGGCTGGTCATTCACGGGGTGGTGGGGCCGGAGAAAAAAGCCGCCTACCAGGCCGATATCACCTACGGGACCAACAACGAGTTCGGCTTTGACTACCTCCGGGACAACATGGCCATCTATTCCCAGGAGCTGGTCCAGCGGGGACACGCCTTCGCCATTGTGGACGAGGTGGACTCCATCCTCATTGACGAGGCCCGCACCCCCCTCATTATCTCCGGCCAGGGGGAGAAGTCCACCCAGCTCTACACCGTGGTGGACCAGTTTGTCTCCCGCCTGAAATGCCAGCGCATCGCCAAGGTGGATGAGAAGGAGGAGGAGGCCGAGGACATCGACGCGGACTATATCGTGGACGAGAAGGCCCGCACCGCCACCCTCACTGCCCCCGGCATCAAGAAGGCGGAGGAGTTTTTCAATGTGGAGAACCTGGCCGATCCGGAGAACACCACCCTGTCCCACCACATCAACCAGGCAATCAAGGCCCGGGGGGTGATGAAGCGGGACATCGACTATGTGGTAAATGACGGGCAGGTCATCATTGTGGACGAGTTCACCGGCCGGCTGATGTTCGGGCGGCGGTACAACGAGGGACTGCACCAGGCCATCGAGGCCAAGGAGCGGGTGGAGGTGGCCAACGAGTCCAAGACCCTGGCCACCATCACCTTCCAGAACTACTTCCGGCTGTATGACAAGCTCTCCGGCATGACGGGCACGGCCATGACCGAGCAGGAGGAGTTCGGGACCATCTATGAGCTGGACATTGTGGAGATCCCCACAAACAAACCCCTGGCCCGGGTGGACCAGCCCGACGTGGTGTACAAGACGGTGGCGGGCAAGCTGCGTGCCATCGTGGACCAGATTGAAACCTGCCACGCCAAGGGACAGCCTGTGCTGGTGGGTACGGTCTCCATTGAGAAGTCGGAGGAACTGTCTGCCATCCTCAAGCGCAAGGGTATCCGCCACAACGTCCTCAACGCCAAGAACCACGAGAAGGAGGCCGAGATCGTGGCTCAGGCGGGCAAGCTGGGGGCGGTGACGGTGGCCACCAACATGGCGGGCCGCGGCACGGACATCATGCTGGGGGGCAACGTGGAGTTTTTGGCTAAGGCGGACCTGCGCCGGGGCGGCATGAGCGATGAGCTTATTGCGGAGGCCACCGGCTTCGCGGAGACCGATGACCAGGAGATTTTGGACGCCCGCCGGAAGTTCTCCGAGGCGGAGGCCAAGTACAAGACGGAGATCCAGGAGGAGGCGGACAAGGTCCGGGAGGCGGGCGGCTTATTTATCCTGGGCACCGAGCGCCACGAGTCCCGGCGGATTGACAACCAGCTGCGGGGCCGTGCCGGACGTCAGGGGGACCCGGGGGAGACCCGATTCTACCTCTCCCTGGAGGACGACATCATGCGGCTGTTCGGCTCCGAGCGGGTGTACAACCTGATGGAGCGGATGGGCATTGACGAGGACACCCCCATCGACGCAAAGATCCTCTCCGGGGCCATTGAGAACGCCCAGAAGCAGGTGGAGTCCAAAAACTTCCAGATCCGGAAAAACGTGCTGCAATACGATGACGTGATGAACACCCAGCGGGAGATCATCTATAAGCAGCGCAAGCAGGTGCTGGACGGGGAGGATCTGCAAAATTCCGTCCAGACCATGCTGAACACCATGATCTCCAACGCCATCCAGGGCCACATGGGGGAGCGGAAGCACTTGGACGGGGAGGGCTTCCAGGAGGCGGTCTCCAACTTCCGCACCATGTTCCTCCGGCCCGAGGACCTGCGGCTGAGCGATGAGGAGCTTCAGCAGTACGACGCCGGCGGGCTGGCCGAGCTGGTGAGCGCCAAGGCCCGGGAGGTGTACGCCGCCAAGGAGCAGGAGATCGGTTCCCCCATCATGCGGGAGCTGGAGCGGGTGCTCATGCTCCGTGTGGTGGACGAGTACTGGATGGACCACATCGACGCCATGACCGAGCTGCGCCAGGGGATCGGACTGCGGGCCTACGGGCAGAACGACCCGGTGGTGGCCTATAAGGAAGAGGGCTATGAGATGTTCGAGTCCATGGTGGCCGCCATCCAGGAGGAGACCCTGCGGCGGCTGTTCCTGGTCCGGCTGCGCAAAAATGAGGAGGTCAAGAGGGAACGGGTGGCCAAAGTGACCGGGGAGTCCTCCGGCGGAGACGGAACGGTCAGAAAACAGCCGGTGAAAAAGGTCATCAAAATCGGCCGCAATGACCCCTGCCCCTGCGGCTCCGGCCTGAAATGGAAAAAATGCACCTGCCCCCAGTACCACCCGGAGCAGAAATAATCAAACGGCGTCCCCGCTCGCCCGGGGACGCCGTTTTTTGCCAAGGTCAAAGGCTTGCTCCCAGCCGTTCCTCCAGCTGCCGCAGGTCCCCGGCGTGCTGGGTCAGATAGTCGGACAGCCGCTTGAGAGTCTGGGCGGAGACGCTGAACATCTCCTTTTTGCAGATGTGTGCCGCCAGCGCCTCCAAGAGCAGCGTGTCCTCCAAAAGCGCCTGACAGGTCTCGTCAAAATCCTCCAACCAAGAGGACTTGCGTTGAATCATAATCATCACCTCGCATATCTCTTACAGCGATTATAGCAGAATGGAGCAGAGAAGTCAATCGCTTTGAGAGATATATTTTCAAAACGCAAGGAATACGCTATAATAGCTCAGGGTGATTGAAATGGAAGATTATCGTGCCGTTCTGCGGGACAGACGAAAGAAACTCGGCTGGAGTCAGTACAGGCTGGCTAAGGAACTGGGGATTTCGCAGTCCTTCATCAATGAAATCGAGAGCGGTAAAAAGAGCCCCTCTCTGGATGTCTTTTTCCGTATCTGTGAGGCGTTAAAAATTCAGATACGGTTTGAGGAATCGGAGTAGGGACACAGCCTGTCGTGCCCGTCCAATTCGCACCCGCTTTGCACCATCCGGGCCGCGTGTTCATAGCAGTCCGGCCAGCGGTTGTGTCGATTGGGCTCTTTACTGCGAAGCGTATTTTTGTTATAATATGTCCGGCAAGGAGGGATAACCATGGCCCAGCGGATGCGGGAGCTGTACAGCTGGCTGGACATACAGTGCCACCGTCTGCCCAAGATCCCCCGGAATCTGGGGGTAACGGCGCTGTTTTTATGTGCGGCCTACTGGGCGAGCAGGGTCCTGATTACCCACACGGGGGGAGAGAACAACTCCGCTCTGGTCTTTGTGCTGGCGGTAGCGCTCATCTCCCTGCTCACCACCGGGTACACCTACGGCATCGCGGCCTCGATTATCGGGGCGCTGTGCATCAACATCTACTTTATGGAGCCCTATGAGTCCTTCTCTCTCAGCCAGGCGGGCTATCCGGTGTCCATGCTGTCCATGATTGGCATCTCCTGCGTGATCTGCGCCCTCACCGCCCGGGTGAAGCGGCAGGCGGTGGAGGCGGACCGGCGGGAGAAGAACACCAAGGCCCTTTACGAGATGAACGAGAAGCTCAACGCGGAGAAGGCGGCCATCCAGCTGGAGTCGGAGCGCATTTCCATCCGGGAGAACATTTTGCGGGCGGTGTCCCACGACCTGCGCACCCCGCTGACCGCCATCTCGGGCACGGTATCGGTGCTGCTGTCCAGCCCGGAGATTACGGAAAAAAATATCACTATGCTGGCCGATGTGAAGCGGGACGCGGACAGCCTGATTACCATGGTGGAGAACCTGCTGTCCGTCACCCGCATTCAGGATGGGACCATGCCCCTGAAGAAGCAGGCGGAGATGCTGGAGGAGGTTGCGGGGGACGCGCTGCTCACCATCCGGCGCCGGTTCCCCGAGTGCCGGGTGGAGCTGGACCTGTCAGAGGACATCCTCTATCTGCCCATGGACCCGCTGCTGGTCCGTCAGGTGATGATTAACCTGCTGGAAAACGCCATCCGCCACTCCGGGGACCGGGACCATATCCAAATGCGGCTGTACCGGGAGGAGGACTGGGCGGTGGCGGAGGTGCGGGACCGGGGCAGGGGTCTGTCTCCGGAGGTGCTTCAGGCGGTGCTGGCGGGGGAGGATATGCCCCTGTCCGGGGACGCCACCCGGGGGATGGGCATCGGCCTGTCCGTCTGCCAGAGCATCATCAAGGCCCACGGCGGCTTTTTTTCCGCAAGCAATGACCCGGAGGGCGGGGCGGTGTTCCGCTTCGGCCTGCCCGCCGGGGAGGAGGGGCAGTGATTGGCCCGCACCGCCCAACGGAGGAAATCTATGAGTGAAAAACAGACCATTTTGATTATCGAGGACGACCGCGCCATCAGCAACTTCATCAGCCGCGCCCTGACCGCCAACGACTACCGGGCCATCACCGCCTTCACGGGAAAGGCGGGGCTGTCCCTGTTCTTCTCCCACGGGCCCGACCTGGTGCTGCTGGACCTGGGCCTGCCCGATATGGACGGACTGGAGATTTTGACCCAGCTGCGGGACCTGCCCCGGGAGGTCCCGGTTATCATCATCTCCGCCCGGGACCGGGAGTCGGAGAAGGTCAAGGCCCTGGACATGGGGGCGGACGACTATGTGGTAAAACCCTTTGGGGTGTCCGAGCTGCTGGCCCGGATTCGCTCCGCCCTGCGCCGGGCCGACCGGCTGAGGCTGAGCCAGGGGGACCAGCGGGACGTGTACCAGGTGAAGGACCTGATGGTGGACCTGAGCCGCCATCAGGTGCTGCTGGACGGGCAGGAGATCCACTTCACCCAGAACGAGTTCAAAATCCTGGAGCTGCTGGCCATCCACGCGGGGAAGGTGCTCACCTACGATTTTATTCTGGAGCATGTGTGGGGGCCCTACAGCAGCAGCGGCAGCAACCAGATCCTCCGGGTGAATATGGCCAACATCCGGCGGAAGCTGAAGGAGAACCCCTCCGAGCCCAAATATATCCACACGGAGCTGGGCATCGGCTACCGGATGCTGGACGACTGACCCCCGGCTTTTTGACACATTGGGACACAACGCAGCATTCCCTCCGTCCCTTTTAAGAAAAGTGTTGCCGCAGTATAACTCCGGCAGTTTCTACAAAACCGGGTTGATATGGTAATGATTGTGTGATACAATCAATTCGGTAAATTGAGTTTTGAGGGGGTGCGTTTTTTATGAAACGATTGTCTTTCAAATCACAATGTTATGTGTCTTTGGCCGTTATAATATGCTTTTTTGTGTTCGGAGAAATCCTCAAAATGGGTATACTTCATAATATCGGGTGTATTATCTTTGGATTGATCTTCTTAATAAATCCTGTATGGCCTAAATCCGCAGATTGGCGAAGTCATGATGAATTGAAGAAGGGTATCCGCATTGGTAGTTTGCTGGTAATAATCGTATTTGGATTTTTAACCCGTTATGGCGTGTAACTTCCAGTTTATCGGGCAGTCATCTTCTAATTGATGACTGCCCGCTTTGGATATTGTGACTAACCGGTTTGTCAAGCAGCATAGAGCAACACTAATCTGAAAAGGGAATTCCCTCCCCCGAAAGGGGGAGAAAATTTTGAGTGGGAGGGTGGTTTATGGAACGAAATCTGACCACAGGCAGCGTGTGGAGGACGGTGGTGTCCTTCTCCCTGCCCTATCTGCTGTCCTATTTTTTGCAGACCCTGTACGGTATGGCGGACCTGTTCATCATCGGCCGGTTCAACGGGGTGGAGAGCACCACGGCGGTGTCCATCGGCAGTCAGGTGATGCACATGCTCACGGTGATAATCGTGGGTCTGGCCATGGGGAGCACGGTGCTCATCGGACAGGCGGTGGGCCGGGAGGACCGGAGGGAGACCGCTCAGGTGACAGGGAACACCGTCACCCTGTTTATGGTGGTGTCCCTGGCCATGACGGCGGGCCTGCTGTGGTCGGTGGACGGCATTGTGGCGGTGATGTCCACCCCCGCCGCCGCCGTGCCGGGGACCCGGGCCTATCTGATGGTGTGCTTTGCGGGCATCCCCTTTATCACGGCCTATAACATCATCAGCTCGGTGCTCCGGGGGATGGGGGACAGCAAGAGCCCCATGTACTTTGTGGCCGCGGCCTGCGTGGTGAACATCGGGCTGGACTGCCTGTTTATTGGGAAAATGTCCCTGGGACCGATGGGGGCGGCGCTGGGGACGACCCTGTCCCAGACAGCCAGCGTGCTCCTCGCCCTGGGGACCATGGCCCGGCGGCGGAGCGGACCCGCCCTCGCCCTCCGGGACCTGCGCCCCCAAAAGAGGACCATGGCCCGCCTGCTGAAGATCGGACTGCCTGTGGCGGCCCAGGACGGGTTCATTCAGGTGGCGTTCATTGTCATCACGGTCATCGCCAACCGGAGGGGGCTGGACGATGCGGCGGCGGTGGGCATTGTGGAAAAGGTCATCGGCATCCTGTTCCTGGTCCCCTCCTCCATGCTGTCCGCCGTATCCGCCCTCTCCGCCCAGAACATCGGGGCGGGCCGGCCGGACCGGGCCCGGCTCACCCTCCGGTACGCGGTCTGTATCGCGGTGGGCTGGGGGATTTTTGCCTCCCTGGTGATGACCGCCGCCGCCGAGCCCTTTGTGGGTCTGTTCGCCGACAGCAGCACGGCCCCCAACGTCATCCGGCTGGGCGGACAGTATATGCGGGGCTATGTGTGGGACTGCATCTTTGCCGGGGTCCACTTCTGCTTCAGCGGCTACTTCTGTGCCTGCGGATTGTCGGGCATCTCCTTTGTCCATAACTCCCTGTCCATCCTCTGCGTGCGCATCCCGGTGGCCTACTTCGCCTCCGCCCGCTTCGCCGAGACCCTGTTCCCTATGGGGCTGGCCTCCCCGGCGGGCTCCATGCTGTCGGTGCTGATCTGTGCGGGGGCCTACCTCTGGCTCCTCCGGCGGGAAGAAAAGATTTAATCCTTTTGTAACAATTGAAGGTGACTTTTTTAATACTCCCTGTCTATACTGATACTCGCAAGGCAAGAACATCTTTTCATTCTATCCTCCAATTCTTTGAAGGGCTGACGGAACCGCTCCGTCAGCCCTTCCTCCTTTTGCGCGGAAAACGAGGCCCTCCCGATGGAAGGACCCCGTTTTTATTTTTGCCCGTGCGTAATATTGTACAGGTTTTTGCTCCGCCCTAGGACTCCTCATCGTCCTCCAAACAGGACTCAATCATGCTGATTACAATATTGTTGAAGCTGGTGTCGTTATCATCGGCAATTTTTTGTATCCGCTGAGCAAGCGATTCTGCGATGTAGAGGGATTTGGTAGTGGTCGCTACTTTATGTTTCGTTTTCTTGATTTCAAAGGCCATAACCGCTCCCTCACTTTCCATGCTATAATTCTAGTGTGTTTTTCTCATAAATAAAATATTAGAATTACCTATTGAAAAATTCTAATAGAAATGGTAGACTTTATGTAATGAGAAGGAGGGGATACAGTGGATGCCAAACGAGAACGGGAACGGTTGATGGACGAGATATCCCGGTTCGACTGGTATTTTTTAGAGGTGCGCAAGACGCCGATGCCCAAAGCGCTGTCCGAGGATAGAGCGGAGCGGGGCTTTACGGAGGAGGATAAGGTGCTGCTCTCCCGGTCGGCCTTCCATCTGTACCAGCGCTGCGCCTTCGGGAAATTTGCGGAGGGACTTTTGGAGGATGTGCTGTCCGCCGGGGAGGAGCAGGGACTGGGTGTGCAGATCCTGGACCGCCTGCACCGCTTTTTGGAGGAGTACACCGACCTCCTGAAACAGGAAGCCTTTTGGTGCAAATAAATAAAAGTTTTCCCACTCCTGATTAGGGGTGGGAATTTTTCTTCCTCGACAGGTTTCCCTCAAAAGCTGGACAGGCCCGGCCTATACTGGGAGAAACTGGAAGGGAGCGTGATGGCATGGGCGACTGGCACAGCCGGCCCGCGGCGCAGATCATGGAGGAGTTACATACCGGTCCCCAGGGGCTGAGCGAGCGGGAGGGCGCCCGGCGGCTGGAGCGGGAGGGCCCCAACCTGCTGGACAGTCCGCCTGGACCGGGGCTGCTCTCCCGGGCGCTGGGGCAGCTCAAGGACCCCATGATCCTGGTCCTGCTGGCGGCGGCGGGACTTTCTCTGGCGGCCAGCGGGGGGGAGGACTGGCTGGACGGGGTGATTATTTTGATTATCGTGGTGGTCAACGGGGTCATCTCCATCACCCAGGAGGACCACGCCCAGCAGGCCCTGGAGGAGCTGCGCCGGGCCTCCGCCCCCATGGCCCGGGCGGTGCGGGGCGGCAAGGCCAGGACCCTGCCCGCCTCCGCCCTGGTCCCCGGGGATGTGATTCTGCTGGAGGCGGGGGACCAGGTGCCCGCTGACGCCCGTATTCTGGAGTGCAGCCGGCTCCAGGCGGACGAGTCGGCCATGACGGGGGAGTCGGTCCCGGTGGAGAAGGGGAGCGCCCCATCCCTGCCCCCCGACACCCCCCTGGGGGACCGGAGCAATATGCTGCTGTCCGGGACCCTCATCACCGCCGGACGGGGGACCGCTCTGGTGGTGGAGACCGGGATGAACACCGAGATGGGGCATATCGCCGGCCTGCTCCTGGACAGCGCCGAGGGAGACACCCCCCTCCAGCGGCGGATGGCGGAGATCTCAAAGACTCTGTCCTTCCTGTGCCTGTCGGTGTGCGCGGTGATGTTCGGGGTGGGGCTGCTCCAGGGGAAGGGGATGCTGGATATGTTCCTCACCGCCGTCTCTCTGGCGGTGGCGGCCATTCCCGAGGGACTCCCCGCCATTGTGACCATCGTGCTGGCTCTGGGGGTGCAGCGCCTGGCCGCGGGGAACGCCATTGTCAAAAAGCTGCCCGCCGTGGAGACCCTGGGCTGCGCCGGGGTGATCTGCTCGGACAAGACGGGGACCCTTACCCAGAACAAAATGACCGTTCAGCAGCTGTGGACCCTCCCCGGGACCCACCGGCGGGAGGCGCTGCTGGCAGGCTGTCTGTGCTCCGACGCCCGGCTGGAGTGGCGGGCGGGGGCTCCCACCGCCTCCGGGGACCCCACAGAGGGGGCGCTGGTGGTCCAGGCCGCCCGGGAGGGGCTGGACCAGCGGCGGGTCCTGGAGGAGTGGCCCCGCACCGGAGACCTGCCCTTCGACTCGGAGCGGAAGTGTATGTCCACCATCCACAGCCGGGGGAAGGGGAGCTGGACCGTCTTTGTCAAGGGGGCCCCCGATGTGCTGCTGGAGCGGTGCGTCTCCACCCCCAGGGGGCCCCTGGACGCCGGGGAGCGGCAGCGCATTCTGGCGGCCAATGAGGAGATGGCGGGGAAGGCGCTGCGGGTCATCGCCGTGGCCCGGAGGGAGCTCTCCCGGCTGCCCGCCCGGCTGGGACCCGAGACGCTGGAGCGGGAGCTCACCTTTCTGGGGCTTTTTGGGCTGATGGACCCGCCCCGGCCCGAGGTGCGCTCCGCCGTGGACAAGTGCCACCTGGCGGGGGTGCGCCCCGTGATGATTACCGGCGACCACCGGGCCACCGCCTGCGCCATCGCCAAAGAGCTGGACATCCTCCGCCCGGGGGACTGGACCGTGACCGGCTCCGAGCTGGACTTCATGCCCCAGGCCATGCTGGAGGAGGACATCGAAAAATTCTCCGTCTTCGCCCGGGTGTCCCCTGAACACAAAATGCGCATTGTCCAGGCCTGGCAGAAGCGGGGACGGGTGGTGGCCATGACGGGGGACGGCCTCAATGACGCCCCCGCCCTGAAGGCCGCGGACATCGGCTGCGCCATGGGGAGGACCGGGACCGATGTGGCCAAGGGGGCGGCGGATATGGTGCTCACCGATGACAACTTCTCCACCATCGTGGCCGCCATCGAGGAGGGGCGGGGCATCTACTCCAACATCCGGAAGGCGGTACACTACCTGCTGTCCTGCAACATCGGAGAAATTTTCACCATCTTTGCCGCCACCCTCCTGGGCCTTGGACAGATGCCCCTGGCCCCGGTACAGCTGCTGTGGCTCAATCTGGTCACCGACTCCCTCCCCGCCCTGGCCCTGGGGGTGGAGCCGGTGGAGGAGGGGGTCATGGAGGACGAGCCCCGGGACGCCTCCGCCGGGCTGTTCGACAAAAAGTTTTCCTTCCGCCTGGCCTGGCAGGGGCTGATGGTGGGGGGACTCACCCTGGCGGCCTATTTCCTGGGGCTGACCCGGTTGGGGACCCCGGGGATGGAGGGGGCCTGCGCCAATACCATGGCCTTCGCGACCCTCACCCTGTGCCAGCTCTTCCACGCCTTCAATGTCCGCAGCGAGGACCGGTCCCTCTTCTCCCAGGGGGTGCTGTCCAACCCGGCCATGAACCGGGCGTTTTTGGCGGGACTGGGGATGCAGCTGTCCGTCCTCCTCATCCCGCCCCTCCAGGGGGTGTTCTCCGTCACGCCTATGACCTCTCCTCAGTGGATTGCCGTTCTGGCCCTGGCCGCCGCCCCCATCCCCATCTGCGAGACGGCAAAGGCCCTCTCCCGCTCCGCCCGGGAGGAGGAGCGGACCGGACTGCCGGTGTAGGGATTACGGGCCGGCAGAATGCTGTGGGGACACGCTGATACGGAACGTCCGCTCTCTGATCGGTAAAAAACGCGCACGGTGCAGCGATGCACCGTGCGCGTTTCCAGTTGGTGTTTCAGCTCACCCGGAAGCCCACCGGGCAGTCCTCGTGGGCGAAGAGGACCTTGCAGTCGTCCTCGTCGGGGTTGTCCACCGCCAGGAGCATCCCCTCGCTGACCACTCCGCAGAACTTGTGGGGGGCCAGGTTGGCCACCACCACGATTTTCCTGCCGATGAGGTCCTCGGGCTTGTAGTAGGCCCGGATGGTGGACATGATGGTCCGCTCCCCGAAGCCGTCGTTCACCGTCAGCTTGAGGAAGTTGCGGCTCTTGACCACCTCCTCACAGGCGACGACCTGGCACACCCGCAGGTCCAGCTTCTGAAAATCCTCCAGCTCAATCTCGGGCCGGATGGGCTCCAGTTCCATAGGTTCCATTTGGCATTCTCCTTTGTCAAAAAAATCATTTATCTGAAAAATGGGCCTGGTCCATCTTTCGGTACAGGGTGCGCAGGCTGATGCCCAGCGCCTCGGCGGCCTGGGTCTTCCCCTTGACATCCCAGCCGTACTGGTTGAGCATATCCCGGATGGCGGCGTACTCCGCTCCCTTGAGGGTGGGGGCCGGCTGCTGCTCCGCCCCCCGGAGGAGGTAGCCGGGCAGGTCCTCCAGCTCCACCACCGGGCCCTCCGCCATGTTGACGCAGTACTCCACCACATTCTCCAGCTGCCGGATATTGCCCGGCCAGGAGAACTGGCGGAACAGGTCCAGCGCCTCCGGGCTGAAACCGGTGATGCGGGCGCTGAGCCGGCGGTTGAACTTGTCCAAAAAGGCCTGGAGCAGCTCGGGCAGGTCCTCCATCCGCTCCCGCAGGGGGAGCATCTCAATGTTGATGACATTCAGGCGGTAGAACAGGTCGGCCCGGAAGCGGTTTTCCGCAATGCGCTGGGCCATGTCCGCGTTGGAGGCGGAGATGATCCGGGCGTGGATCTGGATGGTCTGGGTTCCGCCCACCCGCTCGAAGCAGTGCTCCTGGAGGACGGTGAGGAGCTTGGCCTGCATACTCATGGGCATCTCGCCAATTTCGTCCAGGAACAGGGTCCCGTCCCCCGCCAGCTCCAGCTTGCCCCGCTTGCCCGACTTCAAAGCTCCGGTGAAGGCCCCCGCCTCATAGCCGAACAGCTCGCTCTCAAACAAGGTCTCGGGGATGTTGGCGCAGCTGATGGTGATGAAGGGCCGGTCCCGCCGCTCCCCCTGGAGGTGAATGGACTTGGCCAGCAGCCCCTTGCCCGTCCCCGTCTCCCCGGAGATGTACACCGAGGAGGGGCTGTTGATGACCCGGGCCATCCTCCGCCGGACGCTGGACATATGGACGCCGCTGCCCCGCATGGTGTCCGCGTCAGGGAGCCGGGCCTTGAGCCGGGGGTCCGCCCGCCGGTTCAGCCGGATGGCGAAGCCGGTGACCTCCCCCCCGGTGCGCACCGGCACGGAGAGGATGGAAAAGGGGACGCTCCGGTCGGCGGGGACCTGTTCTTCCACCCGCTCCCCCTCCAAAATCAGCTCCGCCAGGGGGGCGGGGAGGAAGTCGTGGATGGATTTCAGGCAGGAGCCGCTGAGCAGCTCCAGGACCGCGGCGTTCATGCTGACAATGTTTCCCCGCCGGTCGGTGAGGAGCAGTCCGCCGGGGGCCAGCTCAGAGAGGGCGGCCAGGTGGCTGTCCAGGCTGTCCAGACCCGTCTCTGGGGGGCTGGCCCGGAGGAGAGTGGAGATGAGGGAGGCAAATTCGCTGATGGTCCGCTTGAAAAATTCCGGCTCCTGTGCCATCCGGTCGTGGCCGCTCTGGGAGAAGGCGGAGAAGGACAGCACCCCCGCCGGATAGCTGCCCTGGGTGATGCGCTTTAATATCTCCAGGGTGGCCGGACAGTTGCCGTTGAAGCGGCAGCCTGCGCAGGAGGGCATCTGTCCCGGCCGGACCACCGTCACCTCGTCCTGCTCGATGACCTCCAGGATGGAGGGCTTGTGGACCGTGGTCCCCTTTTTTTCCAGATACTGGCTGCTGCACACCACCAGGGAGGCGGAGCTGTCAAAGACGGCGGACTCCACCCCGAACAGGTGCTGAATGATCTGTAAAACCTGGGCGAGCTGTTCCCGATAGGCTTGCAGTTCCATGAAAGGGCCTCCTCTCTGCGCGTGTATTCCGGCTGACAGAGCAGACTATAGCACACCCGAGCGGAAATTGCAAGGGTGCGGGACGGATTTTTGACAAAAATGTCAGCGGATTTGGCAAATATGACGCAACGGCCGGCGGGAGCGGGAAAGAGGGAGACATAGAGGGTAGAAATAAAAATCATTATTTTTGCCTATAAATCTGAAAAACAGAGGAAATCCCCTCCGCTGTTCCGCTGTTTTTTTGAGCTTTTTGCCGGAACAAAATAGTTGGCACGGGGATTGCTTGTATATACAGACAGAACCAGAGGGGGGCCGGAGAGGCCGGTCCCAATGGAGCGCGGCGGCCCGCCGCCCGCACAAGTATCGTTATTCGTTATGAGGAGGAAACATCATGCTGCAAAAGAAAGATCCCCTGAATCTGACTGGAAAGGTGGCCGTCATCACCGGCGGCGGCTCCGGCATTGGCCTGGGCGTGGCGCAGCTGCTGTCCGCCTACGGCGCGGCGGTGGCCATCGTGGACGTGAGCGACAAGGCGGAGGAGAAGGCCCAGGAGATGCGGGACGCCGGACGGCAGGCCGCGTTCTTCAAGTGCGATGTGACCAATGAGGAGAGCGTCATCGCTGCCGTCAAGGCCATTGTGGAAAAATTCGGACGCATTGACATCCTGCACAACAACGCCGGGGTCACGGTGCGCAAGACCATCGAGGACCTGGCGGAGAAGGAGTGGGATTTTGTGCTGGATGTGGGCCTCAAGGGTCTGTTCCTCATGAGCAAGCACGTCATCCCCGAGATGAAGAAGGTGGGCGGCGGCTCCATCGTCAACACCGGCTCGGGCTGGGGCCTGAAGGGCGGAGACCTGGCCGCGGCCTACTGCGCGGTGAAGGGCGGCATCGTCAACGTCACCCGGGCTATGGCCATCGACCACGGCAAGGACAACATCCGGGTCAACTCCATCAACCCCGGCGACACCGTCACCGCCATGATGGTCAGTGAGGGCCGCCAGACCGGTGAGATCAAGAGCGACGCCGACATCGACGAGTTCCTGAAATCCTGCGGTGCGGGCCGTCCCCTGGCCCGTATCGGCCAGCCCGAGGATATCGCCAACGGCGTGCTGTTCCTGTGCTCCGACCTGGCCAGCTGGGTGACCGGCGCGGCCCTGGTGGTAGACGGCGGCGGCATCGCCTAATTGAAAGAAAAGGAAGGTAAAGAGCATGAGCGTGAAAGGATATAAAAGCCATCCTTACATCCCCAACTCCGTGCCCGCAGTGGAGCAGGAGATGCTTCAGGAGCTGGGCCTGACCAGCCTGGAGCAGCTCCACGCCGAGGTCCCCGGGGAGATTATCCTGAAAAACCAGATGAACCTGCCCGAGGCCTTCGGCTCTGAGTACGAGCTGCGCCGCCACGTGGAGGGCCTGCTGAAGAAGAACACCAGCTGCGCGGACAACCTGAACTTCCTGGGCGCGGGCTGCTGGCAGCACTACGTCCCCGCCCTGTGCGACGAGATCAACGGCAAGGGCGAGTTCGTCACCGCCTACGGAGGGGAGTCCTACAACGACTTCGGCCGCTTCCAGAGCCTCTTTGAGTATGAGAGCCTGATGGCCGAGCTGGTGGACATGGAGGTGGTCAACGTCCCCACCATGGACTGGGCCCAGGCCGCCGCCACCGCCATCCGCATGGGCAGCCGGATCGCTGGCCGCACCCAGGTGCTGGTCACCGGCTCCATCGACCGGGAGAAGCTGGCGGTCATCAAGAACTACTGCACCCCCGACCTGGAGATCGTGGAGGTGGCCATCGACCCCGCCACCGGCTGCATGGACCTGTCCGACCTGAAGGCCAAGCTGTGCGGCAGGACCGGCGTGGTGTACTTTGAGAACCCCTCCTACCTGGGCGTGCTGGAGGTCCAGGCCCAGGAGATCGCCAAGCTGGCCCATGAGGCCGGGGCCCAGTGCGTGGTGGGTGTGGACCCCATCTCCCTGGGCGTCCTCTCCGCCCCCCGCTCCTACGGCGGGGACATCGTGTGCGGCGACCTGCAGCCCCTAGGCATCCATATGAACTACGGCGGCGGGCAGTCCGGCTTTATGGCCACCATGGACGACCCCAAGTACGTGCTGGAGTTCCCCTCCCGCCTGTTCGGCATCTGCTGCACCAACACCCCCGGCGAGTACGCCTTCGGGGATGTGGCCTATGACCGCACCTCCTTCGGCCACCTGCGGGAGAAGGCCAAGGAGTACGTGGGCACTCAGTCCGCCCTGTGGGGCATCACCGCCGGCGTCTACCTGGCCACCATGGGCCCCCAGGGAATGCGGGAGGTGGGCGAGACCATCATGGCCAACGCCCAGTACGCCGCCCAGGAGATCGCCAAGCTGAACAACCTCTCCATCCGCTTCCAAACCCCCTTCTTCAAGGAGTTCGTGGTGGACTTCTCCAAGACGGGCAAGACCGCGGCGGAGGTCAACAAGGCTCTGCTGGGCAAGGGCATCTTCGGCGGCAAGGACCTGTCCCGGGACTTCCCCGCTCTGGGCCAGTGCGCCATGTACTGCGTCACCGAGGTCCACACCAAGGAAGACATCGACCGTCTGGTCTCCGCCCTGGGCGAGATCCTTTGATGGGTGAAAGGAGAAACAAGACATGAAAAAAATTGACAGAAGCTCCAAGGTCCGCACCGGTTTTCACCAGGCCAAGTGGGATGAGCCGGTCATTTTCGAGCTGAGCCGCCCCGGCGAGCGGGGTATCCTGGTCCCCCAGGCCGCGGAGGCGGTGAAGAAGGAGACCAAGGGGGTGGACGCCCTGCCCGCGTTCCTCAAGCGGGAGACCGCCCCCGCCCTGCCGGAGATCTCCCAGCCCCGGGTGTTGCGCCACTACGCACGCCTGGCTCAGGAGACCCTGGGCGCCGACGTGAACATCGAGATCGGCCAGGGGACCTGCACCGTGAAGTACAGCCCCAAGGTCAATGACCAGCTGGCCAACCTGCCCCAGATGCGGGAGATGCACCCCCTCCAGGACGAGAGCACCGCCCAGGGCCTGATGCAGATCATGTATGACACCAACCGCTATATGTGCGAGATCTCCGGTATGGACCGCTTCACCTTCCAGCCCAGCGGCGGCAGCCAGGGCATCCTCACCATGGCCTCCCTGGTGTACGCCTACTTCAAGTCCCGGGGGGAGGAGAAGGAGCGCAACGAGATCATCACCACCATCTACTCCCACCCCTCCGACGCCGCCGCCCCCCACGTCAAGGGCTTCAAGATCATCTACATCCACCCCGACGAGAACGGCTACCCCGACTATGAGGCCTTCAAGGCCGCGGTGAGCGAGCACACCGCCGCCTTCATCGTCGCCAACCCCGAGGACACCGGCGTATACAACAAGAACGTCCTGGAGTTCACCAAGCTGGTCCACGAGAAGGGCGGCCTGTGCGGCTATGACCAGGCCAACGCCAACGGTCTGCTGGGGGTCACCCGGGCCCGGGAGGCGGGCTTCGATATGTGCTTCTTCAACCTGCACAAGACCTTCTCCACCCCCCACGGCTGCGGCGGCCCCGCCTGCGGCGCCACCGGCTGCGCCAAATTCCTGGAGAAATTTCTGCCCGGACCCCTGGTGGACTTCGACGGGGAGAAGTACTTCTACAACTATGAGCTCACCGCCGGCCCCTCCGCCATCGGCAAGGTGCGCCAGTTCAACGGCGTGGCCCCTGTCATCCTGAAGGCCTACGCCTGGATTCGCGCCCTGGGTCCCGACGGGCTGTATCAGGTGGCCAAGACCGCGGTGCTCAACAACAACTACATGTTCAAGAAGCTCATGGAGCTGCACTGCGTGGACGCCCCCTACATCCCCGGCAAGCAGCGCATTGAGCAGTGCCGCTACACCCTGGAGACCCTCTTCAAGGAGACCGGCGTGTCCACCGCCGACGTGCAGCGCCGCATGATGGACTTCGGAATGCACTACTGGCAGAGCCACCACCCCTACTATGTGCCCGAGCCCATGACCCTGGAGCCCACCGAGACCCCCTCCAAGGAGGACATTGATGAGTACATCGAGACCCTGAAGTACGTCTTTGACGAGGCGTACAAGGACCCCGACAAGGTGAAGGGCGCCCCCTATCAGAGCGTCTGCCACCAGTTGGATGAGTCCAACATGGACGACCCCGACCAGTGGGCGGTGTCCTGGCGCTGCTATCTGAAGAAGTTCCAGTGAAGACAGTAGGCCTGCTTGTCAACCCCATCGCGGGGATGGGAGGCAGCGTAGGACTGAAAGGCACGGACGGCGTCTATGAGGAGGCGTTGGCCCGGGGGGCGTCCCCCCGGGCCAACGCCCGGGCCGCTCTGGCAATGGGGGAGCTGCTGCCCATCCGGGAGCAGCTGCGGGTGCTGTGTCCCACGGGAGACATGGGGGAGGAGCTGGCCCGAAGCCTGGGCTTTCCCCATGTGGAGGTGGTCCACACCTGCGCCCGGCCCAGTACCGCCGCCGACACCCGGGCCGCGGCCCGGGCCATGGCGGGGGCGGACCTGCTCCTCTTCGCCGGCGGGGACGGGACCGCCCGGGACGTGGCCGCCGCCGTGGGCAGCCGGCAGACCGCCTTGGGGGTCCCCGCCGGGGTGAAGATACACTCCCCCGTCTACGCCGTCCGGCCCGAGGCGGCGGGGGCGCTGGCCCTCAGCTTCCTCAAAGGGGCCTGCGGACAGACCCGGGAGGCCGAGGTGGTGGACATCGACGAGGCCGCCTACCGGGAGGGCCGGGTGAACACCAGCCTCTACGGCTACCTGCAAATTCCCTATGAGCGGCGCTTCCTTCAGAACAGCAAAGCGCCCTCCCCCCTGAGCGAGCGGTCCCAGCAAGTAAATATTGCGTGGGAAATGCTTGACCAAATGCGCTCCGGGGTGTATTATCTAATTGGACCAGGATCTACCACGCAAACCCTGATGGATGTGTTGGAATTGCCCAATACCCTCATCGGAGTGGACCTCATCTGCGATAAAAAGCTGGTCCAATCCGACCTGTGCGAGCGGGAGATTTTGGCCCGCCTGGCAGAGCGGGAGACCCATCTTATCCTCACACCCACCGGAGGCCAGGGATTCCTTCTGGGGCGGGGGAACCAGCAGCTCAGCCCCGCGGTCCTGCGCCAAATCGGACGGGAGCGGCTGCATGTGCTGGCTACCCAGGAAAAACTTTTCCACCTCAGCGGGCGTCCCCTGTTGGTGGACACCGGCGACCGGGAGGTGGACGCCATGCTCTCCGGCTATGTCCGGGCCATCATCGGGTCAATGGAGGAGCAGGTGGTCAAAATCAGCGGAGAATAGACCGGCAGTCCGGCCAGGAAAGAACAAACCATGCTGCATTGCGGAATATAAGGAGGAAGCCCATGCTGAAGCAAGACTACACATTTGAACCCCGGGCCCTGTACCCTGAGCTGAAGGGTAAGTGCGCCATCATCACCGGAGGCGCCTCCGGCATCGGCAAGGCCACCGCCAAGCGCTTTGTGCTGGAGGGGGCCAAGGTCGTGGTGTTCGACTATAACGACAAGGTTTTTGATGCCCTCAAGGGGGAGATCCCCGGCCTGGCGGGCTGCGTCAAGGTGGATGTCAGCAGCCAGGAGAGCGTGGAGGCCGGATTCAAACAGGCCGATGAGATCCTGGGCGGGCTGGACATCCTCATCTCCAACGCGGGCATCTCCATCCGCAGGAAGTTTATTGAGACCGACTTCGCCCAGTGGAAGCGGGTGATGGGGGTCAACCTGGACAGTATGTGCCTGTGCATCATGGAGGCCCTCAAGCGCATGAAGGACACCAAGAGCAAGGACAATCCCGGGGTCATCCTGTGTACCGCCTCCACCAACGGCATGGAGGGCCACCCCTTCTACACGGACTACAACGCCTCCAAGGCGGCAGTCATCAACCTGGTGCGCAGCGTCGCCCTGGAGCACGCCCCCTGGGTCCGCTGCAACTCCATCTGCCCGGGCTATGTCCTCACCCCCATGCAGGAGGCGGAGTACACCCAGGAGATGTTCGACGAGTGCAACAAGGGCATCCCCATGCAGCGCCACGCCGACCCGGGAGAGGTAGCCGCCCTGTACGCCTTCCTCGCCTCGGACGAGGCCAAGTACATCACCGGCCAGCACATCCCCATCGACGGCGGCGAGACCGCGTAAGAGGGGGCTGCCTGCATTGAAAACAGCTTTCGTAAACGCGAACGTCATCACCATCGACCCCGCCTGCCCCAGGGCGGAGGCCTTCCTGGTGGAGGACGGGAGGTTTGTCCAGGTGGGGAGCGGGGCGGAGATTACCGCCGCCGCCGGAGACGCCCAGGTGGTGGACCTGGCGGGGGGCACGGTGGTCCCCGGTTTCAACGACAGCCACCTGCACCTGCTGAACTTCGCCTACTCCCGCACGAAGATCAATCTGTACGGGACCACCTCCATTGCGGAGATTATCGAAAAATCCAAAACCTGGCTGGAGGAGCATCGGCCCGCCCCCGGGAGCTGGGTGTCCGCCGCCGGCTGGAACCACTACTCCTTCCAGGAGGGGCGGCTGCTCAATCGGGAGGATTTGGATAAAATCTCCACCGAGCACCCCATGATCTTCACCCGGGTGTGCGAGCACACGGTGGTGGTCAACTCCAAGGCCCTGGAGATGATCGGCATCGACGGCAGCACCCCCGACCCGGAGAGCGGCGAGATCGAGCGGGATGCGGACGGCCGCGCCACCGGCGTGCTGAAGGAGACCGCCCGGTATCTGGCCTACACCAAGGTCCCGGACAAGAGCGTGGCCGAGATCAAGGAGATGCTGCTGGACGCCATGGATTATGTGTCCAAGCTGGGCATCACCTCGGTCCAGACCGATGACTTCGAGACCTTCTCCTCCAAAAACTGGCGGGCGGTCATCCAGGCCTACCAGGAGCTGGAGCGGGAGGGGAAGCTGAAGGTCCGGGTGTATGAGCAGTGCCTGCTGCCCCAGCTCGACCGGTTCCGGGGATTTTTGGCCGCCGGCTATCGGACAGGGGTGGGTTCGGACCTGTTCAGGATCGGGCCCCTGAAGCTGCTCACTGACGGCTCCATTGGCCCTCGCACCGCCTTCCTGAACGAGCCCTACTCCGACGACCCGGGGAACCGGGGCATCGCCGTCTTCACCCAGGACGAGCTGGACGAGCTGGTGTGTACCGCCCAGAAAAACGGGATGCAGGTGGTGTGCCACGGCATCGGGGACGGGGCGATGGAGATGATTCTCAGCGCCTTTGAGCGGGCCCAGCGGGAGCACCCCGTCCAGGACGCCCGGAACGGCATCATCCACGTGCAGATTACCACCCGGTCCATTATGGAGCGCATTAAGGCGGGGAATATTGTGGCCTACGGCGAGCCTGTGTGCGTGGGAGCGGATATGCACTGCGTGGAGGACCGGGTGGGCAGGGAGCGCATAAAGGAGGCCTATGCCTACCGGACCCTGAACGAGATGGGCATCAAGGTCCCTCTGTCCTCCGACTGCCCGGTGGACTCGGTCAACCCCATCGACAGCGCCTATATCGCAGTCAACCGCAAGGACCTGAACGGCTGGCCCGAGGGGGGCTGGTATCCCCAGGAGGCCCTGACCATTGAACAGGTGCTCAAGGGCTTTACGCTGGACTCCGCCTATGCCCAGTTTGAGGAGGAGAGCAAGGGCAGCATCCAGCCGGGCAAGCTGGCGGACTTCGTGGTCCTCAGCGGCGACCCCACCGCCATCGACCCCAATGACCTGCGCTCCATCCGCGCCAGCGCCACCTACCTGGGCGGCGTTCGGGTGAGCTGAACGAAAGTGCTTGCGGAAACGAGGGTTTACACACCGGAAAGGGGGTGAGCGCCAGAAGCGGATCGCAAAGGAAACGCCCTTGCAACAGAGGGTACGCGGAAATGGAAGGAGAAAAAATGGATAATCGCAAAACCGCCTACAAGCCGCCGCTCTGGGTGTGTCTGGCAACACTGGCCTTCATGCTGGTCACTATGATGCACACCATCTTCGTTACCAAGACCCAGAGCCTGCATATCACTATGCTGACCTGTATGGGCTTCTGCATTCTGCTGCTGGCCGTCACCGGCTGCCCCTACAAGAAGATCGAGGACGCCATTACCTACAGCAGCGGCATGATTGTCTCCACCGTCCTCATCCTGTACACCATCGGCGCGGTGATGGGCTCCTGGATTGCCAGCGGGACCGTCCCCATGATTATCTACTGGGGGCTGAAGCTCATCAATCCCAGCCTGTTCCTGGTCACGGCCTGTATCGCCTGCATCATCACCGCAATGGCGACGGGCAGCTCTTGGTCCACCTGCGGCACGGTGGGGGTAGCCCTGATGGGAGTGGGCATGGGTCTGGGCATCAATCCCGCCATGACCGCCGGCGCTGTGGTCTCGGGCGCGGCCTTTGGCGACAAGATGTCCCCCATGTCGGATACCACCAATGTGGCTCCCGCCGTGGCCGGCGCCGACCTGTTTGACCACGTCAAGGCCATGGTCACCACGGGCGGCCCCGCCATTGTCATCGCCATGGTGGGCTTCGGCGTGCTGGGGGTCTCCGCCAGCGGCAACGCCAACAGCGAGACGGTGGCCCAGATCCTCTCCTCTCTGGAAAGCACCTTCCACCTGAATATCCTCACCCTGATTCCCCTGGCGCTGGTGCTGGTCCTTGCCCTGCGCAAGATGCCCGCGCTGATGATTCTGCTCATCTCTGCCCTGACCGCCGCGGCGCTGGCGATGCTGCTTCAGGGCCAGAGCCTGGGCGGCATCACAAGCATTATGGAGAACGGCTTTGTTATGGACACCGGCTTTGCTGACATTGACCGGCTGCTCTCCCGGGGCGGGATGTTCGCCATGCACTACACCGCCAGTCTGACCGTCATCGTCATGGCCTTCGGCGGCATTATGGAGAAGTGCGGCATTCTGGACGAGATCCTCAGCCACATGAAGGGCCTGACCCGTACCGTGGGGACCACTGTGCTGACCACCGTGGTGGTGGAGCTGCTGCTCAACCTGGTCACTGCCAGCCAGTACATGACCCTGGTCCTGGGCGGCAAGCTGATGATGCCCGTCTATAAAGAGAAGGATATGCTTCCCCAGACCCTGTCCCGCACCCTGGAGGACTCGGGCACAGTGACCTCTCCCCTGATTCCCTGGAACCTGTGCGGCGCGTTTATCTCCGCGGCCTTGGGCGTCCACTGCTTCTCCTACCTTCCCTTTGCGCTGTTCTGCTGGATCTGCCCCGTGGTGGCCATTCTTTGGGGATTCCTGGGTAAATTCCAGTGGAAGACCGGCGACATCCCCAGCGTCAAGACCTACCACATGGATGGAGAGGTCTGAAAATTCCCCTTGCAGCGGCTTGCGCAGAGCAGAGAGGCCTGCGCAGGGTCGTACTCAGTTTGGCTTTGTGAACTCCGATCTCCGGACGGTTTGCAAAGGACCCTAAGAAAGTCCCTTCAAAACAACGAAGAAGAGAAAGGAAGTTATCTATGAGTACCAATCCCACAAAAAAAGCCCCGCGAGAAACTACAGTAGCGATTAGTATCCTGAAATTTGTACCTCTGTTTGTCTTTGCCGGCCTGGTCATTTTCTGCGAGATGGACCTGCTGCTGGCGGGCCCCATCGCCACCCTGGTAGCCATCGTGGTGTGTATGTATGTCAACCGCAGCAGCTTTGACGACGCCTTTAACTTCGCCCTGAAAGCCGCTGCCAGCATCGTTCAGGTGTTCTTCATCCTGATGTTCGCCTATGGCGTGGCCGAGTGCTTTATGGCCACCGGCGTGGGCGCCGTGGTCATCAATATCGCCCTGTCTGCCGGCGTCACCGGTAAGACCATCGCCGTGGTGGCCCTGATTGTGACCTGCATCCTGTCCATAGCCACCGGAACCTCCTGGGGCACCTTCGCCGCCTGCGCCCCCATCTTCTTCTGGATGAACTACATCATCGGCGGCAACCTCATCCTCACCCTGGGCGCTGTGGCCGGCGGCTCCTGCTTCGGCGACAACATCGGCATGATCTCCGACACCACCGTTCTCTCCTGCGGTATGCAGGACATCAAGATCATCGACCGCGTGAAGCACCAGGGCGTGTGGTCCATCCTCTGCGTGGCGGCGACGATCATTGTCACCTTCCTTATGAGTATGTCTCTGCCCGGAACCCAGGCCGACATTAACCAGGCCCTGGCCGCCATCCCCGAGGAGGCCTATACCGCCCTGGCAGAGGAGCGTCCCGCCGCCCTGATCCTGCTGGAGCAGGTGCAGACCGGCGTGCCCATCTACATGATTATCCCCCTGCTGGCGGTGATTGTTGTCGCCTTTATGGGAGTCAACACGCTGCTGGCTCTGGGCGCTGGTATGGTCTCCGCCCTGATTCTGGGCTGCGCCGCCGGGACCTGTACCCTCCAGGCGTGGCTTGAGGATATGCTTCTGGTCGGCTTCGGCGGCGCAGGCGAATGGTCCATCGTCATGATGTGCTGGGTGGCCGGCTTCGGCGGCGTCATGAACAGCATGAACGCCTTCGAGCCTCTGGCCAAGCTGGTTGTCAAAATGTCCGGCAAGGTCCGCAGCCTGATGGGCTGGTGCGGCGTGCTGTGTCTGGTGGGCAACGTGGCCCTGGCTGACGAGACCGCTCAGATCGCCACCATCTCCCCCATCGTGCGCAACATCGTGGAGGAGAACGTGGAGGGCAGCGAGGAGGATATGTACAAGCTCCGTGTCCGTCTGGCCACCTTTAACGACGCCTTGGGTGTGTACGGCTCCGAGCTGATCCCCTGGCACAGCTTCCCCGTGTTCTTCTGCGCCATTGCCAACGCGGTGTATCCCATCGGCAACTTCACCACGCTGGACATTGCCCGCTGCAACATCATGAGTATGATTATGGTTGCCAGCATCCTGATCTTCACCTTCACCGGTCTGGACCGCTTTATCCCCATGTTCGGTCTGCCCGGCGAGCCCAATGTCCGGATGAAGAACAGAAAGTAAATCCAATCCCCCAACGGGGCGTGCCGCGGTGCGGCGCGCCCCGGTTTTTTATGGCCGGGGGCGTGTATTTCTCATTGAAACCCGACCTGCGCCGTGGTAGAATAGGGGGCAGGAAAATTTGACCGGAAGGACGGGATTTTTATGAAAACCATTTCTGCCGCGGACCTCACCGCCGCCGTGGCCCGGCTGTGTATCCAGGCCAATACCCAGCTGCCCCCGGATATCGCCGCCGCCCTGGACCGCTGCCGCCGGGAGGAGCCCTGGCCCCTGGCGCAGGAGACCCTGGGCCTGCTCCAGGAGAATCTGAGCCTGGCCGGAGACCGGGGCCTGCCCATCTGCCAGGACACCGGAATGGCCTGCGTCTTCGTGGAGCTGGGCCAGGAGGTCCGCGTTGACGGCGAGTTCGAGGCCGCCATCCACGAGGGGGTCCGTCAGGGCTACGGGGAGGGTTTCCTTCGCAAGTCCATCGTGGCCGACCCCCTCCGCCGGGTCAACACGGGGGATAACACCCCGGCGGCAATTACAGTACATATTGTGCCCGGGGACCGGTGTACCCTCACCGTGGCCCCCAAGGGGTTCGGCTCGGAGAACATGAGCCGTCTGGGAATGCTCAAGCCCGCCGACGGGGTGGAGGGGGTCAAGCGGTTCGTGGTGGAGACCGTCCGCCTGGCCGGTCCCAACCCCTGTCCCCCCACCGTGCTGGGCATCGGCATCGGGGGCTCCTTCGATCAGGTGGCCGCTCTGGCCAAGCGCGCCCTCCTCCGGCCCCTGGACCAGAGGAACCCAGACCCCTTCTATGCGGAGCTGGAGCGGGAGCTGCTGGAGGAGATCAACGCCCTGGGCATCGGCCCCCAGGGGTTCGGCGGAAAAACCACCTGCCTGGGGCTGGCCATCAAGACCGCTCCCACCCACGTGGCCAGCCTGCCGGTGGCGGTGAACGTGAGCTGCCACGTGACACGGCGGGCTTCTGCCGAGCTGTAGTTTTTTAGACGAAGAGAGAAAATCAGGAGGTGCATTATGGCGGGATATATGGTCTGCTGGCCCCAGGACCGGTGGAAGGAGATTGCGCGGGCGGGGGATACCGGGCCGGTTCGGGTGGTTTACGGGAGCATCCACGCCCGGATGCCCAGCATTGCGTCCATTCAGGTGGGGGATGTGGTGTTCCCGGTCACGCAGATGAACAAGCACCTGTATGTGCTGGCCCGCCTGCCGGTGACCCACAGAGAGCGGGCCTTTGACTACTGTATGCGGGAGCTGGGGACCCGGCACAGCGCATTGATTCCGGAGGGGATTGTGGAGGAGACAGTGGACTGCGGCGGGAGCCTCTACTACTGGGGCTGGGACTGCAAGCGCTACAACGCCCGGGAGGCGGTTCCGGAGGGTTTTACCGTCATCTCCCTGTCGGAGCAGGTGGAGAAGCCCCATCTGGAGCACCAAAACCCCTTCAACTGCTGTTCCCAGTGGGCGGTGTGGGGGGAGGAGGGGAGCTCCATCGCGCCGAGACAGCTCCCCGACGAGGTCCTGCCCCGGCTGCGGTTCGGGCCCTCCCCCAGCAAGGAGCAGCCCCTGAAGTTTACACCCAAGGGAAGCGTGCTCTCCAGCAGTCTGGCCTCCACCCGGCGGATGAGCCAGGAGACATGGGAGATTTTTGAGGAATTATTCCAATAATGGAGGGATTTTTGTGCAGTATAGATTGACGGCCCCGGTCACCCGGGAGGATTTGGAACCCCTGAAGGCGGGGGATACGGTGCTGCTGTCCGGAACGGTGTACACCGGCCGGGACGCCGCCCACAAGCGAATGATGGAGCTGCTGGACCGGGGGGAACCGCTGCCCTTCCCGGTGGAGGGTTCCGCTCTGTACTACGTGGGCCCAACCCCTGAGCGGCCCGGGCAGGTGATTGGCTCCGCCGGCCCCACCACCAGCGGGCGGATGGACGCCTACGCCCCCCGGCTGCTGGACCTGGGCCAGGCGGTCATGATCGGCAAGGGGGCCAGAAACAAGCAGGTGAAGGAGGCCGTGGTCCGGAACGGCGCGGTCTATCTGGCGGCGCTGGGGGGCGCGGGGGCGCTGATGTCCGCCAGCGTGAAGGAGCTGGAAATCATCTGCTGGGAGGACCTGGGCTGTGAGGCGGTGCGCCGGCTGGAGGTGGAGGATATGCCCCTGACGGTGATTCTGGACGCCCACGGAGGGGACCTGTATGAGAGCGGCCCCTCCGCCTATCTGGAGGCGTGTGGTGAAGACAGGTGAGTTTCCCGGGCTGGAGCTGCTCCGGGAGTGGAACGAGCCCAGCAAGAGCTGGACGGAGCGGGTCCGCCTGTGGGCGCGGGTGTACCGGCTGACATAAGGGGGAGAAACAGGATGGCAAAAAAAGCGACAAAGGCGGAGCTGATTCAGGAGTGGTGCGAGACGGACAAGGGCTGGGTTCCCATTGTGCCCCACCACCAGGAGGACCACCTCCACGCCTACCGGTCCAAAAACAGCGGACTGCTCTACCGGCCCGCCCCCTCCGGCTGTTTGGAGCCCTGGGCGGACGGCTCTCTGCCCCTTCAGGCGGGGGCCCACGTCCAGTTTGTCCAGGCCAGAGGGCACGTGCTGGCCTACAAGGTGGATATCCGCTCCAACGCCAAGCTTCGCGGCCCTCGGGACCCCCTGGAGGAGGAGAGTACCCTGACCCTGCTGTGGGACTCGGAGGGACAGCTCCCATGCCCCCTCCCCATTGAGGTGGACGGGCGGTGTGTCTATGGGGAGCTGCTCCCCCAGTGGGACGGCGGACTGCTGGTCTACCTCTACGGGGTGCGCTACGGCGCCTTCAACAGCATGATCCGGGACCTGATTCGGTACAGCCCCTCCGGGGAGGTGCTTTGGAAAAAGGACCTGCGTTTCGCCACCCCTGTCTTCTGCCCCAATGGGGTCTGGCTGGAGCAGCTGACCAGGACGGGAGGCCAGGAGGTGCGGGAGTGCGTCTGGCTGGACCGGGAGGGGGAGGAGAAAGCCCGCTTCTCCGTCTCAGAGTCCCGCCACACCTGTCGCACCTGCCGGGGGGCCTCCGACGAGCTCTGGATACGGCTGGAGGACCCGGGGTACGGCCTGCTCCGCCTGGACGGGTCGGGCGGGGAGACCCGGGTCAGCCTGAACGACAAGATTCTCAATCTGTATCTGGCCAAAAGCGGGCTTCTGTGCCTGGGGCAGGACGTAAGCCTGCTGGAGAGGGAGACCCTCCGGACCCGGGCGCTCCTGCCGGGGGGAGGGGGCGCGTTCTTCCTGGGGGAGGACCGCCAGGGCCGGCTGTGGCTGGACCGCAGGGGGATAGTGGAGTGCTATGACGGGGATCTGCGTGAAATTTCCCGCCACCGGCTCAAGGGCAGTGTGATGGGCAGCCACCTGGACGGGGAGGAAAACCTGTGCGTGGTCACCTACCAGGCCAAGGAGGAGCTGGTTCGGGTGTACCGGCTGAGCTGAGAAATAAGACGAGGAGGATGGAGCAATGAGCATTGGATTTACCTTCACCGGCAGGGTGAAGAAGCCGGAGCTGCTGATCGCCGCGGCAAAGAGGGCGGCGGATGAGCGGTATTACGGCTTGTCCCAGTGGGAGGACGGGCTGAGCGTCAGCCTGTGTCCCCTGGACGGCAGGGTGCGTATGAGCTGGAAGAAGGAGAGCGGCCTGTTCGGGCAGTGGCAGGTGACGGGGGAGTGCGTCTCCACCCCCGCCGGCCCCGGCCTGCACAAGGCGGCGGTGGAGCTGGTGGACGTGCTGGGCCTGCAAAAGCTCGCGGTGGAGGACGAGACGGACTATGTTCAGCACCGGGATTTTGAAAAAATGTGCCAGGAGCACTTCTACCCCTGGCTGAGGACCCTGGTGGAGGTGTGCCACGAGAAGCTCAAAGAGGGCGGCTACAACTCCATGTGCCTGTGCTGGGACATGGACCAGTACAGGCCCGAGGACATCCCCGGCACAATTATTACCCCGGTGGGCCGGTTCTCCGCCCGGGGGATGCTGGAGACCCTGGAGCAGAAGGGGGTGGAGACCCTGGCGGAGCGCTTCTTCCTCTGGTACCATCCGGGGAAGCGGGACGCCCTGTACGACCGGCAGATCGCCCTGAACCTGCTGTGGGAGCACTGTTATTTCGCCCCCTCCAGCCGGGATCGGGAGGACGGGAGCGTCAACGAGAACATCTGCAAAAATCTGGAAATGGCCGCCCGGCTGGACCCCGCCCTCCCCCTGCCCCGGCGGGCCTATGAGGAGGTCTGCGCCCTGGCGGGACGGGAACCCGCGCTGGGCCAGGGTCCCGAGCTGGAGGACGAGTTTCAGCCCGGCTTCCGGAGGGGACTGGTGACCTACGCCATCGGGCCGATGAACCTCACCCTCCCCGGCCTGTACCGGTACGAGCGGGAGCAGTGGGACGAGCGCAGCGGCTGTGACAAGTGGTGGGACGAGGCCTCCCACAGCCCCATCTGGCGGGTGAACGGCTACCGGAAGAGCCAGGGGGAGGCGGAGTTCACCCCGGCGCTGGAGGGGGACAACGAGCTGACCCAGCACGATATCCCCAACGGGGCCATCCGCTACGGCTGGCGGAAGGTGGAGGGGGAGTCCCTCTGGCAGGTCCGGGCGGAGGTCGTCACCGGCCCCTCCCTCTTCGTCCTCACCGTGACCCACTTTACCCCCGAGGAGCGCCCGGGCATCATCGCGCTGATGGAGCAGATCATCGCGGTCCCAGACCGGCAGGGGAGCAGGGAGACCATCCCGGCCCAGGGATAAATTGAAAGTCGCCAAGGAGGGCGGAGAATGAGTATTGGATTTACGTTTACGGGAGAGATCAGCCGGCCGGAGGAGCTGATTGCCGCGGCCCGGACTCTGGCGGAGCAGCGGGAGTACCGGGTGGGCGCGGGGGACAAGGGCCTGCGGGCGGCGCTGTGCCCCCTGGGGGGAGAGCTGACCATCTACTGGCAGCGCAGACCGGAGGAGCCGGATATCTGGCACATCCAGGGGGAGTGCGTCTCCACCCCTGCGGGCCCCGGCCTGCACCGGGCGGCGGTGGAGCTGGTGGACGCCCTGCCCATCCGGGGCCTGCGGGTGGAGGACGAGACCGGATTTTTCCAGACCCGGGACTTTCTCCGGATGCGGGAGGAACACTTCTACCCCTGGCTGAGGACTTTGGTGGACATCTGCCGCCAGGAGAGCGGGAAGGGGGCGTGCGGGATGCGGCTGTGCTGGGACCTGGAGCAGTACGCCCCCCAGGATATCCCGGACACGGTGGTGACCCCCATGGGCCGCTTCCGGCTGGCCGAGCTGGTGGAGCTGGTGGAGCAGGAGGGGATTGCGGCCCTGGCGGAGCGCTTCTTTTTGTGGAACGGCCGCACCCGGGACGCCCAGTTCTACCGCGCCCGGGCGCTGAACCTGCTGTGGGAGCGCTGCCGCTACGCCCCCTCCGGAGACAGCGGGGAGGACGAGGGGGTCAACAACGCCATCCTGCGGGACCTGGAGCGGGCGGCGAAGCTTGCTCCAGGACTCCCCCTGCCCCGGGCCGCCTATGAGGAGATCTGCGCCCTGGCGGGACAGGAGCCCAGCCTGCCCGAAGGGCCTGCGCTGGCGGAGGAGTTTTCCCCCGGCTACCGCAAGGGCCCCGTCACCTACGCCGTGGGGGCCCTGCGGCTCACCCTGCCGGGCCGCTGCCGCTGCACCTGGGAGCAGTGGGAGAACGGCGGCGGCGCCCACCTGTGGAGCGACATCACCGGCCCGGTCTGGCGGGTGAACAGCTACCGGACGCGGGAGGGGGACGCCTGCTTCACCCACAATCTGGACACCCTCCACGGGGTGGAGGGCAGAACCTTGAAGGGTGGCGCCCTGCGGTGGGGCTGGCGGGAGATCCGGGAGGGGACCCAGCGGCTCTACCAGGTCCAGTGCGAGGTCATCACCGGGCCCTCCCTCTTCGTCCTCACCGCCGCGTGCAGCGACCCCAGGGACCTGGGGACGGCGGCGGAGGTGATTGGAAATATCCGGGTGGCGCCCGCCCGGAGGGAGGACCAGGGAGATGAGGGGGGAGCCCGATGAGCGTGGGCTTTTCCTTCGCGTGCAGAGTCAAAAGGATCGAGGAGCTGCTCTCCTCCGCCCGGCAGCTGGCCCGGGAGCGGGGCTACCAATTTTTTCTATACCCGGAACAAAACGGCTTTACCCTGGGGCTGTGTCCCATGGGGGGCGAGCTGCATTTCCGGTGGCGGAGGCGGGGCGGCCTGTTCCCCTGCTACGAGCTGGAGGGGGATTGCCAGTCCACCCCCGCCGGACCCGGCCTGCACAAAGCGGCGGCGGACGCATTTTACGCCCTGGACCAGATCGGGGAGCAGAAATTCCGGTTCTCCCGCCTGTACTTCGGGGATGAGACGGGGTATTTCGACCACTGGAGCTTTGAGAAGAGCGTCCGGGAGCACTTCCACCCCTGGCTGGCCGCTCTGCTGGAGATGTGCTGCCAGCGGGTCCTGGACGGGACGGACCCCCAGATGTGCCTGTGCTGGCGGACGGAGCAGTATGTGCCCAAGGAGGTCCCAGGCACGCTGGTCACCCCGGTGGGCCGGTTTTCCGCCCGGAGCTTGAGGGAGATGGCGCAGACCCAGGGGATCGAGGCCGTCGCGGAGCGGTTTTTCCTGTGGTATCACCCCGAGCCGCGGGACGCCCTCTACTGCCGGAACCTGGCCCTGAACCTACTGTGGGAGGAGTGCCGCTACCTCCCCTCCAGCCGCGGGGAGGAGGACAGGAGGCTCAACGACACCATTTTGGACTGTCTGGAGGAGGCCGCCCGGCTGGACCCCGCCCTCCCCCTGCCCCGGCGGAGCTATGAGGAGGTCTGCGCCCTGGCGGGGAGGGAGCCGCGCCTGCGCGAAGGCCCCGCCATGGAGGAGGAGTTTTTCCCAGGCTACCGGAAGGAGCCGGTCACCTACACCGCCGGACCCCTGCGCCTGACCCTTTCGGGCGCTTACCGGCGGGTGGGGGACCGGTGGGAGGACGGCCCAGGCCCCGTCTGGCAGGTGAGGCGGGGGGAGCGGCTGACCGGTCCCGGCGGCGAGACGGGCGAGCTTGCCGTGGACGGCGGGACGGTCCGCTGGAGCTGGCGGGAGGAGGACTGCGTGCTCCAGGCGGAGGCGGGCGGATGTCTCATCACCGCGGCCTGCCAGACCCCCGCGGAGCGGCTGGACGCGATGGAGTCGCTGGGGAAGCTGGCGATCAAAGGCTGAACCGTATATCCTAATAGACCTATAAACCTATAGAGCAAGAAGGAGGACAAGCGTATGACAAAACAGCAGCAGGCCGCCCTGGAGGCCATGGAGGAGTGGCTGTCCCACCCCCAGGAGCTGGGAAAGGCCCCGGCCAAAATGGAGGTTGCGGGGGAATTCGACCTCCACGGCGGGCATTACTACATTCTGAAATACAAAAAATCCCTGATGAGCAAGTGGCTGGTGGGGGTGTGCGGCTTTGAGGACGGGGAGACGCTGGAGCCCTGCGGCCACACCTTCAGCGAGATGGAGCCCTACGACCCGGACACCGCCCAAGAGAAGTGCGAGGCCATGGTGGAGGCCATCCGCCAGTACTGGATGGACCAGGCCCGGGAGGAGGCGGAGCGACAGAGCGAGGCGGGTCCCTTCGCCGGCTTTGTGCTCCTGTCCACCCCCGAGTGGGACCTGGAGGCCTTCAAGCGCCAGCTGGAGGAGGACTGGGACATCGAGTATCCCCCGGAAAACGGGGAGGAGGCCGCCTCAAACGACGAGGGGACCACGGCGGTATTCGACATAGACGGCATAACGGTGGCGGTATCCTTGATGGACGCCCCCGTCCCCGACGGCGAGGCGGAGTACTGGGCCAACAGCAACTTTATGGAGAAGGAACAGGCCCTGGCCGCGGCGAGGTCCCACCAGGCCCACGTGATGGTGGCGGTGGTGGACAAGGAGCACCCGCCCCGCCAGCGGGGGGAGCTGTATGTGAAGCTGGCCTCCACCCTGCTGAAAGCCCCCAACGCCCTGGGGGTGTACACCAACGGCACGGTGTGGCTGCCCGAATACTTCATCCGGGTGGCGGAGGACCTGAAGGAGGGGAACCTGCCCCTGCTGGACCTGGTCTTCGTGGGGCTGGTCCGGTATGAGAAGGGGACCTGCGGCTGGACCAACGGCCTGCGGGCCTTCGGCAAGGACGAGCTGGAGATCCGGGACAGCCAGCAGTCCCCCCAGGAGGTCCATATGCTGCTGCTGAATATCGCCGGGTACATCATCCAGGAGGACGTGACCCTCCAGGACGGGGAGACCCTGGGCTACACCGCCGAACAGAAGCTCCCCATCACCCGCTCCCAGGGGATCAACGTGGAGGGGATGTCCCTGAAAATCGAGTTTTGACCGCAGGAAAGGACGGACGACATGAACGAGTTTATGAAGCAGCTGGAGCGCTGGCACGAGGAGGACGAGTACCAGAAGATCGTGGACGCCATCGAGGCCCTGCCCCGGGAGGAGCTGACCTTCCCCCTGGTCAGCGGCCTGGCCCGGGCGTACAACAACCTGGCCATGGATCTGCAGTGGCCCGAGGACCAGAAGCTGTACCAGCGGGCACTGGACCTGCTCCTCTCCGTGGAGGGGGGACTGGAGGAGGCGGTGCGGGAGGACCCCGACGCCGCCCACACCTGGAACTTCCGGGTGGCCTACGCCTACTACTACACCGACCAGGAGGGGAAGGCCCTGCCCCACTTTGAAAAGGCGCTGGAGGCCCGGCCCGGGGACGAGGACACGCTGGAGTTTATCGACCGCTGCCGGAACAGTCTGGCCCTGCCCGTGGGGGTGCGCTCCTTCCGGGAGCGGACCCGGGAGGGCTGGGCGTCCTTCCTCCAGAGGGAGGGGGAGCTGCGGGCCATGCTGGACCGGGAGGACCGGGAGGCGGTGGGCCGGGAGCTGGTGGAGCGGTGCGCCGAGCTGCTCTCCCCCGCCTTCGCCGACGTGGCCTTCGAGCTGGGGCACAACGGGGAGAAGTATGAGCTGATCCTCACCCCCGAGGGGGACCGGACCCGGCTGTTCCAGCTGGCCTACTTCCAGAAGCACGTCCCCCAGGAGCTGCTGGACAAGTGGAATATCCTGGTGGGACGCACCCGGAGCAGCGGCTTCGGCCTGCGGATGGACGGACAGGACATCACCCCTGAGGACGTTCAGGTGTGGGCGGAGAAGACCGAGGACCACGGTCTGGGCCTGCGGCTGTACTGCGAAAAGCTGCTCCCCTTGCTGGAGGAGGACGAAAACCAGGTCTATCACATCCTGTATATCCTCCTGGACCAGTCTCTGGGGGAGCTGGCCGCCATGCGGTATGTGGACAGCCTGGACATTCTGGACGCTCCGGCGGAGGGCGCGTCCATGACCCTGGACCAGCTGGCAGATTTTGTAGCCGCCGAGGTGGACCCAGAGGGCTGGCCCCAGGCCAACGACCCGGAGCTGGCCGGAGAGCGGTACACCGCCTATGAGGGCAAGCCCGCCCAGGAGGAGGACTGGCCCCTCCGCGCCGACGTGTACGCGGGGGTAACCTGCTGCGTCCCCCTCCTCAACGAGTATTTCCAGCAGGACGGCTACTATATGGACCGCCTCCACCGGGACGGGGTGGTTCCCGGCTTCTTCTACTACCCTCTGGACGGGGTGGACCGGAAGGACATCCTGGACCTGCGGGACCAGCTGGAGCAGGCCATCACCGCCCGCTGCGGCGAGGGGGTGGTCACCTTCACCGGCGGGGCCACCGGGACCAGCCTGGGCTACCTGGACTTTATCGCCTGGGACCTGCGGACCCTGCTGGACGCCGCCGTGGAGGTCTTTGCCGGGGCTCCCATGGCGTGGGCCGCCTTCCACTCCTTCCGCTTCGCGGTCCCCGGCATCGGCCTGAAACGAGAGGAGGAGGAAGCATGAGCGAGTGGCTGTCCCAGCTGGAGCAATGGCACGAGGAGAACGCGTACCAAAAGATCATCGACTGCCTGGAGTCCCGCTCCAAGACCCAGGCGCTGGACTACGGCCTCACCTGCCAGCTGGCCCGGGCCTACAACAACCTCGCGGACCTGGACCAGCCGGAGGCCAAGGCCCAGCTGGCCCGGGCGGAGGAGCTGCTCCGGTCGGTGGAGGCGGAGGGGCAAAACGACCCCCTGTGGCACTACCGGTTGGGCTACTCCCTGTTCTACCAGGACCGGGAGGAGGAGGCCCTGGCCTGCTTTGAGCGGACCCTGGAGCTCTGCCCCTCCGACGAGGACGCCCGGGCTTTTATCCAGGAGTGCAAAAAATACATCGCCGCCCGGGCGTGCAGTCCCGAGATGTATGAGCAGGAGGACTGGGACGCGGTGGAGGCCCATCTGGAAAAGTACTTCGGCCCCTGTGACAACGTGTTCCACGAGATCATGTCCCCCGACATCCACGTGGACATCTACATCATGAACCCCACCCCGGAGCGGAACTACTACGTCCTGTCCACCTTCGGCATGGGGGCCCACCGGATGAACGTCCCCGAGGAGCTGGCGGATCAAAAGCTGGAGCGGGCGGAGATTATCGTCACCCTGCCCCCCGACTGGAAGATCACCGAGCCGGGGGAGGCGTGGTACTGGCCCATCCGCTGGCTGAAGATCCTGGCCCGCCTGCCCATCGAGGAGGATGGCTGGCTGGGCTGGGGACACACCATCGCCAACCCGGACGACGCCCCCTTCGCGGAAAATACCAAACTGTGCGGGCTGATGCTCACCCAGCCCGGGGCCTTTGCGGAGGAGGCCGCCTGCTGTCCCCTCCCCGGCGGGGACGAGGTGAATATTTACCAAATGATCCCCCTGTACTTTGAGGAGATGCAGTTCAAAATGGCCCACAACGCCCAGACCCTGCTGGAGCGCTTTACCCCCGAACAGCTGGCAGTGGTGGACCTGGACCGGCCCAGCGTGTGCGGGGACCTGCCTCCAAAGCGGTTCGCCATCCCCGTGGAGGACCTGAAGGAGCTCTACCAAGGAGAGGGCCCCCAGGGCTGTGTGGCCTCCGACCGCATTTTGGTGGACGGGGCGCGGGTGGGCTACTGCTACCGGGTGACCCCCGACGCCGGGGACGAGACCTGGGACAGCGGCTGGCGGTTCGTCGCCGGGGATGAGAGCGACGCCTACATGGACGACCCGGACCGCTCCGGCATTTACGCCCTGAATACCCTGTGCAACTACGACCCGGATATCATCCCCCTGCTGGACTCCGAACCGGGGACCGCCTGGAGCCGGGGGGAGGACGGGGTGTTCCGGCCCGAGCTGTACGAGGAAGACTGATCCTGAATCAATGAGGAGGAAACGGAAATGGACATCAAAAATACCCAGACCGCGGAAAATCTCCGCAAGGCTCTGGCGGGGGAGTCCATCGCCCGCAACAAGTACACCTATTTTGCCCAGGCCGCCCAGGCCGCCGGGGAGGAGGAGATTGCCGCCGCCTTTGAGCAGATGGCGAAGAACGAGATGATGCACGCCAAATTCTGGTTTGAGCTGCTCTACGGCAGGCCCGCCGATCCCAAGGAGTGCCTGACCCAGGCCGCCATGGGGGAGTACAGCGAGTGGCACGATATGTACCCCGGCTTCGCCGCCCAGGCCAGGGAGGAGGGGCTGGAGGAGATCGCCCTCATGTTCGAGAAGGTGGCGGCCATTGAGCGCAGCCATGAGGGGCGCTTTATGACCCTGCTGGCCCAGATGACCCGCACCGAGACGGAGCAGGCCCCCGGGCCCGCCCGGCAGGAGGGGTCCGCTCCCCGGCAGAAAAAAACCGGCTACCGCTGCCAGTTCTGCGGCGCCGTGTTTGAGAAGCGGCCCGATGTCTGTGACGTGTGTCAGGCCATCGGCGCCTTTGAGCTGGTGGACTACTACGAATGATACCAAAATCCCCTCCGCATGAAACGGCGTCTGGGGGAAAGCATACCACCCAGAGCCAAAAATACGCGGTCACGCGCATCCTGAAAGGAAGTTTTTGCCATGAAACGCACCCTCGCACTGCTCCTCACCGCCGCCCTGTCCCTGTCCCTGCTGGGGGGCTGCGGAAGAAAAGCGCCCCCCGCCGCCTCCTCCGGTCCGGACCCCGCCGTCTCATCCTCCGGCTCCAGCCAGCCGGACGGCTCGGACAGCTCCTCCCCTCCGGAGGCGGACGCCCCGGTCATCCGGTTTATGGCCCTCTCCGGTCCCACCGGGATGGGGGCCTCCTGGCTGATGAACTATTATTCCCCCGAAAACGCCCCGGCGGACGCGCCCTTCCTCCTGGACGGCACCATCGTTACCGACAACCAGGAGGTGACCAACGCCCTGATTAACGGGGACGCCGACATCGCCGCCGTGGCCACCAACGTAGCGGCCAACCTGTACGCCAAGAGCGACGGGGCCATCCAGGTGCTGGCGGTAAATACCCTGGGGGTCCTCTATATCCTGGAGAAGGGGAACACGGTCCACAGCATATCCGACCTGAAGGGCCAGGTTGTGTACGCCCCCTCCAACACCAAGGGGGCCAACCCGGAGCACATCCTCAACCACCTGCTGAAGGGGAACGGGGTGGACCCCTCCCAGGTGAAAATCGAGTGGCTCACCCCCCAGGAGATTACGGTGAAGATGACCTCCTCCGACGCGGGGATCTGTATGCTCCCCGTCCCCGCCGCCACCGCCCTCCTGGTCCAGGACAGCGGCGTCCGGGAGGCGGTCTCCCTGTCCGAGGCCTGGATGGACCTGGAGGAGAGCGAGCTGCCCATGGGCTGTCTGGCGGCCCGGACTGAGCTGATTGAGCGCAGCGATCCCGCCCTGATTGAGGCGTTTCTCGACCTGTACGGCGACTCCATCTCCTTTGTGGAGGGCAACCCCTCTGACGCCGCCGCCCTGGCGGTGGAGCTGGGCATCCTCCCCAGCGAGAAGGTGGCGGAGCGGGCCATCCCCCAGTGCGCCCTGACCCTGACCACCGGACAGGAGATGAAGACCATGCTGGAGAGCTACTACTCCATCCTCTTCCGGACCGCCCCCGAGTCCATCGGCGGCGGGCTGCCCTATGACTCCTTCTACTATGGGGTGGGCTAACCCCCTGAAAAAGCTGCTGTACGCCCTGCCGGCCCCCGCCTTCTGGCTTGGGGTCTGGCAGGGCTGCGCCCTTTTGGTGGATCGGAGCGTGGGGGGGCGGGGGAACGAGCTGCTCCTGCCCTACCCCGCCTCGGTCCTCCGCGCCCTGGCCGGCCTGGCGGGGACGGAGGAGTTCTGGGCCGCCGTGCTCGCCTCCCTGGGCCGGATCACCCTGGGCCTGGCGGGGGGACTGTGCCTGGGAGGGCTGCTGGCCGTTCTCACCTGCGCCTCCCCCTGGGCGGACCGGCTTCTCTCCCCCGCCGTCCGGGTGGTGCGGGCCGCGCCGGTGGCCTCCTTCATCCTGCTGGTGCTGCTGTGGACGGGGCGGGCGGCGGTCCCCGGAGTCATTGCCGCCCTGATGGTCATCCCCGTGGTGTGGGACAGCCTGTCCCAGGGCATCCGGGCGGTGGACAAAGGGCTGCTGGAGCTGGCCCGGGTCTGCCGGTTCTCCCCGGGCAAGACGGCGGTCCTCATCTACCTCCCCTCCCTGCGCCCGCAGCTGCTGGCCGCCCTCACCACCGCCGCCGGGCTGGCCTGGAAGTCGGGGGTGGCGGCGGAGGTGCTGTGCCTGCCCGAGCCCGCCCTGGGACAGCGCATCTACTACGCGAAGTACAACCTGGAGATCCCGGAGCTCTTCGCCTGGACGGCGGTGACGGCGGGGCTGAGTATGCTCCTGGAGCGGCTCCTCCGGGTCTGCGTGGCCCGGTGGGGGAGGGGGTGGAGCGAGTGACCCTCTGCCGTGAGCTGTGCCTCTCCTTCGGGGCGCGGCGGGTGCTGGACCGCTTCTCCCTAAAAATCCCGGAGGAGGGGGTCGCCGTCCTCAGCGGTCCCTCGGGCTGCGGGAAGTCCACCCTTCTCCGGGTGCTGGCCGGCCTGGAGCGTCCCCAGAGCGGCGCGGTGGAGGGGGTGTCCCTCCAACAGACCGCCCTCCTCTTTCAGGAGGACCGGCTGCTGCCCTGGCGGACGGTGGAGCAGCACCTCACCGATGTCCTGCCCCGGGCGCGCTGGGGGGAGGTCCCCGCCCTGCTGGCCCTGGCGGAGCTGGAGGGGGAGGAGAAGACCCGCCCCGCCGCCCTGTCCGGGGGGATGGGGCGGCGTCTGGCCCTGGCCCGCTGTCTGGCCCTGGACGCCCGCCTCTACCTGCTGGACGAGCCCTTCGCCGGGGTGGACCTGCCCCGGGCCCTGCGCATCCTGGAGCGGCTGCGGAAGCTGCCCGCCCCTGTGCTGCTGGTCAGCCATGAGCCGGCGGTCCTCAGCCGGGCGGACGCCGTCATCCCGCTGGACGGCCCGCCCCTCTCGGTCCGGCCGGCCTGCCCGGAGGGGTAAAAATTTCTGAAATGTTTAGGATCGGACCCTGATTTGTTTACAATTTTCCCGTATCATAGAAGTGATTCAAACCGGCAGGGGGGAGCTTATGCGGATCAGGAGGCATCTCTTTTTTTACAACACCGTCTCGGTGCTGGCGGCGCTGGTGGTCATGCTGGCGGTGAACGGGGCAGCCGCCAACGCCATTGGCCGGTACTACCAGCGGCAGGCGGAGGAGGTATTTTGGGAGCTGCAAAACGATGGCCGCCCGGCGAAGGAGGACTGGCCGGAGCGGGGCAGAGGGGAGCTGGAGTTCGTGGACGGGACCCTCCGCCACCGTCCGGAGTTTTTTGGACGGCCCAGGCCCCAGACGGAGGCGATGACCATCTCCCTCCTCCTCAGCGGGGGGACGGCCATAGTCGTCGTTCTGCTGCTGAACACCCTGTTTACCCGGTATCAGGTGCGGAAGCTGCTCCAGCCGGTGGACGCGCTGACCAGGGCGGCGGAGCGGGTGGAGGCCGGGGACTTCACCCAGGCCATCGACTACCGGGGGGAGGACGAGTTCTCCGCGGTGTGCGCCGCCTTCAACCGGATGCAGGAGCACCTGTCGGAGGAGCAGCGGAAAAACGCCTCCTATGAGCGGGCCCGCACCGATCTGGTGGCGGGGATCTCCCACGACCTGCGCACCCCCCTCACCAGCGTGAAGGGCTATATCAAGGGTCTGCGGGACGGGGTGGCCCAGACCCCGGAGCGGCAGCGGCAGTATCTGGAGGTGGCCTACCGAAAGGCCTGCGACATGGACGTGCTCCTCCAGCGGCTGTTTTACTTCTCCCGGCTGGAGACGGGGAACCTGCCCCTGTTCCCTGAGCCCGCCAATCTGGGCGTCTTCGCGGAGCGCTTTGCGGCGGAGGCCGGGGCGGAGCTGGAGCAGGCCGGCGGCAGGGTGGAGCTGTCCGTCTCCCCCGGGCCCCATCCGGTGTCCATCGACTCGGAGCAGATGTACCGGGTGCTGAACAACCTGACGGACAACGCCCTGCGCTACGCCGGAGCGATGCCTCTGGTCCTCTCCCTGGCGGTGGAGTCCCGGGAGGGCTGGGAGTGCATCCGCTTTTCGGACAACGGCCAGGGGGTCCCGCCCGAGGCGCTGGCCCACCTGTTCGAGCAGTTCTGGCGGGCGGACCAGGCCAGGAGCGCCAAGGGCGGGGAGGGCAGCGGCCTGGGGCTCTACATCGTCAAATATATCGTAGAAGCCCACGGCGGGACCATTCGGGCGGAGAACAGCGGGGGGCTGGCCTTTACCATCCGGCTCCCCCGGAGGGAGGACAGGATATCATGACCAGGATCTTGATTGCGGAGGACGACCCGGAGATCGCCATGCTGGAGCGGGATTACCTGGAGATCGAGGGCTATCAGGTGCATATGGTGGACAACGGCCAGCAGGCGGTGACCGAGGCGCTGACCGGAGGCTACGACCTGATTTTGCTGGACCTGATGCTCCCGGGGTGCAGCGGCTATGACGTGTGCCGCCTGATTCGGGACCGGATTGATGTTCCCATCCTGATGGTCACCGCCCGCGCCGAGTCGGTGGACAAGATACGGGGCCTGGGTCTGGGGGCGGACGACTACATCCCCAAACCCTTCGACCCGGCGGAGCTGGTGGCCCGGGTCAAGGCCCATCGCAGCCGGTACGACCGCCTCACCGGGAGCGGGCAGGGGGAGCCGGAGGCCATCACCCTGGGCAGTATCCAGATTTTGCCCCAGAGCTGGAAGGTGATGAAGGACGGACAGGAGATTAAAATGCCCAACCGGGAGTTCGCCCTGCTGAAATACCTGGCGGAGCACCCCAACACCGTGTTCTCCAAGGAAAAGCTCTTCGAGACCATCTGGGGCTATGAGTACGTGGGGGACAGCGCCACCGTCACCGTCCACATCGGGCGCATCCGGGACAAGGTGGAGGACGACCCCGCCCATCCCAAGCTCATCGAGACCGTCTGGGGGGCGGGCTACCGGCTCAACCGCCCGTAAAGCCGGAAATGTCCCCGCTGGAGTTCCGGCATCACATCTGCCTCCTTTTGACGCGGTGCGGCACGGGACTGCGGAGTGGATATGAAATGGCGGTGAATGTTCATGTGTGCTATGGAAGCGGAGCCCTGGCTGTTTTGCTGATTATGTGTTGACGCTTGGAAACTGCCGTGATAAAATCTATAAATCCGCTGATTGCGTCTATCGGCGATGAATTCAAAAAACCATTTTGAACGGACAGCAGGGGGTAAAACCGGATGGATCTCTGCAATATCAATCAGATCAAGGGGCTGCTGGGACGGCACGGCTTCCGTTTTTCCAAATCCATGGGCCAGAATTTTCTGGTGGCGGACTGGGTCCCCCAGGACATCGCCGCCGCCTCGGGCGCGGGACCGGGGGTGGGGGTGCTGGAGGTGGGTCCCGGCATCGGCCCCCTCACCCGGGAGCTGTCCCGGCGGGCGGAGCGGGTGGTCTCGGTGGAGCTGGACCGGGCCCTGCTGCCCATTTTGGAGGAAACTCTGGCGGACTGCCCCAACGTCCAGGTGGTCCCGGGGGACATCCTGCGCACGGATATCCCGGCCCTGATGGAGGAGCGGCTTGCGGGCATGACTCCCATCGCCTGCGCCAACCTGCCCTACAACATCACCACCCCCGCCATCACCGCCCTGGTGGAGGCGGGCTGCTTCGCCTGCATCACGGTGATGATCCAGCGGGAGGTGGCCCGCCGCATCTGCGCCGCTCCCGGCTCGGGGGACTACGGGGCCTTTTCTGTATACTGCCAGTATTATACCAATCCGGAAATACTCTTTGAGGTGGAACCGGCGTGCTTTCTGCCCCCGCCCAAGGTGACCTCCGCCGTGGTGCGCCTGGTCCCCCGCCCAGCCTGGCCAGAGGTGGACGATCCGGCGCACTTCTTCCGGGTGGTCCGCGCCGCCTTTGCCCAGCGGCGCAAGACCCTGCTCAACAGTCTGGCCGCCAGCCTGGAGGGGGCCCCGGACAGGACCCGGCTCGCCCAGGCCATTGAAGGGTGCGGACTGCCCGCCGGCATCCGGGGGGAGCGGCTGTCCATTCCTCAATTTGCCCAACTCTCCCAGGCCCTGCGCGGGCTGGATTGAGCCTTTTGCACATTCCGCTATTTTTCAGTGGGTTCTCTCTTGCCAAGCCCTGAAAAATGGGGTAAAATAAGGCCAGAGCGGAATGGATGTCCACTTTTACCATTCTTTATTATAAGAGGAGGAACTTAGCGATGGAAACTTTCGGATTGGAGCAGTACGGCATTACCGGCATCAAGGAAATCGTGTACAATCCCACCTATGAGCAGCTCTTTGAGGCGGAGATGGACCCCACTCTGGAGGGATTTGAAAAGGGACAGATGACCGAGCTGGGGGCCGTCAACGTGATGACCGGAATCTACACCGGCCGCTCCCCCAAGGACAAGTTTATCGTCATGGATGAGAACTCCAAGGATACGGTCTGGTGGACCTCCGATGAGTTCAAGAACGACAACAAGCCCGCCACCCAGGAGGCCTGGGACGCCTGCAAGGCGCTGGCCATCCAGGAGCTGTCCAACAAGAAGCTCTATGTCATGGACGTGTTCTGCGGCACCAACAAGGACACCCGCATGGCCATCCGCTTCATCATGGAGGTGGCCTGGCAGGCGCACTTCGTCAAAAATATGTTCATCGCGCCCACTGAGGAGGAGCTGAAGAACTTCAAGCCCGATTTCATCTCCTACAACGCCTCCAAGGCCAAGCTGACCAACTATAAGGAGCTGGGCCTGAACTCTGAGACCGCCGCCATCTTCAACATCACCAGCCGGGAGCAGGTCATCATCAACACCTGGTACGGCGGTGAGATGAAGAAGGGTATGTTCTCCATGATGAACTACTACCTGCCTCTGAAGGGCATCGCCTCCATGCACTGCTCCGCCAACACCGATATGAACGGCGAGAACACCGCTATCTTCTTCGGCCTGTCCGGAACCGGCAAGACCACCCTGTCCACCGACCCCAAGCGCCTGCTCATCGGCGATGACGAGCACGGCTGGGACGATGAGGGCGTGTTCAACTTCGAGGGCGGCTGCTACGCCAAGGTCATCAACCTGGACAAGGACGCCGAGCCCGACATCTACAACGCCATCCGCCGCAACGCCCTGCTGGAGAACGTCACCGTGGACG
>JAAWSG010000013.1 GCA_022801435.1 Lawsonibacter sp.
CGCCCGGGTGAACGAGATGGTGAACAACTTCATCAAGCCCGGCCTGGAGGACCTGTGCGTCTCCCGCACCTCCTTCACCTGGGGCATCCCGGTGGACTTCGACCCGGGCCACGTGGTCTATGTGTGGGTGGACGCCCTGTCCAACTATATCACCGCCCTGGGGTATGCAAACGACCAGTATGACGACTATGAGCGGTTCTGGCCCGCCGATGTCCACTTTGTGGGCAAGGAGATCGTCCGCTTCCACTCCATCATCTGGCCCGCCATGCTCATGAGCCTGGGAGAGCCCCTGCCCAAAAAGGTCTTCGGCCACGGCTGGCTGCTGCTGGACGGGGGAAAAATGTCCAAGTCCAAGGGCAACGTGGTGGACCCCTATATTTTGGCGGAGCGGTTCGGGGTGGACGCCCTGCGCTTCTTCCTGCTGCGCACCTTCCCCTTCGGCTCCGACGGCAACTTCTCCAACGAGGCCCTGATCCAGACCATCAACGTGGACCTGGCCAACGACCTGGGCAACCTGCTCAGCCGCACTGTGTCCATGGTGGGCAAGTACTTTGAGGGCGGCAAACTCTATCATCACTATCAGGCCGCGGGAGAGGATCTGGAGCTGGTCCAGATGATCTCCGGCCTGCGGGATAAGTATGAGGAGCAGATGGAGAAATTCGCCTTCCAGAACGCCCTGGCGGAGATCTTCAAGGTCATCGGACGGGCCAACAAGTATATTGACGAGAACGCCCCTTGGGTGCTGGCGAAGGATATGGAGGCCAACCGTCCCCGGCTGGCTATGGTGATGTACAACCTGCTGGAGACCCTGCGGGTGTGCGCCATCCTGCTCACCCCCTTCATCCCCGGCTCCGCCGCCGAGGTGCTGCGTCAGACCGGCGCCTGCGAGGCGTGCTCCACCTGGGAGAGCGCCGGAGCTTACGGCAGACTGCCCAAGGATGTCACCGTCCAGCGGGGAGAGAACCTGTTCCCCCGGGTGGACGCCGGGAAGGCCCTCCAGGAGCTGGAGGAGGCCGCCCTGGCCGCCCAAAAAGCCGCCCTCCCCGAGCTGGAGGTGGAGCCCTTCCTGGAGGACAAGGTGAACTTCGACACCTTCTGCAAGTCCGACTTCCGGGCGGTGAAGGTGAAGGACTGCCAGAACGTGAAGAAGAGCGAGAAGCTGCTGAAATTCACCCTGGACGACGGGACGGGGACCGACCGGCAGATCCTCTCCGGCATCGCCAAGTGGTACAAGCCCGAGGACCTGATTGGCAAGACCCTGATGGCCATTGTCAACCTGCCCCCCCGGAAGATGATGGGCCAGGAGAGCCAGGGGATGCTCATCTCCGCCGTCCACACCGAGAAGGGAGAGGAGTGCCTGCACCTGCTCATTCTGGACGGCTCCATCCCCGCTGGCGCAAAGATGTGCTGAGTATAAACTCCCTGTAAATATTCTGTAAAATGTGCTGTCTCTCTTGGAGGGACAGCACACTTTTTCCTGGCGCGGAGGCTGATTTTTATGGAAATCTGCTCTATCCATCCCGGCCCTTTTCCTGTAACATAGGGGGCGTACACGAGGAAAAGCAAATGATTCCCAAAGGAGGCAATCAACATGAGAAGAACCAAAATTATCTGTACCCTGGGCCCCGCGGTGGACGATCCGGAGATGATCCGCACCCTCATCCGCTCCGGCATGGACGCGGCCCGGTTCAACTTTTCCCACGGCAGCCACCCGGAGCACCTGGAGCGCCTGAATATGCTCAAGTCGGTCCGGGACTCCATGGGCCGGCCGGTGGCTACCATCCTGGACACCAAGGGGCCGGAGATCCGTATCCGGAGTTTTCAGGAGAAGTCGGTCACTTTGGAGGCGGGGGACACCTTCACCCTCACCACCGAGGACGTGGTGGGCAATCAGGGCTGGGTGTCCGTCACCTACCCCCAGCTGCATCAGGAGCTGTCCCCCGGCCAGGAGATTCTGATTGACGATGGTCTGGTCGCCATCCGGGTGGAGCGCATTGAGGGCCAGAATATCGTCTGCACCGTGGAGAACGGCGGGACCCTGTCCGCCAACAAGTCCATCAACATCCCCGGGGTTCACATCCACCTGCCCGCCCTCACCGAGAAGGACGTGGACGACATCCGCTTCGGGGTGGAGAACGACTTTGACTTCATCGCCGCCTCCTTTGTGCGCCGGGCGGCGGATGTGGAGGCGGTGCGGGCGGTGCTTCACGACTGCGGCGGAGACTCGGTGCGCATTATCGCCAAAATCGAGAACCAGGAGGGGGTGGACAACATCGACGAGATCCTCCAGGCCGCCGACGGCATCATGGTGGCCCGGGGTGATCTGGGGGTGGAGATCCCCGCCGCCCGGGTCCCCATCCTCCAGAAGCAGATGATCCGCAAGGGGCTTCAGGAGGGCAAGCCGGTCATTACCGCCACCCAGATGCTGGACTCCATGATGCGCAACCCCCGGCCCACCCGGGCGGAGGTGTCCGACGTGGCCAACGCGGTCTATGACGGGACCAGCTGCGTCATGCTCTCGGGGGAGACCGCCGGGGGCCGCTACCCGGTGGAGGCCATCCAGGCTATGGTGGGCATCGTCACCGAGACCGAGAGCGCCATCGACTACTGGAAGCAGTTCCAGAAGCAGCGGGTCCTCCCGGCCTCCAACATCAACGACGCCATCACCCACGCCTGCTGCCTCACCGCCAAGGACCTCCAGGCCACCGCCATCCTCACCGCCACCAACTCCGGCCGGAGCGCCCGGATGATCTGCCGGTTCCGCCCCGCCTGCCCGGTGGCCGCCCTCACCATGCACGAGAAGGTGCGCCGCCAGCTGAATATCTCCTGGGGGGTCACCCCCTTCCTCACCGGGGAGGTCAACTCCACCGACCGCATTTTCTCCCTGTCCGCCGAGGTCGCCCTGAAGGAGGGGCTGGTCCAGAATGGGGACACGGTGGTCATCACGGCGGGAGTCCCCCTGGGCAAGAGCGGCTCCACCAACCTGATTAAGGCCCAGATTATCGACCAGAGCGCCATGTAAAAAGCGGAAAAATCCCAAAAAACGGAAAAATCCCAAAAAGCAGGAAGAGCCAAAAGCGGACAGCGCCTGAGCGCACAAGCCGCAAAAGGAGCGCGGGACGGGTCTTGCACCCGTCCCGCGTTTTGGTTAATATCTCGCGCTGGCCGAGGGCTCCCAGCTGGGGGTCCCGGAGTTGTTCCCCGTCAGATCCCGGCCCAGATCACCGGCGGCCCGGCCTGCATCCCCAATGGCGTCTCCCACGTTCCGGACCATGTCCCGGGCGTCCTGGGTCAGGTCCCGGCCGGCATAGTCCGCCCCGCCGTCATATACCCGCCCGTTTCCGTCGGCGGCGTACCAGCCATCGGCCATATAGCCGTCACGAGAGCGGCGGGCCACCTGCCCGTTGGTGACAGAACCGCTGCCGGTGGTCTTGCCCGTGTTCTCCCGGTCCATACAGGCGGTCAGGCTGAGGCACATCAGCACAGCCAAGCCCAGGGCGATCACACTCTTTTTCATACCGTAATCCTCCCGCTTCTTTTTTCATGGAGGTCCCATCCGCAGGGTAGTATATCCCCGGCGGCGGAAAATCACCCCGGCAATCCGCGGAAAATTGGACAGGTTTTTCCGCTCCGGGGAAATTTTTGAAAAGAAATGGCAAAAACTTCGCCCCGCCCCCTTGCAATCCGGGAATATATATGGTATAGTGTAGTCAGAAACAAGGTAGGATTGGATGAGAGTGGGGTCGAGGCTCCGCTCTTTTTGATTGAAAAAAGACAGGAGGCATCCGGCAGCTATGGCAAAGGTTACCGATACCGCGGCCGCCCTGGCGCTCCCCATTGCGGAGGGCGCGGGGTGCAGCCTGTGGGATGTGGAGTATGTGAAGGAGGCCGGACAGTGGTTCCTCCGAGTCTATATCGACCGGGAGGGCGGGGTGTCTATCCAGGACTGCGAGGCGGTCTCCCGGCCCCTGTCCGACGCCCTGGACGAGGCCGACCCCATCCAGGGGAGCTATGTGCTGGAGGTCTCCTCCGCGGGAGCGGACCGGGCTCTGAAAAAACCGGAGCACTTCGCCCGCTTCCTGGACGCCGAGGTGGAGGTCAAGCTCTACCGGCCCCGGGATGGGCGGAAGGAGTTCGTGGGACGGCTCCGGTCCTTTGAGGGCGGGAACGTCACCCTGGAGGTCAACGGCGCGGACATTGTGTTCGCCAAGCAGGAAATCGCCCTGACCCGCCTGTACGTGCGGGTGTGACGGCGGGCGGACCCGATGACCGCCCGCAGGGACACGGCTTGCCGTGGCCCCGCATTTGGAGGAAGGACGGACCGGTATTCAGCGTTTCCCGCCTTACAGCAAAATATTGCGTTGCGGCAGCAGCACATAGGTTATGGAATGACAATTGGAGGAAGAACACCGTGGCAAAGAGAGTGACAAAGAAAAAGGTCAACACCAATGAGATGGACGGCAAGGAGTTTTTTGAGGCCATCCACCAGATCGAGACCGAAAAAGGGATCAAGCCCGGCTATATGCTGGAGAAAGTGACCCAGGCGCTGCTGTCCGCCTACCGGAGGGACCACGAGGGAGTGGGGGACAATCTGGTCATTGAGGCGGACGAGACCACCTCCACTGTGCGCCTGTTTTTGAAGAAGGACGTGGTGGAGACGGTGGACAATCCCGCCGTGGAGATCAGCCTGGAGGAGGCCCGGGCCGCGCTCCCCCGGGCGGAGCTGGGAGACGTGGTGCGCATCGAAATCAAGGCCCGCAGCTTTGGCCGCATCGCCGCCCAGACCGCCCGCCAGGTGATTATCCAGGGCATCCGGGAGGCAGAGCAGGGGATGATCTACGACGAGTTCTGCTCCAAGGAACACGAGCTGCTCACCGGCACGGTCACCCGCATCGACCCCCGCAGCGGCTCGGTCTCCCTGCGGCTCCAGTCGGGTTCGGAGATTACCGACGCCTACCTGGGGAGCAACGAGCAGGTCAAGGGGGAGCGCTATGTGGAGGGCCAGCGTCTGAAGGTCTATGTGGTGGAGGTCCGACAGGCCTCCAAGGGGCCCCAGGTGCTCATCTCCCGCACCCACCCCGGCCTGGTCAAGCGGCTGTTCGAGCTGGAAGTGCCTGAGATCTACGACGGCACGGTGGAAATCAAGTCGGTGGCCCGGGAGGCGGGCTCCCGCACCAAGCTGGCGGTGTGGTCCTCCGACCCCAACGTGGACCCCCTGGGCGCCTGTATCGGACCCCGCCACCAGAGAATCGACAACGTGCTCTCCGAGCTGAAGGGGGAGAAGGTGGACCTGATTCCCTACCGAGAGAACCCGGGGGAGTATATCGCCGCCGCCCTGTCCCCCGCCAGCGTAATCAGCGTGGAGGAGCTGCCCGACGGCAAGAGCTGCCGGGTGGTGGTCCCGGATGACGAGCTGTCCCTGGCCATCGGCAAGGAGGGACAGAACGCCCGGCTGGCCGCCAAGCTCACCGGCTATAAGATCGACATCAAGCCCGCCTCCGAGCCCCTGGAGCCCATCGAGCCGGCAGAGCCCGAGGACTTGGGAGAAGCCGGGGAGTCTGAAGCGCCCGGGGAGACGGAGGAGACGCCGCTGTCTGATGAGTCCGGAACTCCGGACGGGATGGAGGAGACCGGAGACGAGGTTTAAATTCCCGATCTACAGGAGGGGGTGAAGAGAATGCCCAAAAAAATACCCATGCGCAAATGCGTCGGCTGTCAGGAGATGAAACCCAAGGGGGAGCTGATCCGGGTGGTGAAGTCGCCGGAGGGGGCTGTCTCCCTGGATTTCCGGGGGAAGCTGCCTGGACGGGGGGCCTATGTGTGCCCGGACCGGGAGTGCCTGAAACGGGCCAGAAAGAGCCGGGGCCTGGAACGGGCCTTCTCCGCCCAACTGCCCCCCGAGGTCTGGGAGGCACTGGAGCAGCAGATGAAGGAGGGATCTGAGAGTGGCTAACGATCCGATTTTACACCTGCTGGGATTGGCAAAGCGGGCGGGCCGGCTGGAAATTGGCGAGGAGCCGGTGGGAGCCGCCTGCCGGGCCAGACAGGCCAGACTCCTGCTGCTGGCCCAGGACGCCGCGCCCAATACCCGCCGCCGGGCCGCCCACTTCGGAGAGGCGGGGAATGTGCTCTGGCTGGAGCTCCCCTGCAGCAAGGACCGGCTGGGCCTGGCCCTGGGGCGGTCCTCCTGCGCGATGCTGGCGCTGACCGACGCCGGGTTCTCCGCCGCGGTGTGTGAGAAGCTGGCCGCCCAGGACCCGGAGCGGTACGGCCCCGCCGCCCAGCGCCTGAGAGAAAAGGCGGACCGGGTGCTCCAGCGGCAGCGGGAGCAGCGGCGGCATGAGAAAAAGCTGCGGGAGGGACGAAAAAAACCCTGGGTCCCGCCCCCCGAGGCCCGGCCCAGACAGACGTCCCCTCCGGAAGGCGGGAAGGCGTCCAAGGGCGCGCCCAAACAGAAAAGACCCGGCCCCGGCTCCCGCCGCTTGACCGGCAAGTTCCGTAAACCCTGAGAAACGAGGTGCTTCCATCTATGATGATTAAATATCCCATCCATAAGCTGGCCAAAGATTTTTCCAGACGCGGCAAGACCCTGCCCTCCAAGGAGATCATGGACATCCTGGCCCGGCACGGCCACCCGCCCAAGAACCATATGCAGCCCCTGACTGACGAGGAGCTGTCCATCGTCTTTGAGTATCTGACCCAGAACAACCAGATCGGCTCCATCGAGTCGGTCTATGCCGATGTGTACCACGAGCCGGCGTCCGCCAAAAAGGAGTCCCCCAAGGGACAGGAGCCCGGAAAGCCGGAGCCCGCCAAGGGGGAGAAAAAGGGCGGCCGCCGGGACGGCGCTCCCCAGCAGCAGCCCGCTCCCCAGCAGGGCCAGGGCGGAGGCGGGAAACCTCAGAACAAACAGCAGCCCGCCAGCCGGGTCCCCGCCAAGAAGGTGGTGGATACCCGGGGCGGCCCGGCGGTCAACCTGGACAAGTACGACGAGCGGCTTGAGAGCTTTACCGACCAGCGCCGGCAGGACGTCCGGGGCGGGAAGCAGAAAATCCAGCAGAAGAGCCAGCAGCGCCGCCAGCAGGGCGGCAAGGGCCAGTCGGGCAAGCGCCGCCAGGAGGAGCAGGACCGCCTGCGCCGCCTCCAGCTGGAGATCGCCAAAAAGACCCCCGTCAAGGTGCTCATCCCCGACGAGATCGGCGTGGGAGAGCTGGCCAGCCGGATGAAAAAGACCGGGGCCGAGGTGGTCAAGTGCCTCATCAAAAACGGGGTCATGGCCTCCCTCAGCGACACCATCGACTTCGACACCGCCGCCATCATCGCCGAGGAGCTGGGCTGTAAGGTGGAGAAGGAGATCATCGTCACCATTGAGGAGCGGCTCATCGACACCGCCGAGGACAAGGAGGAGGACCTGAAGAGCCGCGCCCCCGTGGTGGTGGTGATGGGTCACGTGGACCACGGCAAGACCTCCCTGCTGGACTATATCCGCAACGCCAATGTGGTCTCCGGAGAGGCGGGCGGCATCACTCAGCACATCGGCGCCTATCAGGTGGACGTGAAGGGGAACCTGGTCACCTTCCTGGACACCCCCGGCCATGAGGCGTTTACCGCGATGCGGGCCCGGGGCGCTATGATTACCGACGTGGCAATTCTGGTGGTGGCCGCCGACGACGGGATTATGCCCCAGACGGTGGAGTCCATCAACCACGCCAAGGCGGCCAACATCCCCATCATCGTGGCCATCAACAAGATGGATAAGCCCGCCGCCAACCCCGACCGCATTATGCAGCAGCTCACCGAGTATGAGCTGGTCCCCGAGGAGTGGGGAGGCGAGACCATCGTGTGCCCCATCTCCGCTAAAACGGGTATGGGCATCGACAACCTGCTGGACATGGTGGTCCTCACCGCCGAGGTCCAGGAGCTGCGGGCCAACCCCAACCGCTCCGCCCACGGCGCGGTGATCGAGGCCCGGCTGGACAAGGGCCGGGGCCCGGTGGCCACCCTGCTGGTGCAGAACGGGACCTTGAAGCAGGGAGATGTCATCATCGCGGGGACCGCCGTGGGACGCGTCCGGGCCATGACCGACGCTCGGGGGAAGAAGCTCACCGAGGCGGGACCCTCTGTGCCGGTGGAGATTATCGGCATGGGAGAGGTCCCTGGAGCGGGGGACGACTTCCACGCCGTGGCGGACGAGCGCATGGCCCGGGAGCTGGTGGAGCAGCGCAAGCACGAGCAGAAATCCGCCATCAGCAGCACGGTGGGCAAGGTCACCTTGGAGGACCTGTTCAGCCATATCCAGGCCGGAGAGGTAAAAAACCTCAACGTCATTGTCAAGGCGGACGTGCAGGGCTCCGCCGAGGCGGTCAAATCCTCCCTGGAGAAGATCTCCAACGAGGAGGTCCGGGTGCGGGTCATCCACTGCGCGGTGGGCGCCATCAGCGAGAGCGACGTGATGCTGGCCTCCACCTCCGGCGCGATCATCGTGGGCTTCAACGTCCGGCCGGACAACAACGCCAAGGACTCCGCCCCCCGGATGGGCGTGGATATGCGGATGTACCGGGTCATCTATGACGCCATCAACGAGATCGAGGCCGCGATGAAGGGAATGCTGGCGCCTAAGTTCCGGGAGGTGGAGCTGGGCCGGGCCGAGGTGCGCAATGTCTTCCGGATCACCAACGTGGGTATGGTGGCCGGATGCTACGTGCTGGACGGCAAGATGCAGCGGGGCGCTCAGATGCGGCTGCTGCGGGACAATATCGTCATCTACGACGGGGCCATCGCCTCCCTCCAGCGCTTCAAGGACAGCGTGAAGGAGGTCGCCTCCGGCTATGAGTGCGGCATCACCTTCGAGAAGTTCCAGGATATCAAGGAGAATGACATCATCGAGGCATATTTGATGGAGCAGATCGAGGTATAAGCCGTGGCGATGACAGATAAGCAATTCAAGGGATTTATTTCCTTTGTGGTGGATGCACTGCGTGACGCTCAGGCGGAGGAAGACCCGGCAAAACAGCGGGCAAAGCTGGAACGGATCATGTGTAATCTGCAAAAGAGCATAAAAGACTGACGGAAGCTCCAGGATATCAAGGAGCACGACATCATTGAGGCGTATCTGATGGAGCAGATTGAAGTATAATTTCACCAGAGGGGCGGGCGGTTTCGCCTGCCCCATTTTCATTTACAATTGATTTCGGAGGAATGACACATGTCGATTAAGGGCAAATATGCTTTGACATTTCTTGTCGTTTTATTGTTGATTGTCCCGTCGATATTCCTGGGCCGAGATGTTGTGGCACCCATGATTTACCAATCAAAGGTGGAGAAGATGGCATTGGACACGTCTCCCGGTAGCGTGGGAAGCCCGGCGGACGGCAGCACTCCAATAGTGGAGACGCTGGAGGAGATGGAAACCAACGACAGGTTTGTGTTGCGCAATTGGGAGCTGGAGCAGTGGAATGCAAACCAAGGCAGTACGATTGCAGGAAAATATTACTACAAGGTTACCCTGAAGGATGGAACCGTGTTGGCCGCGCGGTGTAATGTGGAAGCTATGGGGCGCGAATATGAGTATGAGGGCGCAGTCAGGACAGACTACGACCATTTAATCAGAATCTATCCCATCGGGACCCTGCGCCCGTGGTCTGAAGCGGAAAAGACAGAAGTGGAGACGGCGGACTGGATCAATTACCGCATCGGATGGCTGGATGCGGAGGGAGATTTCGGTGTGGAGCTGCCTGATTTTCAAAAAATCAGGTCCATGTATACCTATGGCTTCGGGATTGGCAGCCTGATTTTTGGCATCGCATTGTGTATGGCTGTAGAACGAAAGATGGAACGGAAAGCGGAGCGGAGCTGATATGAGCCGTGTCTACGTGCTGGCCTCCGACAGACCGCTGACAGGGATGGAGGAGCTGAGCTACTACCGCCGGGCGGTGGAGGAGCTTGGATATCCCATGAAGCCCTTCCGGTATGAATTGTCGCTGGAAAATAAGGAAAAGGATTTGGAGAATCTGCGGACCTGTTTGGAGAAAAACTTCTCACCGAGAGAGACGCTGGAGCTGTGGAATGTCTGGGTGGGGGACGTGAACAAAAAATGCCCGCCCCGGTACGGGGGCAGACTAACGGACTTCGACAGGGAAACGCTGGAACAGTTCCTGTCCGCAGAGGAAATTTGTTTCGATATTACGATATAAGGAGAAAACTATGGCAGGCAATCGAATGGGACGCATCAACGAGGAGGTTCAGCGGGAGCTGTCCGCGCTGATCCCAACGGTGAAGGACCCCCGGGTGCGGGGAATGATCTCGGTGACGGCGGTGGATGTGACGCCTGACCTGAAGTACGCGAAGATTTTTATTTCGGTGCTGGACAAGGGGGACAGCGGGCAGGTGCTCAAGGGGCTGAAGTCGGCGGCGGGATACCTGCGGCGGGAGCTGGGCGGACGGCTGAACCTGCGGCACACCCCGGAGCTGAGCTTTGTCCAGGACGACTCCATGGCCAAGGGCGCGAAAATTCTGGAGATGCTCCGGGACCCGGAGGTGGTCAAGCCGGCCAACCCCGCCAACGAGCACATCATTTTGGAGGACGAGACATGAACAGCATTACAACCACACAGGCGGCTCAATTCCTGCGGGAGCGGGACGATTTCCTGATCCTGACCCACGTGCGCCCGGACGGAGACACCATCGGCTGCGCGGCGGGGCTGTGCCGGGGACTGCGCCTGCTGGGCAAGACCGCCCACGTGCTGAAAAACGAAGGGGCCACCAGCCTCTTTGCCCCCTATCTGGAGGGGCTGGCCGCGCCGGAGGGGTACGAGCCCCGAATTGTTGTCTCTGTGGACATCGCGGCGAGGTCCCTCTTCCCCGACAACGCCAAAAAATATCTGGAGCGGGTGGACCTGGCCGTGGACCACCACCCCAGCCAGGAGTTCTTTGCCAAAAATACCTGTCTGGACAGCGGGAAGGCCGCCTGCGGGCAGATCGTTTTTGAGATTTTGAAGCAGCTTATAGAGATCACCCCGGACATCGCCCTCCCCCTCTATGTGGCGGTGTCCACCGACTGCGGCTGCTTCCAGTACAGCAATACCGACGCCGCCGCCCACCGGACCGCCGCCGAGCTGATGGAGTCCGGCTTCGACCCCTACCCGGTCAACCGCCGGCACTTCCGCACCAGGACCTTGAAGCGGCTGAAGCTGGAGAGCCTGCTGGTCCAGGGGATGGAGCTGCGGGATGAGGGACAGACCGCCCTGGTGTTCCTCACCCTGGAGATGATGGACACCGTGGGGGCGGACGAGCGGGACATGGAGGACATCTCCGCCTTCGTGGGCCAGATCGAGGGGGTCAAAAATGGAGCCACCCTCAAGGAGACCCGGGACGGCCACGTCAAAATTTCCCTGCGCACCGACCCCGGGGACCTGAACGCCAGCGCCGTCTGCGCTCTGCTGGGGGGCGGCGGTCACGCGGCGGCGGCGGGGGCCATGGTCGAGGGCTCCATGGAGCAGGTCCGCCAGCGGGTCATCCAGGCCATCGGGCAGGTGCGCAATGGCTAGCGGCATCATCGTCATCGACAAGCCCGCCGGCTGGACCTCCATGGACGTGTGCGCCAAGCTCCGCCGGGTCTTCGGCGAGAGACGGGTGGGCCACTCGGGGACCCTGGACCCCATGGCCACCGGGGTGCTCCCCGTCTTTGTGGGGCGGGCCACCCGGGCGGTGGAGTTCGCAGACAAGTCCGATAAGGAATATATCGCAGGATTAAAGCTTGGAGTTGTCACCAATACCCAGGATACCTCCGGCGAGGTGCTGGAGCGGCACGACCTGGGGGGGGTGGGGCGTCAGGATGTGGATCGCGTTCTGGAGCAGTTTTGGGGAGATATTTTGCAGATCCCCCCCATGTACTCCGCCATCAAGATCCAGGGAAAGAGGCTCTATGAGCTGGCCCGCAAGGGGTGTGAGGTGGAGCGTCCCCCCAGGCCGGTGACCATCCACAGCCTGGAGCTGGAGGAGCGGGAGGAGCGGGAGGAGCTGGCAAGCCCGGCGGATTTCCTGCTCCGGGTGCGCTGCTCCAAGGGGACCTATATCCGCACCCTCTGCCACGATATCGGCCAGGCCCTGGGCTGCGGGGGGTGTATGTCCTCCCTGCGCCGGACCATGGCGGCGGGGTTTACCCTAAAAGACGCCGTGCCCCTGGAGGAGGTCCTGGCGGCAGAGGAGCCCCAAAGGCTGCTGATGCCGGTGGACGCCTACTTCCGGGACCGGCCCGCCCTGACCGTGCCCCTCTCCGGGGAGAAGCCGCTCCGCAACGGCGCGAAAATCCCGATGCCTGGCCTGGCCCCTGGAGAGTACCGGGTTTATGCCCAGAGCGGGGAGTTCCTCGCCCTGGGCCGGGAGGAGACCGGACAGCTGGCTACCGTCAAAAGCTTTTTCGAGGTGTAATTTTTTATGCAGACAAAACCTACTGTTATCGCTCTGGGCTTCTTTGACGGGGTCCACCTGGGCCATGGGGCGCTGCTCCGGCGGGTGGAGGAGATGGCAAAACAGCTGGACGCGGAGCCGGCGGCCTTCACCTTTGACGAGAGCCCCACCGCCGCCCTCACCGGCCAAAAAGTCCCCCTGCTGTCCGCCGTGTGGGAGCGGAGCCGGCTGATGAGCCAGCTGTACGGGATACGGTCGGTGCTCATCGCCCCCTTCCGCACCATCCAGAGCATGGACTGGGAGGCCTTCCTTCAGGACTACCTGGTCAGAGAGCACGGGGTGGTCCACATCGTGGCAGGGCACGACTTCCGGTTCGGCTTCCGGGGAGAGGGGAACCCCCAGCGGCTGCGGGAGAAGTGCGCCGCCCTGGGAGTGGGCTGCGACATCATCCCCAAGGTGGAGCTGGAGGGGGTCACCATCTCCTCCACCTATATCCGCTCCCTCATCGCCCAGGGGGAGATGGAGCGGGCGGTGCAGTTCCTGGGCCACCCCTTCTGCCTGACAGACACGGTGCGCCACGGCAAGCGGCTGGGCTCCGCCCTGGGCTTTCCCACGGTGAATCTGCGCCTGCCCGAGGGGGTGATCCTCCCCGCCTTCGGGGTGTACGCCACCCGGGTGTGGGTGCTGCCCGACTACCCCGACCACCAGCCCCATGTCCCGGGGGAGGGCCCCTATCCGGCGGTGACCAACGTGGGGGTGCGGCCTACGGTGGCCGATGGGGATCAGGTGACGGTGGAGGGGTTCCTTCTGGACTTTGACGGGGACCTGTACGGCCGCACGGTGCGGATGGAGTTTTACAAGTACCTGCGGCCCGAGGAGAAGTTCCCCTCCCTGGAGGACCTGTCCGCCGAGGTCCGCCGCAACGCCCAGCAGACCCGGGAGTATTTTGCGTAATTCCAGATGCCCAAGCCGCCTGACGGAAGAGAGGAGCACATATGGAAATTTTTCATCTCCTGCACCACGAGCGCCTTGCCCGGTACGACAGGATGTTCCCCTGCCTGTGGGCCTTCGCCGGGCTGCTGGCCCTGGCCGGAGTGCTGGCCGGGCTGGACAGCGGGGAAAATATCCTCTGGGGTCTGTACCAAATTGTGACCACCGAGGACGCCCTGATTACCGACTACGTCCGCATCGCCGGGGTGGGGGCGGCGCTGGTCAACTCCGCCCTGGTCACGGGCATCGCGGTGAGCGTGCTCTACCTGTCGGGGGACCGGCTCAACGGCATGACCATGGTGGAGATCGGGCTGATGGCCGGCTTCTCCCTGTTCGGCAAAAATTTTATCAACATCTGGCCCATCCTTATGGGGGCCTGGCTGTATGCCAAGGTGCGGCGGGAGCCGGTGGGGGGCTATATGGGCATCGGGCTGATGGCCACCGCCCTGGCCCCCATCGTCAGCTACTTCGCCCTGGACAACGGCTGGGGGGGCCCCATTGAGGGGATGCTGGTGGGGCTGGTGATCGGCTTTATCATGCCCCCCCTGGCGACCTATACCTACCGCATCCAGAACGGCATGAATCTGTATAACGTGGGCTTCGCCTGCGGGCTGGTGGCCTTTATCTGCGTGCCCCTCATGTCCTCCCTGGGGGCGGACCCCACCACCCACTACCGATGGGCCCAGGGCTATAACCTGACCTTCGGGGTGATGCTGGGGGCGCTGTGCGGCGGGCTGATTCTGGCGGGCCTCTTTGCCTGTAAGAAGCCGGTGTGGGCGGCCTGGGCGGGCTACCGGCGGCTACTCCGGACCAGCGGGCGGGCCCCCAGCGACTACCTGCGTATGTTCGGCCCCGCCCCGGTGCTCATCAACACGGGGGTGAACGGCCTCATCGGCATGGCTTACATCCTGCTGACCGGCGGGGACCTGAACGGCCCTACGGTGGGCGGCATCCTCACCATCATGGGCTTCTCCGCCTTCGGCAAACACGCGCGGAACATCGTACCGGTGATGGCGGGGGTGGCCCTGGGGAGCGTGGTGATGGACTGGTCCCTCAACGACTCCGCCGTCCAGCTGGCCTGCCTCTTCTGCACCACCCTGGCCCCGGTGTCGGGCTACTTCGGCTGGCCCTACGGGGTGCTGGCCGGGTTTATCCACTCCTCGGTGGTGCTGTATACCGGCTCCCCGGTGGCGGGGATGAATTTGTACAACAATGGCTTCTCCGGCGGACTGGTGGCCATTGTCCTCTACCCCACCATCATTGCCATCGCCCGTCACCGCAAGCCCATCCTCCAGGAGGAGGATTACTTCGACCAGCTGGAGCGGGACGAGCCAGTCATGCCCCCCGAGCCCCACGCCATCAGCGAGGAGGAGGAGGAGTGAGCGGGGGTTGGAGAAAGGAGGCGCGCCATGCTCAGCCGTCAGGCCCTGTTCTGGCGCAGCGGCCCCTATGACCTGCCCGGCTCGGACAGGAGGTTCCTCCGGGCGGTGCGGGACAACTGCGCCTATCACATCAAGCACTGCCCGGAGTACCGCCTGATCTGCCAGGCGGAGGGGTTTGTTCCCGAACAGCTGAACACGGTGGAGGACCTTTGCAGGCTCCCCGTCCTGCCCACCCTGTTCTTCAAACGACGCCGGGTGCGCTCCATGCCCCAGTGGCGGCTGTCCTTTGAGGTGACCTCCTCCGGGACCAGCGGCAGCTTCAGCCGGGTGGGCTTCGACTGGGGGTGCGTCCTGGCGGAGGTCCCTATGGTGCTGCGGCTGGGGCTCTGTCACAGGCTGGCCTCCCCCGTGCCCGCCCACTACGTGGTGTTGGGGTACAAGCCGGGGCGGCAGGACCGGATGGGGGTGGCCCGGACCATGTTCGGACTGACCCACTTCGCCCCGCCCCTCAGCCGCTTCTACGCCCTGCGCTGGCGGGGAGACGGCTATGTCCCCGACCTGGAGGGGGCGGCGGCGGAGCTGCTCCGGCGGGCCCGCTCCCCCTTCCCCACCCGGATTGTGGCCTTCCCCTCCTACCTCTGGTTCGGGATGGAGGCGCTGGAGGAGCGGGGCCTGTCGGTGCGTCTGCCCAAGGGGTCCAAGATCCTCCTGGCGGGGGGCTGGAAGCAGCACTACGCCCAGGAGGTGGACAAGGGCCGCCTGTACGCCGCGGCGGAGCGGGTGCTGGGGGTCCCGGAGGGGGATATCCACGAGTTTTTCGGGGCGGTGGAGCACCCGATATTCTACAACAGCTGTCAAAATCACCGCTTTCACATCCCCGCCTATGCCCGGGTGCTCATCCGGGATGTGCGCACATTGGAGCCCCTGCCCATGGGAGAAATCGGGCTGGTGAACCTCATCACCCCCCTCATCAACGCCGCGCCGGTGACCAGCGTCATGACGGATGATCTGGGGATGCTCACCCCGGGGGAGTACTGCGGCTGCGGGCTGACCTCCCCCGTCCTCACCATCTGGGGGCGGGCGGGGCTGAACGACATCAAAACCTGCGCCGCGGGGGCGGCGGAGCTGCTGGGGAGGGGGGAAATGCCATGATTTTCGCCTATGGGGAGCTGCTGCCCGACAGCGAATTTGACCATGTGGTCACCCGCCTGGTCCAGCAGGACATTGAGGCGTGTTTCAGCGGTCCGCCCCTGGAGTCGGAAGTTGTGCTGAACGCTCTGGACGCGCTGGGCCGGGCGCTGGACTCCGGGGCGCTGGATGGGCTCATTGCCCGGTACGCCCCGCCGGGGGCCCGGGAGGCGCTGGAGGGGGTCCGGCCCCAGCTGAGCCGGGAGGCCCTGGAGGCCCGTCTGAAGCGGGAGCTGGCCAATTTGTCCGGCCCCCGCCCCTTTGGGAGAGCGGAGGTGCTGCCTCTGGGGGTGCTCCTCCACATCGCTCCCGGGAATATGCCCGGCCTGCCCGCCTTCACCGCGGTGGAGGGCCTGCTCACCGGGAACCTGAATCTCGTAAAACTCCCCCGGGGGGACCGGGGGCTGACCCACGGGATTTTCCAAACGCTGGTGGAGCTGGAGCCCCGCCTGTCCCCCTGGCTGTACGCCTTTGATCTGCCCTCCAGCCAGTCCGGCCCCCTCAAGCGGCTGGCCTGTCTGGCGGACGGGGTGGTCACCTGGGGCGGGGACGAGGCGGTGGAGGCCGTGCGGAAGCTGGCTCCCCCCGCCAGCAGGCTCATCGAGTGGGGCCACCGGCTCAGCTTCGCCTACCTGTCGGGGTGGGAGGAGCTGCCCTCCCGCCGCCTGTCCGGGCTGGCGGAGCACATCGTCCAGACCGGAGGGCTGCTGTGCTCCTCCTGTCAGGTAATTTACCTCGATACAGACTGCCTGCCGGAGGCGGAGCGGTTTTGCCGAACCCTTCTTCCCGCCCTGGAGAGGGCGGCGGCGTCCTTCCATACGGCCCCCGGTCAGGCGGCACAGGCGGCGCTGTACGCCCGGGAGGCGTTTTTGGAGCAGGCGGTGGAGCGGACAGGGTCCGGGGACCAGTTTTTCCCGGGCCGGGGCTGTTCCCTGACCCTCCGGGAGGACTCCGCCCTGGAGCTGTCCCGCCTCCACGGAAACGCGCTGGTCAAGCGCCTGCCCCGGGGGAAACTGGTGTCCGTCCTCTCCCAACACCGGGGGAGATTGCAGACGGCGGGGCTGCTCTGTCCCCCTTCGGAGCGGGAGGCGTTATCTCGCCTCCTGGCCCGGGCGGGGGTGAACCGGATCACCGCCCCCGAGCATATGTCAGATCCCCTCCCCGGGGAGAGCCACGACGGGGAGCACCCCCTGCGCCGGTACGTGCGGGCGGTGGACCTTGAGGAAATGGGGAATCATGAGGAGAAATGAGGAATTTTACATGAAGCTGAAGGTCAAAGCCCTGTCCCCCAAAATCGGGAAAGAGATCCCCGCCCCCTTCTACGCCACCCCCGGGTCGGCGGCCATGGACCTCCACGCCTGCATAGACGAACCGGTGAACATCCCCGCCGGGGAGCGGAGAACCCTCCCCACCGGCATCGCCATCGCCCTGCCCAGCCCGGACTATGCGGCCCTGGTGTACGCCCGGAGCGGCCTGGGCATCAAGCACGGGGTGGCTCCGGCCAACTGCGTGGGGGTCATCGACAGCGACTACCGGGGAGAAATCCTGGTGGGGCTGCAAAACTCCGGGGGGGAGGATTTCGTTGTCCGGCCCGGAGACCGGATCGCCCAGCTGATGATCGCGCCGGTGGTCCAGGCGGAGGTGGTGCTGACGGAGGAGCTGGACGAGACCCAGCGGGGCGCGGGGGGGTTCGGCTCCACAGGGAGATGAGCAAGGGCCGGTTGTTCACAAAATAGCCTTGCATTCCAGCTTGGATTCCGCTAAGATATGGGGGAGCAATTTTTAGAGAGAGGTGTGCGCCATGTTTGGCCTGTTCAAAAAGCAAGAGAAGCCGTCCGAACCCCAGTGGCCGGAGTTTAAGCAGCTGTCCGCCCAGTACCTGCCCGAGGAGCGGACCATCCTGGCAGTCACCGGGGCCAACGGCTTCACCGGAGGCCGGGCGGGGAAGGAAAAGCTGTGGACCGCCTCCATAGGGCTGACCGCCTGGCTGGAGGAGGGAGAACCTGAGCTCCACCGGGGGGAGTTCGTCCTGTCCACCATCGCGGACGACCGGCTGCTGGAGCACCTGCGCCACCGTACCCGGCCGGACAGCGTCATCCGGTTCCAGGGGCGGGTGTCGGAGGACGGCAAGCGGCTGCTTCTGCTGGACCTGCCCGAGCCCGCCTTCGACCCGGAGCTGAAGGCGGTGCTGGCGGAACAGAAAAAACCCGTCACCTTTGAGGCGGAGGGGATGAAGTTTACCCTGAACCGGCAGGTGGACTGGTTTGAGACCGAGGTGAACTGGCTGAACGCCACCATCTCCCTGGTCTTTGACGCGGGGGAGGACCACGAGGCCTGTGCGGCAAGGGCGAAGCAGCTGCTGGAGGCGGCGGCGGACTGGGACCGGCGGGTGCGGGAGTACGCCGCGAAGGAGCTGACCGGGCTGGCCAACGACTGGGCGGAGGAGCTGGAGGACGGCGGGTCCCAGGAGATCAGCCCAAAACAGTTCGCGGAGCGGCTGGAGCTGGAGTCCATCGAGGTGAGAGCGAGCGGGGGGTTCCAGTTCTGGTTCGGGGACGGGGACCTGTTTTACGGCCACTCGGTCTGGGTCTCGGGGGACCTGGAGGGCGGCCCGGACGACGCGGCAATGGAGGGATAGAGGATGCGAGACACATGGATGGCGCCCCAGTGGCTGGCCTGCCCGGAGATCCCCCAGTATTCCATCGGATGGCGGATGGGCTATGGGGAGCACTACCGGTACAAGCTGGGGGACTGGCTGGAGACCCTGTCCGGCAAGGAACAGGAGGAGTATGACCGCCTGTTTCCCAGGCCAGTGTTCTGGGACAGCGAGGCGGTGATGGAGGACGAGGAGGAGAGCCAGGACCTGTACTACGAGGGAGAGGAGTATATCCTCCGCTACTGGCGTCCCCAGGGGCTCCCCGCCTATGACCGGGCCTGGCTGGAGGGGGAGGCCGCCGCCGGAAAGCAGCTGAACTATGTCCACTTCTGGGGCCACACCCCGGAGCGGGACGGGCACATCACCGAAACCTGCCTGAGCCAGTGGTGGATGGCGGAGTTTTGGGTGGAGGCCCAGCGCTACTCCTGTATGGAGCAGTTCATGATGGCGGAGAAGGCCCGGCTCTTTGGGGACAAGGAGGTCCTGGAGCAGATCCTGGCGGCGGCGGAGCAGGGCAAGATCAAGGCGCTGGGCCGTCAGGTACGGAATTTTGACCAGACCGAGTGGGACAGGTGCAAGTATACCATCGTGCTGACCGGAAATTTTCAGAAATTCCTCCAAAACCCGGAATTAAAGGACTTTTTGCTCCGTACCGGGGATAAAATTCTGGTGGAGGCCAGCCCCCGGGACCGTATCTGGGGCATCGGCATGGGGAGAAATAACGAGAACGCCGGAAACCCCGCCGCCTGGAAAGGGAAAAATCTGCTGGGCTTCGCGCTGATGGAGGTCCGGGACGAGCTGCGCCGGGTGTGCGGGCACGAGGACAAAATCGACTGGAGTCTCAGCGGGACCTAATTCCGCAGCGCCTCCAGCATCAGGAGGTGGAGGAATGAAAATCATTTTGGCCTCCCAGTCTCCCCGCCGGCGGGAGCTGCTGGAGCGGATGGGCATTTCTGAATTTGAAATTATCCCCGCCCGGGGGGAGGAGAACATAGTTCCCGGCCTGACCCCCGAGGCGCTGGTGGAGGCGCTGTCCCGGCAGAAGTGTCTGGAGGTGGCCGCCGTCCATCGGGAGGCGCTGGTCATTGCCGCCGACACGGTGGTCGCGGTGGAGGGGCGGGTTTTGGGCAAGCCCCGAAGCAAAGCGGAGGCGGAGGAGATGCTCTCCCTGCTGTCCGGCCGGGAGCATCGGGTCTGCACCGGTCTGAGCCTCAGCCAGGGGGGACGGCTCCGCACCGGGCATGAGGCCACCGCCGTCCGCTTCCGCCCCCTGACCCGGGAGGAGATCAGACGCTATGTCTCCACCGGGGAGCCCATGGACAAGGCGGGGGCCTACGGTATTCAGGGGTACGGCTGTCTGCTGGTGGAGGGCATTGTGGGGGACTACTACAACGTGATGGGCCTGCCCGTGTGCCGTCTGGGGCGGATGCTGGCAGAATTCGGAGCGGACCCCCTGGCCGCTCTGGGGGACAAGGAGGGGTGACATGAAGGACTTTTTCCGGCAAAACGGGATACTGCTGCTGGTCATTGCCCTGCTGCTCTCCATCCTGCTGGGCCTGGCCACCATGCTGCTGGGGGGGAGCGCGGACCCGCTTTCCAATGTGGTCAATACCGTCACGGCTCCCATCCGGGGTGGAATCGCCGCCGCCGCCGACTGGGCGGAGGGGGTGTACACCTACGTCTTCCGCTACGGAGAGCTTCAGGAGGAGCTGGCCGGGCTGCGCACCCAGGTGGCCGACCTGGAGGAGCAGGTCCGCCAGGCTCAGGAGGCCAACCGGGAGAACGAACAGCTGCGCAAGCTGCTCCAGCTGCGGGACCGGCGGCGGGACTTTACCTTCGAGGCCGCCAAGGTTACCGCCCGCTCCACCTCCAACTGGGAGTCCATCCTGACCATCAGCAAGGGGACCTCCTCCGGCGTGGAGGCGGGCAGCTGCGTGGTGACAGAGAACGGGGTCCTGGTGGGGGTGGTGTCCGAGGCAGGGCTCAACTGGGCGGCGGTCTCCACCATTATCAATACCGACATTGAGATCGGCGGCATCGTCAACCGGACCTTCTCCGCCGGGGTGCTGGAGGGGGATTTCTCCCTGATGAGCCAGGGCCGGCTGAAGATGAACTACCTCCCGGAGGGGGCCCAGCTGGTCTCCGGAGACGAGGTGCTCACCTCCGGGCGGGGGGACGTTTACCCCTCCGGGCTGGTGGTGGGACAGGTGGAGGGTGTGTTTACCGACCCCTCCGGACAGACCCGGTACGCCGTGGTCCGGCCCGCCGTGGATCTGGAGGCCCTCATCGAGGTGTTCGTCATCAAGGAATTTGAGATCGTGGAGTGACCCTCCCAGGACCGGAAATGTCCCTGCATGGCGCTCCCCCCGGACACAACATTGGAAAAGAGGCTGCACATGACCCGCCGAGATTTCATCCGCAAATGGCTGACCTACGCCCTGGCTCTGCTGCCGGTGTGGCTGCTGGACTGCTACATCCTGTCCCGATACCGCCTGTGGGGGACGGCTCCCATGCTGCTCCCTCTGGCGGCGGCGGCGGTGGCGGTGCTGGAGGGGGCCTATGCCGGTACGGGCTTCGGACTGGCGGTGGGTCTGCTCTGGGAGGCCGCCTACCCCGGGGGCTTCGGGGGGCTGGTCTTCGGTATGGCGCTGGCGGGGATGGCTATGGGCGCTGTGACCCAGTACGCCCTGAAGCAGTCCTTCTTCGGCTGCCTCATCTGCTCCGCCGGGGTGCTGGCCGCGCTGGATTTTCTCCGGGTGGCCCGGGGTCTGTTCACCGGCTCCGCCACCCTGACCGCCCTCCTCCAGACCGCGATCCCGGAATTTCTGTGGTCCCTGGCCTGGACCCCCCTGGTGTGGTTCCTCTTCCGGGCCGTCCACCAGCGGGTGGGTGGAAACCGGCTGGCGTAAAATGATAACATGGAGGAGAATAATATGGCGGGATTTTTCGCAAATACCTGCCTTCTGACATATCAGGAGGGCGGCTTTCTCTGCAACGACAAGCTCCGGGTGGACGCTCCCCTGAGCCCGGAGACCTTGGAGGAGGCTGCGGTCCAGTGCCCCAAGCTCTCCGGCCTGTGCTTGGACCACACGGACATCGGGGATGAGTGCTTCCCCGCCCTGGCCCGCATGGCGAAGCTGGACATGCTCTCCCTTCTGGGGAGCAAAAACATCACCGGACACGGCCTGGCGCTGCTGGCGGAGCTGCCTTTGAAGCAGATGTTCCTCCAGCGCACCGGCCTGGATGACGAGGGACTGGCCCAGGCGGCGAAGCTCAAAACCCTGAAAAAGCTTTACATCGCCGCCTGTCCCAACGTAACCGCCCAGGGACTGCTGGACATCCACTGGCGGGACGGCCTGGAGGTCCTGGACCACGACCTCCAAGACGACTGGGGCAGGGCGGGGCTGTTCACCCGGGAGGAGCGCAAGGCCTATGAGGACGCCCGGGCCTATAAGAGCATGAAAAATGTCCTGCCCCTCACCGCCCCGGAGCTGGCCGGACCCATCGCCGCCCTGGAGGAGTTTTTTCAGGACATGACCCGCTGGGAGGCGCTGTCGGTACGGGACCTGGACGGACCGGGCGTCCGGGAGGATTTGGAGGGCCTGTTCGCCCGCCGGGTGTGCGGCAAGCTCAAGCCCGGCTACCGGCCCGTCCACCTCCACAGCACAAGGGGCGGGACCTACTCCAACTACCAGCTGACCCGCGGGGAGCGGGTGACAAAGCATAAATTCTGGATCTACGCGGAGCATGACATCTTTTATCACCGCTTTCTCCTGCGTCTCGTGGAGGGCAGCTGGATGATTGACAGCGCCCAGTGGTGCCGGCAGGGGAAATGGTCCTTCCACGGGCTGTAGCGGCGGAACGCGGACCGTCAAAAAGGAGAGCCTATGGACCCAAAGCAATTTCACCGCCGGGTGTGGGCGCTGGTCGTGGTGCTGGCCCTGATGCTCACCACCATGAGCGCGGCCCTGTACGACCTGCAAATCAACAACGGGGATGAGTACTACGCGCTGACCCAGCATAAAATCGCCGAGCAGCAGTCCATGCGCGCCGCCCGGGGACAGATTTTGGACCGGAACGGCCAGGTGCTGGTCTCCAACCGTGTGATCTACCAGGTGCGGCTGGACCTGTCCCTCATGGGGGAGGAGCGCAACGACACGCTGCTGGCCCTCATCCAGGCGGCCCGGGCGGAGGGGGTGGAGTGGAATGACAGTTTGCCTGTCAGCAGAGACGCCCCCTTCACCTTCACCACCAGCACCCCCTACTACACTGTCTCCCTGGACGAGGAGGGACAGCCCCAGCGCGCCCTCACCCGGCTGGGACGGCTGGGGGTGAAGCTGGGGTGGATGTCGGACCCGACCAAAAACAGCCTCCCCGCCCAGGAGGAGCCCGTCCAGGAGCCCGAGCCGGGTCTGTGGGAGAAGATCATCCGCTTCTTTACCGGCAGCAGCGGCCAGAAGACCGGCGGAAGCGGGACAAAAAGCACTCCGCTGTCCGCCTACCCCACCCCGGTGCAGCTGCTGGGAAATATGTGCCGCACCTTCGGCCTGAAGGGGGCGGGGGCGGTGGACGAGAAGGAGGCCAAGCGGAACGGCATCGAGATCCCCGAGCTGAACATCGGCGATCTGGACCCGGAGGACGCCCGGGCGGTGGCAGGGGTGCTGTACGAGCTCTATCTGCGCAGTCAGAACGTCTATGTGGCCAACGAGTACGTCTTTGCCGATGAGGTGGGCATCGACTTTATCTCCCGGGTGAAGGAGCTCTCCCTGACCGGGGTGGTGGTGGAGGCCACTACCGTCCGGCAGTACCACACCGCCTACGCCGCCCACCTGCTGGGCCGGACGGCGCTGATGAACGCGGAGGAGTGGGAGTACTACAAGACGGTGGACGAGGACGGGGACGGGGTGTCCGACTACCGGATGAACGACGTGGTGGGAAAGCAGGGGGCGGAGCTGGCCTTCGAGTCCTACCTCCGGGGCCGCCCCGGCCTGCGGACGGTGGAGCGGAATACCAAGGGAAATATCGTCTCCGAGAACTGGCTCCGGGAGCCCGAGCCGGGGGACAATGTGGTGCTCACCCTGGACATCGGCCTGCAAGCCTATGTGGAGAACACCCTGGCCGCCGCCCTGCCCGCCCTGGAGAGTAAGGAGGTCCAGGGCGCCGCCTGTGTGGTCCTGGACGTGGACAGCGCCGAGCTGCTGGCCTCCGCCTCCTACCCCACCTACGACCTGGCCAACTTCTCCGCCGTCTACAACGAGATCGCCCAGGACCCCCTGAAGCCCCTGCTGAACCGGGCCTTTCAGGGAATGTATCCCCCCGGCTCCACCTTCAAGATGATTACCGCCATCGCCGGTCTGGAGGAGGAGATCGTCACCCCCACCACCCGCATCCGGGACGAGGGGCGCTACACCTACTGGGGGGAGACCGGCGCGCCCCAGTGCTGGATCTACCGCCAGCTGCGGAGCACCCACGGGCTGGTCAACGTGACCCGGGCCATCGAGGTGTCCTGCAACTACTTCTTTTTCGAGGTGGGCCGACAGCTGGGCATCGACACCCTGGCGGACTATGCCGGGCGCTTCGGCATCGGGGAGCGGACCGGGATCGAGCTCAGTGAGAGCCAGGGGGTCATGGCCAGCCGGGCGTACACCGAGTCCCTGGGGGGCAAGTGGTATGAGGGCAGCGTCACCTCAGTGGCCATCGGACAGGAGAGCACCCAGGTCACCCCCCTCCAGCTGGCCAACTATATCGCCACCCTGGTCAACGGGGGGACGAGGAACGCCGCCCACCTGCTCAAGGAGGTCAAATCCAACGACTTCTCCCAGGTGGTGTACACCTACGAGCCCCGGGTCCTCAATACCATCGAGATCCAGCCCGAGAACCTGGCGGCGGTGAAGAAGGGGATGCTGGACCTGACCACCGGCACGGGCTCTCTGCGCCGGCACTTCCAGAATCTGCCCGTCCAGGTGGGAGCCAAGACGGGCTCCGCCCAGATCAGCGCCCAGACCGAGTCCAACGCCGTCTTTGTCTGCTTCGCCCCCTTTGACGACCCGGAGATCGCCGTGGCGGTGGTGGTGGAGCACGGCGGCAGCGGCGGCGAGCTGGCCTCCATCGCGGCGGATATTTTGTCCTACTACTTCTCCTTCCAGGAGAGCCGGGAGGAAATCCCCATGGAGAATACCCTGATCCGATAGAATGCAGCTGCTGGACGGACGCGGGCTGTCTCAGGAAGGCAGAACGCTCCCAAACCACATTACAAATAAGGAGATGTATCATCAATGTCAGAAAATTGTACCCACGACTGTTCTACCTGTCAGGCGGACTGCTCCTCCCGGGATATGCGGGTCCCGGTGAACGGACAGTCCTCCGTCACTAGGGTCATCGCCGTGGTCAGCGGCAAGGGCGGGGTGGGAAAGAGCACCGTCACCGCCGGTCTGGCCGCCGCTATGGCCAGGAAGGGGAGGAAAACCGCCATCTTGGACGCGGACATCACCGGCCCCTCCATCCCCACTGCCTTCAACATCCACCAGAGGGCCACAGGCAGCGACGCGGGCATCGACCCGGCAGTGACGCCCGGCGGGATTAAGCTCATGTCCCTCAACCTCCTCACCGCCAACGAGACCGACCCCGTCATCTGGCGCGGCCCGGTCATCGCCGGAGTGGTCACCCAGTTCTGGCAGGAGGTGGTCTGGGGAGAGGTGGACTATATGTTTGTGGACATGCCCCCCGGAACAGGGGATGTGCCCCTCACCGTCTTCCAGTCTCTGCCGGTGGATGGGGTCATTGTGGTCACCTCCCCCCAGGACCTGGTGTCCATGATTGTCACCAAGGCGGTGAATATGGCCCGCATGATGAGTATTCCCGTCCTGGGACTGGTGGAGAATTACAGCTATTTTCAGTGCCCCGACTGCGGAAAACAGCACAGCATCTTCGGAGAGAGCCATCTGGACCAGGTGGCCGCCGGGCTGGAGGTCCCCGTCCTGGCCCGGCTGCCCATCGACCCCGCCCTGGCCGCCGCCTTCGACGCGGGGAAAATCGAGACCTTCCCCGTCCCCGCCTTGGACGAGCTGGCCGCCAGACTGGACGGATAACACAAAAACAGGAACCGGATGGCTGTCCGGTTCCTGTTTTGCTCTTTGGGTCAGATTTTCATTTTGGGGATGGGGAAGTCATACGTCCCGCCGACCTCCTCGGCCCACTCCAGAAGGGTGTTGACCCCGCTGCGGATCTCCTCCTGGCCCTCCTTCAGCTCATCAATATCCTCCGCCATTTGGTCTACACGCTGCGTCAGAGTTGCCACGTTGGTTTTGAGTCCGGCCACGTCCGTTTTGAGTCCTGCTACGTCCGTTTTGAGTCCGGCTACGTCCGTTTTAAGTCCGGCCACGTCCGTTTTGAGTCCGGCTACGTCCGTTTTGAGTGTGGCCACGTCCGTTTTGAGTGTGGCCACGTCCGTTTTGAGTTCGGCCACGTCCGTTTTGAGTGTGGCCACGTCCGTTTTGAGTTCGGCGATGTCCTCCTGCATAGCGGCCAGGATTTGAAGGATCTTTTCCTCGTTGCTCATAGCTGCTGCCTCCCCTCTGTAATATATGGTAGGTCCATTCTAAAGCATCGGGAGTGTGCTGTCAAGGTGTCTCCTTTAAAATTTTGCTCCGCCGAACTCCGCCAGACGCAGGTCCTTATTCCGCTCCAGCACCCACTGGATGGACCACTGGGAGGCGAACAGGAGGAGCTGGCCGCCCTTGTAGTCCTCCACCAGCTTGGCGTCGTTGGGGAGGAGCAGGTCGTCCTCCTTATAGGGCGGGGCGTCCTCCTCCCGGATAATCCAGCGCAGGTATTCAAAGGGGAGGCCCTCCTTGTAGAGCTCCACATTGTACTCGGAGCGCAGACGGTACTCCAGTACGTCGAACTGGAGGGTTCCCACCACCCCCACGATGACCTCCTCCATGCCGGAGTAGGGGGTTTTGAAGATCTGGATGGCCCCCTCCTGGGCAATCTGCTCCACCCCTTTGAGGAACTGCTTGCGCTTCATGGTGTCCACCGAACGGATGCGCTCAAAATGCTCCGGAGCGAAGGTGGGGATGGGGTCGAACTGGAATTTTTTCCCCGGCGAGCACAGGGTATCCCCAATGGAGAAGATCCCCGGGTCGAACACGCCGATGATGTCTCCGGCGTAGGCCTCCTCAATGATCTCCCGCTCGGCGGCCATGAGCTGCTGGGGGCGGGACAGGCGCAGCTTCCGGCCGCCCTGGATGTGATAGACCTCCCGGTCGGCCTCGAATTTCCCCGAGACCACCCGCAGGAAGGCGATGCGGTCCCGGTGGGCCTTGTTCATGTTGGCCTGGATCTTGAAGACGAAAGCGGAGAACTCCCCGTCAAAGGAGTCGATGACCTCATCTCCGGCCCGCCGGGGGAGAGGGGCGGTGGTCATGCGCAGAAACTCCTCCAGAAAGGGTTCTACGCCGAAGTTGGTGAGGGCGGAGCCGAAGAACACCGGGGACAGCCTGCCGTGGCGCACCCGGTCCAGGTCAAAGTCACAGGAGGCCCCGTCCAGCAGCTCGATCTCGTCCACCAGCTGGGCCCGCTTTCCCTCGCCGATGAGGTCGGACAGGTGGGGGTCGTCGGGCTCGATCTGAGTCGCGGTGGCCGCCCGGGCGTTGCTGTTGGAGGTGAAGTGGAGCACCTTGCGGTTCTGCCGGTCATAGACCCCCATAAACTCCTTCCCGCAGCCGATGGGCCAGTTCATGGCGTAGGTGTCGATGCCCAGCTCGTGCTCCAGCTCCTCGCACAGCTCGAAGGGGTCCCGGGCCTCCCGGTCCATCTTGTTGATGAAGGTGAAGATGGGGATGTCCCGCAGGGCGCACACCTTGAACAGCTTTCGGGTCTGGGCCTCCACCCCCTTGGCCGCGTCGATGACCATGACGGCGGAGTCGGCGGCCATAAGGGTGCGGTAGGTGTCCTCCGAGAAGTCCTGGTGGCCCGGGGTGTCCAGGATGTTGATGCAGAACCCCTCGTACTGGAACTGCATCACCGAGGAGGTCACCGAGATGCCCCGCTGCTTCTCAATCTCCATCCAGTCGGAGGTGGCGGCCCGGGTATTTTTTTTGCCCTTCACCTGTCCCGCCTGGGCGATAGCTCCGCCGTAGAGGAGGAACTTTTCGGTCAGCGTGGTCTTGCCCGCGTCCGGGTGGGAGATGATGGCGAAGGTGCGGCGGCGTTGGATTTCAGATTCATACTGCGGCAAAGGGGTACACTCCTTATTCAATATTTCAATCGGGTTTGCATTCCATCCGCTCTGCTGGTGCGCTTCCGGGGCCGCGGCCCCAGGGGGAGGCGCGGAGCGCTAGTGGATGGGGCCGAGCTTCTCCATGGGCCAAAGGGCGAAGACCGCCTTGCCCAGCACATAGCCGGTGTCCACCGGGCCCAGCTGGACGTGGCGGCTGTCGGTGGAGTGGTTGCGGTTGTCCCCCATGACAAAGATGGAGCCCTGGGGGATCTCCCAGTGGGTGTTCTGCATCATGGGGTCCCAGGAGGGGAAGTACATCTCCTCCCGGATATAGGGCTCGTCCAGGGGCTGGCCGTCCACGTAGACCACCCCGGCGCTGTAGTCGATGTCCACCGTCTGCCCGCCCACGGCGATGACCCGCTTGACGATGGCCCGGTTGTGGAGCAGCTGCTCGGTCTCCCAGGCGGTTTTGTTCAGCACCACGATGTCCCCCTGCCTTGGCTGATAGCCCAGGGACCAGAGGAGCATCATCTCCCCGTGCTCCAGGGTGTTGTCCATGGAACTGCCGTCCACCCGGGTCAGCCGGGCCAGGCAGTTGAAGAGCACCACCGCCGCCAGTACGCAGCCAATGAGCATCTGAAGCCACTCGAACAGGTCCGCGCCCGGCCGGCGGGGCGCCTCCTCCGGGGAGGCCGCTTCCTCCCCGTCTTCCTCCCCGTCTTCCTCTCCGTCCTCCTCCTCGTCCTCCTCCAGGTCATCCGGCTCCATCTCCAAAAGGCGATCCTCCCAATCGGGCTCCAACCGTTCATCCCTCTCGTCCTGCAAGACAAACTCCTCCTTTTTGCTCTGATCCCGCGCTGTGACAGCCGGAGCGGGAACGCCCCGGCCTATTTGTCATAGCCGATGTACTTCTCCAAAATGTCCAGGGGGACCCGGCTGCCGGACTCCTCCCCGATTTTGACGAACCCGTACTTCTGATAGAAGTGCTGGGCCCGGCTGTTGTAGGGGGCGCAGCGCAGCCTCAGCTTATCCCGTCCCAGGGGGCGGAAGTAGGACACCGCCTGGCCGATGAGCTGGACACCCAGCTCCTGCTCCCGCCATTTTGGGGAGATGTAGACAAAGGGAATATACCCCGCTCCGTCCTGGCAGTAGCGCTCCCGGTCCAGCTGGACGATGCCCATGGGCTCATCCTTCACCATGGCCACGCACACACCCCAGGGGGACTGGGCCAGGTGCGTCTGGGCATCAGCAAGAAAACCCTCGCCCTCAAAGGGGATGTCCGCCCCATGGGTGCAGGTCCAGGCCTCCCGGCGGGCCTCCAAATAGAAGTCCCGCTCCCGCGGCCAGTCCAGAGGGCGGTACCAAAGGTTGACATCTTCCGCCTTGCCGTCCCTCCGCCACCACATCTGCTTGCCCATGGTGGTGATCTCCTCGGGCAGGTGGGAGGCGTCCCCCTCCAGCAAAAAGCGGAAGCTCCTCCCATCGTAGGTCATATGGGTGACGGCAGTGTTCTCGCTGTGGGGAAGGGTGTGCCACTGGTCGGGGGTCAGCCCCTTGGCGTTGGCCATGAACTGGCGGATCACCGTGCCGTGGCAGAAGATGGCCACCGTCTGTCCGGGGTACTGCTCCGCGATGCGGCGGATGGCCCCCTCCACCCGGGCTCCGGCCTGGGCCAGGTCCTCCCCGCCGGGGGCCCGCCACAGGGGGGAGACGTGGGTGAAGCGCTCCATCTCCTCCCGGTGGAGGTGGTAGGCCTGGCCGAAGGGGAGGTCCTCCCAGCTGTCGAAGTTCAGCTCCCGGAGCGCCGGGTCGGTGTGCAGGGGGAGTCCCTTGGGCACATAGACCGCCCGGGCAGTGGTCATGGTGCGGTACAGGTCGCTGGACCACACCGCATCCACGGGGATGTCCCGGAAGCGGGCCTCCAGGGCCTGGATCTGCCGGAAGCCGTTGTCAGTAATCAGGGAATCGTACCACCCGTGGATGCGGCGGTAGAGGTTGCCCTCCGCCTCGGCGTGGCGGACGAGATAGATGGTGGTCAATGGAAATCAGTCCTTTGATAAAAAATTGGGGCTACCAGGGGAGAACCCCGCCGGTGAGCTGGGCCGTCCGGGCCAGGCCGTACTGCTCGGTGAGCTCGGCCAGGCGGTCCCGAACCTTCAGGGGGGCGAAAGGATCGGCGAAGAGGGCGGTCCCCACCCCCACGGCGGAGGCCCCTGCCAGCATGAGCTGAGCGGCGTCCTCCCCCCTGGACACCCCGCCCATCCCCAGAATGGGGAGCTTGACAGCCTGAGAGACCTCCCACACCATGCGCACCGCGACGGGGAGCACAGCGGGTCCGGACAGCCCCCCCGTGTTCATCCGCAGGACGGGCCGCCGGGTGTTCAGGTCGATGCGCATTCCCCGCAGGGTGTTGATGAGGGACAGGGCATCCGCCCCGGCCTCCTCCGCCGCCCGGGCGATCTCGGTGATGTCGGTGACGTTGGGGGAGAGCTTGACCATCACTGGGACCTGTCCCGCGTGCCGCTTTGCCTCCCGGGTGACCTCGGCGGCCAGCTCGGGCCGGGTCCCGTAGGCCATCCCGCCCGCCTTCACGTTGGGGCAGGAGATGTTGACCTCAATCAGGTCCACCCCGGCCCCGGAGAGCTTTTCGCACATGACGCCGTACTCCTCCGGGCTGTCCCCCGAGATGTTGGCGATGATTTTTGTGTCAAACTGCCGCAGGAAGGGCAGCTCCTCCGAGATGAAGGCGTCCACCCCGGGGTTTTGCAGGCCCACGGAGTTGAGGATGCCCATGGGGGTCTCGGCGATGCGGGGGGCGGGGTTGCCCTCCCGGGGGCGGAGGGTCAGCCCCTTGGCGCAGATGCCTCCCAGCTCTCCCAGGTCGTAAAACTGGCTGTACTCCCGTCCGAAGCCAAAGGTCCCGGAGGCCACAACCACCGGGTTTTTCAGAGAAACGCCGGCCAGCTCCACCGACAGGTCCACCTGAGGCTTCCGTTTTTCCTCCCGTCTAAGCATCCCAATTCACCTCCCTGGAGTCAAATACCGGGCCGTCCTTGCACACGTGCTTCCGGGTGCCGTCCCGCATATCGCAGGCGCACACCAGGCAGGCCCCCACCCCGCAGCCCATCCGCTCCTCCATGGAGACCTGGCAGGGGACGCCGAACTCCTCCGCCACCCGGGCCACACTGCGCAGCATGGGCTTGGGGCCGCAGGCGAGGATGGACTCATAGTAGCCGGGGGCCTGGGTGACCAGCTCGTTCCGCACCAGGGCGTCCACAAAGCCGTGGAAGCCCAGGGAGCCGTCATCGGTAGCGATGAGGGTCCGGGCGCAGCTCTGGCGGAACTCGTCCAGGAGGATGGCCCGGTCCCCCGAGCGGAAGCCCAGGATGGCGGTGGAGGCCCCGCCGGTCTCCCGGGCACACCAGAGCATGGGGGGCACGCCGATGCCGCCCCCCACCAGGAGGTGGATGCCGGGGCGGATGAGGAAGCCGTTCCCCAGCAGGCCCAGCACGTCCAGGGTCTCCCCTGCCTGCCGCCGGGCCAGCCAGGCGGTCCCCTCCCCCCGGACCTCAAAGACGATGGTGAGGGTGTCCCCCGTCCGGCTCATGGTCCAGGAGCACACCGAGATGGGCCGGCGCAGCAGCTGTCCCTCCCCGCATTTGATGTGGACAAACTGACCCGGGTGGGCCTGGGAGGTGCTGACCATGTCCCCCGCCTCCAGGGTCAGGGAGATGGCGTCCGCACTGAGATGCTTTTTTTCCAAAATCTTGCATTGACGCTCCACTTTCATGGGATCACCGCTTTCTAAAATTGCTGCATACGCAAGAGGCATTTCAGGATACCCGCCCGGTTTTTGGCGGTCTTCATGCAGGAGGGCAGATGGTCGGACTGCATCCGGCCCAGATACCCCACGGGGGGCCGCTCCCGCAGGCCGGCGCTGAGGTAGCCGGTGAGCCAGGCCAGGTGCTCCCGGTTCAGCGCCCAGACAGGTTTTCCCCGAAAACTGGACAGGAACCACAGCTCCAGGCCGAAATAGGGCTCCCGGCCCTGGCGGACATCCCCGTAATTGCTGTACGCGCCGCTGGGGACCTGCTGCACCCGCCCCGGCATCCTGTGCCCGCAGTAGGGACAGGGGACCCGGAGGACGGGAAAATGCCCCGCCTCGTCCGGGAGGTGGACCCGGTAGTACCGCCCGCAGGACCGGCAGAGGTTCTCCACCTTCCGGCGGAAGACGGCCCGGGGCTTTTGCATCACCTTGTGGCAGCGCTCGCAGCGGAACCGGAAGCCCTCCAGGTCCGCCGTCACCGCCCCCGGTCCGCCGCAGGCCGGGCACTTCACCATCAGACCGGTCTGTAGGGCGCTGCCGGTGGAATACTGCCAGGGGCTGTCATAAAACCGCGTCATAGTTCCTAAACCACGGTCACGAACTGGCGGATATCGTCCCGCATGGCCAGCGCGGCGTTCCGGGCGGCCTGGGCGAAGTCGTGCCCGTCCCCGCCGGTCTTCTGCCAGGCGCACATGATCCCTCGGGAGGAGTTGACGACAGCCCCGTGACCGTACTTGTCAAAGGCGTACTGCACGTCCTGGGCGGTCCCGCCCTGGGCGCCGTAGCCGGGGACCAGGAAGAAGGTGGACTCCAGCCGCCGGCGCAGGTCCCGAATGTCCTGGGGATAGGTGGCCCCGGTGACCGCCCCCGCCATGGTGTAGCCGTACTTGCCCTCGGTCCCGGCGGCGATGCGGGCGTTCAGGTCCCCCATCACCTGGTAGACCAGCCGCTCCCCCGCCACAATGTCCTGGAGCTCCCCAGAGCCGGGGTTGGAGGTCTTGACCAGGACGAAGACGCACTTGTCCTCCTCCCTGGCGGCCTCCAGGAAGGGCCTGATGGAGTCCGAGCCCATATATCCGTTGAGGGTGACGCAGTCGGCGTCAAAGGATTTGAGCACCTGGCCCTCCACCTTGACCCCGGACAGCCAGCCCTCGGCGTAGGCGGCGGCGGTGGAGCCGATGTCCCCCCGCTTGATGTCCGCGATGACGAACATCCCCTTCTCCTTGGCGTACCGGATGGTCCGCTCCAGCACCTCCATCCCGGGCCAGCCCAGGTTCTCATAGTAGGCGGACTGGGGCTTGACCGCCGGGACGATGTCGCACAGCGCGTCGATGAGCCCCACGTTGAACTGGTAGATGGCCTCCGCCGCCCCGTTCCGGCCCACGCCCAGCTCCTCAAAGGCCGCCCTCCGGATGTGCTCAGGCACGTACTCAATCCGCGCGTCCAGACCCGCCACAGTGGGGTTCTTCATGGCCCGGATTTTGTCCTGCAAAACGTCAAATGACATGATGACTCTTCCTTTCCTTCTCGTTTTGTGCAAAGGGCTCGCTGTCCTGCGGTCTCATGCCGCCGCTCCTTTCGCTCCAATCCTACCGGTCCTGATAGATGATTCTCCCCTTGACGATGGTGTATTTGACCTTCCCCTTGACCCTCCGGCCGGCGAAGGGGGTGTTCCGGGCCTTGGAGGCGAACTGCTCCGGGTCGATGGTCCACTCCTCGTCCGGGTCGAAGACGGTCAGGTCGGCGGTGACCCCCAGGGACATGTGCCCCCGGTGGAGGCGGAGGATGTGGGAGGGGTTGGTGGACATCCGGCGGATGATGCCGGGGAGGGTCAGCTTTCCGGTGTGGTACAGCTGGGTGAGGGTGAGGGCCAGACTGGTCTCCAGGCCGATCATCCCGCTGGGGGTCCGGCTGAGGGAGCGGGCCTTCTCCTCGGCGGAGTGGGGGGCGTGGTCGGTGGCGATGGCATCAATGGTCCCGTCCCGCAGTCCGGCGATGATGCCGTTCATGTCCTTCCGGGTGCGCAGGGGGGGATTGACCCGGGCCAGCGCCCCCTGGGTGAGCACCTCGTCCTCGGTGAGGGTGAAGTACTGAGGGCAGGTCTCGCAGGTGAGGGTGACCCCCTTCTTCTTTTTCATCTTGCGGATGATGTCCACGCTCCGGGCGGTGGAGACGTGGCAGATGTGGACATGGGCCCCGGTCTCCTCCGCCAGCATGGCGTCCCGCATGACCATGATCTCCTCGGCGATGGCGGGCCGGCCCTCCAGCCACAGCTTGCGGGAGACGCTCCCCTCGTTCACCGCCCGCCCGGCCACCATGGAGGTGTCCTCGCAGTGGCACAGCACCGGCATATCCAGCTGCCTGGCCCGGATGAGCACGTCCCGGAGCAGGTTGGCGTTGTCCACGTTGTTGCCGTCATCGGACAGGGCGGCGGCTCCCGCCTGCTTCAGGGCCTCCGCGTCGGTGGGCTCCTCCCCCAGCAGGCCCTTGGACACCGCCGCCACCGGGAGGACGTTCACCCCGCAGCCCTGCTTGGCCCGGCTGAGCACATAGCCCACCTGCTCCGGGCAGTCCACCGCGGGGCTGGTGTTGGCCATGCAGGCCAGGGAGGTGACCCCGCCCCGGGCGGCGGCGGCGCAGCCGGTGACGATATCCTCCTTGTAGGTGAAGCCGGGGTCCCGCAGGTGTACGTGCATATCCACCAGGCCCGGGCAGACCACCAGCCCCGAGGCGTCCACCACCTGGTCCGCCTCCCCCTCCAGGCCCCGCTCCAGCAGGGCGATCCGTCCGTTCTCGATCAAAATATCCTGCAGCAGGATGGTGTCCGTCACCGGATGGACCACCCGTCCATGTTTGATTAAAAGCTTCATCGCGCTCCTCCGTCCTTCGTTTGGCGCTGCCTCCCAGCGGGGCGCAGACTTACCTGTATAAAATTATAGCGTAAGATGCAGGAATTAGCAACGAGTTTTTCAAATTTTCCGGGTAAGCTACCAGGGACGGAGAATTGGCCGCGGCTGATTTCTCTGAATGAATAAGGAGGAAATGAGACTATGATGTGTGGAAATTCCTGCCATTCCGGGGGCACAGGACACTTTTTGACCGGTATGGCCGCGGGAATCGCGGCGGGAGCGGCGCTGGGCGCTGTGATGGCCCCCTCCAGCCGGCAGATCAAGCGGGCCGCCCACCGGGCCGCCAGAAGGGTCAATGACGCGGTAGACCACCTGGCGGACGCTATGGATATGTAACCGAAGCCGGACCTGCCCCGGCCCCCGTTTTCCGGACGGGGGCCGGGAGATGGGGCTTGCACAGGGCCGGGCCGGTGTGGTATGATGGGGGCAGCAAAAGGAGGTGGCGGTATGCCGCAGATTAGACCGATTACCGAGTTAGGAATGGGGGAAGAGATTTCAAAACTCTGCCACGCCCGTCGTGAACCGGTTTTCTTCACCAAAGACGGGTACGGGGATATGGTGGTCATGAGTATGGAGCTCTATGAGTCCCTGGTGGAGACAGCAGCACAGGACACGGCGATATTGGAGTCAGAAGCAGAATATGCCCGGACTGGCACGCTCTATGATGCCCAGGAGGTGTTTGATGAATTGAGGAGGAAGCATTTTGGATGAATACCGTGTCAAAATGACGGCCCATGCACGGCAGGACCTGGACGGTATTTATGACTATATCGCTGTGTCGCACCGCGCACCAGACACTGCGCTGTCTCTTGTGGAGCGGATAGAAAAAGCGATCAATTCTCTGTACCATATGCCCTACCGCTGTCCGAAACTTAGACGGGGGGTCTATGCAAACCGTGGATACCGTCAACTGCTGGTGGAACGCTATACTGTGATTTATCGTGTAGACGATGAGGAAAAACAGGTGATTGTTGTAACAGTGCGGTATTCTCCCAGCAATTTTTAACTGGTACATCCAGCTCAGGAGATGGCAAACATATGAACCTTACACAGAAGACGCAAAAATTCTGGAGAGGGGAGTGTACCGGCTGGAAACCCCTGGAGCTGGTCTGGCTGGGGGCGGCCACGGCGGTGATACTGGGGCTCTCCCTCTACTGGCGGGACAGCCCGGTCAGCCTCCTGGCCGCGCTGACCGGGGTCTGGTGCGTCATCCTCACCGGCAAGGGCAAGCGCTCCTCCTTCCTCTTCGGGACAGTGAACGTGGTGTGCTACGCCCTCATCTCCCTCCAGGCCAGGTACTACGGCGAGGTGATGCTCAACCTGTTGTACTACTTCCCCATGAATTTTGTGGGCTGGTTCGCCTGGAGCCGGCATATGGACGAGGCGACCGGGGAGGTCCGCAAGGAGAAGCTGCCCCCCAAACAGGGCCTTCTGGTCTACGGCCTGACGGCGGCGGGGATTTTTTTATACGCCCAGGTGCTCAAGGCCCTGGGAGGCAGCCTCCCCTACATCGACAGCATGAGCACGGTAATCTCGGTCGCCGCCCAGATTTTGTCCGTCAAGCGCCTGACCGAGCAGTGGGTGCTGTGGATTGTGGTGGACGTGGTCACGGTCATCATGTGGGGGGTCCACTTCACCCAGGGGGGAGAGACCGTCGCCACCCTGGCCATGTGGAGCGTCTATCTGGTCAACGCCGTCATCATGTACATCCGCTGGAACCGGGAGGGGAGCGCCAATGGGATTTCAGTATGAGACCGGCATGTACGGCGGCTCCTTCAACCCCCTGCACCTGGGCCATGTGGACTGCATCCTCCAGGCGGCCAGCCTGTGCCGGCGGCTGTACATCGTCCTGAGCGTGGGGGTCAACCGCGGGGAGGTCCCGTACCGGGTGCGCTACCGCTGGCTGTATCAGCTGACCTGCCACCTGGGGAACGTGGCCATCCTCACCCTGGAGGACAGCGCCGCAGCCAAGGCGGACTACACCCGGGATCTGTGGGAGAAGGACGCCGCCGCCGTCAAGGCCCAGATCGGAGCGCCCATCGACGTGGTGTTCTGCGGGGACGACTACGGGGAGGACAGCTTCTGGAACCTGTGCTACCCGGACAGCGCCCTGTACATCTTCCCCCGGAACGGGATGAGCTCCACCGAGATCCGAAAAAATCCATACCGGCGGTGGGACTGGCTGCCTGAGCCGGTCCGGCCCTGGTACGTCCGGAAGGTGCTGCTGATGGGGGGAGAGAGCACCGGGAAGTCCACCCTCACCATCAGCCTGGCCCGCCGGTTCAACACCAATTACGTGGCCGAGGCGGGGCGGGAGCTGTCCGAGAAGTCAGGGACCGACCGGATGATGCTCTCCCAGGATTTTACCGAGATCCTCCTCCAGCACAAGCTCAACGAGATGCGGGCCCTGGAGCACAGCAGCAAAGTGCTCTTCATCGACACGGACGCTTTGGTGACCCAGTTCTATATGAATTTTCTGGAGGACCCGGAGATTGAGAAAAACGCCGCCCTGTCCGATGCCCTGGACGCCCTGAACACCTACGACCTCATCCTCTTTCTGGAGCCCGATGTGGCCTTTGTCCAGGACGGGGACCGCAGTCCGGTCATCCGGGACCACCGGGAGAAGTACTCCCGGCAGATTAAGGACCTGCTGGAGCGCCGCCGCCGGAGCTTCGTGTGTATCAGCGGCGGCTATGAGGAGAGGTACTGCCGGGCAGTGGAGCTGGTCCAGGAGCTGCTGGACGGCGCTCCCCTCTGACGAAGCATACCCCCTGCGCCCGCGGGAGCGGGCGCAGGGGGATTTTTTCTTATTTGGCGGGCTTGAAGCTGTCCTTCAGGCTGACCGAGCGGTTGAACACCAGAGCGCCGGGCCGGGAGTCCTTGCTGTCGGCGCAGAAGTAGCCCAGCCGGAGGAACTGGAACCGGTCCGCGGGCTGGGCGGACGCCAGGGAGGCCTCCAGCCTGCAGCCCTCCAGCACCTCCAGGGAGGCGGGGTTGAGGCAGTCCAAAAAATCCTTGTCGCCGGCGTCCGGGTTTTCGTCGGCGAAGAGATTGTCGTACAGCCGCACCTGGGCGTCCACGGCGGTGGCGGCGTCCACCCAGTGGATGGTGGCCCCCTTCACCTTCCGGCCGTCGGCGGGGTTGCCTCCCCGGGAGTCGGGGTCGTACTCGGCGGTGATCTCAATGACATTCCCCGCCTCGTCGGTCTCATAGCCCACGCACTTGATGAGGTAGGCCCCCTTCAGACGGCACTCAGGCCCGCCGGGGTAGAGCCGCTTATATTTGGGGACGGGCTCGGGAAGAAAATCCTCCGCCTCCACCCACAGCTCCCGGGAGAAGGTGACCGGGCGGGTCCCGGCGGCGGGGTCGTTGGGGTTGTTCTCCACCTGGAAGGTCTCGGACTGGCCGGCGGGGTAGTTGGAAATAACCAGCTTGACGGGACGCAGCACCGCCATGGCCCGCTGGGCGTGTTCATTCAGGTCCTCCCGCAGGCAGTGCTCCAGAAAGGCGTACTCCACCACGTTGGCCGCCTTGGCCACCCCGATGCGCTCGCAGAAGTTCCGGATGGACCGGGGGGTGTACCCTCTCCGCCGCAGGCCGCACAGGGTGGGCATACGGGGGTCGTCCCAGCCGGCAACCCGGCCCTCCTCCACCAGCCGGCGCAGCTTCCGCTTGGACATGACGGTGTAGTTGATGCCCAGCCGGGCGAACTCGATCTGCCGGGGCTTGCTGGGCAGGTCGCAGTGCTCAATGACCCAGTTGTACAGGGGGCGGTGGGCCTCAAACTCCAGGGAACAGAGGGAGTGGGTGATCCCCTCCAGGGCGTCCTGGATGGGGTGGGCGAAGTCGTACATGGGGTAGATGCACCACTTGTTCCCCTGGCGGTGGTGGGGCAGGTGGTTGATACGGTAGATCACCGGGTCCCGCATATTGAAGTTGCCGCTGGCCAGGTCGATTTTCGCCCGGAGGGTCATGGCCCCGTCGGGGAACTCCCCGGCCCGCATCCGGCGGAAGAGGTCCAGACTCTCCTCCACGGGCCGGTCCCTCCAGGGGCTGCGGGCGGGGACCCCTACCCCTCCCCGGTACTCCCGGAACTCCTCCGGGGTCAGCTGGCAGACGTAGGCCAGTCCCTTTTGAATGAGCAGCTCCGCCTGGCGGTAGTCCTCCTCAAAGTAGTCCGAGCCATAGAAGAACCGGTCCCCCCAGTCGAAGCCCAGCCAGTGGATGTCCTCCTGGATGGCGTCCACGAACTCCTCGTCCTCCTTGGTGGGGTTGGTGTCGTCCATGCGCAGGTTGCAGATGCCGCCGAACTTCTCCGCAGTGCCAAAGTCGATGGTCAGCGCCTTGCAGTGCCCGATGTGCAGATATCCGTTGGGCTCCGGGGGAAAGCGGGTGTGTACCTGCATCCCGGCGCACCGCCCTCCCGGCGCGATGTCCTCTGAAATGAACTGATGAATAAAATTCTGGCTCTCTGTTCCGCCCGAATCCAAGGCGGCTTTGATCTCTTCCGGCATAAAGGCCCCTCCTCCTTTTCAATGGCCCTATTTTACACCAGAGCCGCCGCCAATTGCAAGAGGTATGACGGGATTTTCAAAATTCCTTGCGTCCCGGGGGAAACAGGGGACATATGCCCGAAGCTTTATTCACAGCTAAACAGCGTCTCCCTTTGGCTCAGTAAGGTTAACGCGGTCGTATGCCTATATATCTGTTGTGGCTGGCTGTACTTGTCCGGCCTCCCATCTTGCGTATTTTCGTAATCATGCTATAATGTACTTGTAAGGCAAGGGGGGCAACACCCAAGCTAAAGCACCTTGAAAGCTGAATAGGGTTTACACTCACCGGAAAATCCGCTATAATGGTTAAAAACCATGAAAGGCGGTAGAAAGCGTGAATGATATGGGAATGACGAACAAACAATTTCAGGGGTTTGTAAGGCTTACACTTTCATCCCTGAGCAAAGCACAAGAGGAATCTCCTGAGAATCAGCAGTTGAAAGAACTCATAGAAACATTCCAAGCAATGCTTGAAGACGCATAACCCCAAACCATAACAGAAAAGAGTGTAAGCCCTATTCAGTTTTCAGGGCTTGCGCTCTTTTCACTTACCACACCACAACAGGACACAAGGGAAGGAAAATGACACATATGATCGTTTGGCACGACAACGGAAACCGCTCAGTTACGTTGGAGCGGTGCGGCTATAGCGAGGAGATGACGGACCCACGCCGGAGGAGGTCAAAGCCGCGTATGAGTCGCACGGATGCCGTGTCTTTGCGGTTGACGTGCTCTCTGCCTAACCCACCTGATGATGGCTGACCGACTACCAGCCGAAACGCCTCCGGGCGTCGTTGGAAGTCAAAAACTAAAATTTGGAGGTATAAGGTCATAACAGCGTTGGAAATAATCAGGTACAATCCCATCAACCCCATCTATGACTAGGGGCACAGAACCAAAAGGAGGAACGGTCAATGACACAGTTTAACCAAACGAGCTTTCAAAGCGCACTGGACAGCGGAGGGCTGATGCTGGTGGATTTTTGGGCGGAGTGGTGCTCCCACTGCCAGCCCCTGGGCCCGGTGATGGAGGCGCTGGCGGAGAAGTATGAGGGCCGGGCGGTCATCGGCAAGCTCAATGTGGACGAGGAGCGGGCGCTGGCCATGCAGTACGGCGTGATGGGCATCCCCACGGTCATCCTCTTCCAGGAGGGGAAAGAGGTGGACCGGAAGGTGGGAGCCCACCCCATAGAGATCTATGACAGGGCCCTGGAGGAGCGGCTGAAGGACTGAAACCCGGAGGCGGGGGAGTTTACAAAAAGTTCACGGGGCGGTCACGAAATTGCCGCAATTATGTTTTATGATAATCCCGTAGCAAGGCTACAGAGAAGATATCTCCCATTTCTCCCTCTCCTTTACAACACACAGGCAGGACCCCCCGGCGTCAGCCGGGGGGTCTTGCTGTCTATGGGGGTTGCACTCCGGCATCAGCTGGGGTCTTGCCGTGTGTCAAGATTGGCTTACGAGTCGGAGTACCGCCAGCCCGTGGCCCCCGACTCCTGGGCCAGCCGGTTCATCCTCCTCTTCCGTTCGGCGGAGACAGCCAGCCGGCTGGACAGCTGAGCGCGGTCCCCCGACTGGATGGCCTGCCGGTACAGACGGATGTTTTCCTCCAAGGTCTCCAGAGCGGCGCACAGGGCGGGGGCGTTCATGGAGAAGAGCTGGGTCCACAGGGGCACGTCCAGAGCGGCCACCCGGGTACATCCCCGGAAGGAGTCCCCCTCAAAGCCCTGGTAGAGAAACAGGCTGGGGTCGTCACACACCGCCACCGCAATAATGTGCATCATCTGGCTTGTGTAGGCGATAATGGCGTCGTGCTGCTCCGGGCTGGTCTCCACCACGTCGGCACAGCCAATGTGGGCGGCCAGCTGGTGCATTAGGGCCACGTGCTCCGGACGGGACTGGCCGTTGGGGGTGAGGATATAGTGGGCGGCGCGGAACAGATCAGGCCGGGCGTACTGGATGCCTGAGTGCTCCGACCCCGCCATGGGATGCCCCCCCACAAAGGAGACCTGTTCCGGCAGGACCCGGGCCGCCTCCAGCACCGCCGACTTGACCCCGCACACGTCTGTGACCATGGCCCCCGGCTTGAAGTGCTCCCGGTGCTGGGAAAGAAAGTCCACAATCCCCTGGGGGTGGAGGCAGAGGATGACCAGATCCCCCTCCGCCAGAGCCTTTTGGGGGTCCTCCTCTGCCCGGTCCACAATGTCGTGCTCCAGGGCGTGGCGCAGGGTGGGCTGGCTTACGTCCACCCCCACCCGGATAAAATCCTCAAACCCCGCCAGCGCCCCGGCAATGGAGCCGCCAATCAGCCCCAGACCTACAATGACTGCCTGCCGCATATTGATCTTCTCCTGTCTTGATAGTTTGGTAGGGACGTGTCCGCTGTTTTTCCGCCGTGGCTCGGGTGATTGCGGACACGGCAAATTCTTTCCCTGCACGGGTCCGCGGAGCGTGCTTGCTATGACCGCGCAGGGAGGTCCAGCAGCCTTTGCGCGTTCCCCCCCAAAATGGCGTCCCGTTCCTCCCCAGTGAGGGGCAGGGCCCGGAGCCGCGCCAGGTCCGCGCTCTGGTCTCCCCAGGGGCTGTCCGTGCCAAAGAGGACCCGCTTTGCGCCAAACCCTCTGACCAGACGCAGGAACTGGTCCTCCCCCAGCAGCGGCAGGTCCTCCGGGCGGTAGTATCCGTCTCCGTTGGAGGTCATGCTGCCCAGGGAGAAGGCGGTGTCCAGGTACACGCCGGTATGGGAGAGCAGCTCCTCCACCTGGTCCCAGCACCGCCAGCCACCCATATGGGCCAGGACCAGGGGGATGGGCCCCACCTGCTTCAGGGCGCGAAGCACCATCTCCGGGGAGCAGTTCACCTTCCCCGGAAAACCCACGTCCAGCCCCGCGTGGGTGACGGTCAGCAGTCCCAGCTCCCCCGCCCGCTCCAGGATGCGCAGGAAGCGGGGGTCGTCAAAGTCCGTGCCCTGGTAGACCGGGTGGAGCTTGATCCCCCTCAGGCCCATCCCGGCGACGCGGGCCAGCTCGGAGCGCCAGTCGGAGAATTCGGGGTGCATACAGCCGAAGGAGAGGATGCCCCGTCCCCGCTCCTCCTGGCACAGGCGGGCGGAGGCGTCGTTCACACGGGGGACCTGCCGGGGGTTGGTGGCCACGGGGAGAACCACCGACCAGTCCACCCCCGCCCGCTCCATGGAGGCGGCCAGGCCAGACACCGTCCCGTCCGAGAAGGGCCGGGTGTGGGAGAGGGCCTGGAGCTTGTCCACCGTGGCGGGGGCGATGGAGTCGGGGAAGGTGTGGGTGTGGAGATCAACGATCAAAAAGAGCACGTCCTTTCACCGGAAAGCTGGGAAGGACCTGCGGCGGGAAGCGCGGCCGCAGGTCCTTCCGCTATGAGAAAAAAGAGAGAAAGCTAGTTTTTCTCGCCCAGCGCCTGCCTCTGGCTGACCAGCACCTTTTCCTCGTAGCAGGAGAAAGCGTCCTCCACCAGCTTCTGGCTGGGCTTGGGGGTGAGGAGGGAGACCACCGGGACCAGAATCAGCCCGGCGATCATACAGAACGCCCCGCAGTTGATGGGGGAGACCAGAAGGGCGGGGAAGTGGGCCTTCAGAGGGGAGATGTCCGCCAGCATGACCACGGTGGAGAAGATGAAGCTGGTCCAGCAGGCGGCCTTGGTGACCCCCTTCCAGTACAGCCCGTAGAGGAAGGGGGCAAGGAACGCTCCCGCCAGCGCGCCCCAGGACACGCCCATCAGCTGGGCGATGAAGGTGACGCTGGAGCGGTACTGGATGATGGCCAGCACCACCGAGATGGCGATGAACACCACGATGAGGCAGCGCATAATAAAAACCTGCTTTTTTTCGTCCATATCCTTGACCACGTGTCCCTTGAGCAGGTCCAGGGTGAGGGTGGAACTGGAGGTGAGCACCAGAGAGCTGAGGGTGGACATGGAGGCGGAGAGCACCAGGATGACCACCACGGCGATGAGCAGGTCGGGCAGTCCGGAGAGCATGGCGGGGATGACCGCGTCAAAGCCGCCCACCGGGGTCCCGGCCTCAGTGACCCCCACCACGCCGGAGAACAGCCGTCCGAACCCCCCCAGAAAGTAGCACCCGCCCGACACCACCAGGGCGAAGAGGGTGGAGATTACCGTGCCCGTGTTGATGGACTTCTCGCTCTTGATGGCGTAAAACTTCTGGACCATCTGCGGCAGGCCCCAGGTCCCCAGGGAGGTGAGGATGACCACCCCCAGCAGGTTTACCGGGTCGGGGCCAAAGAAGGAAGCGAATACCCCGGGCGCGCCCGCCACCGGGCCGGAGGCGGTCTCGTTGGGCACCTGAGCCAGCCGGGTCAGGGCCTCCAGAAATCCCCCCTGGCTGCGGAGCACCGCCCCGATGACCGCGCAGATGCCGAAGAGCATGATGATGCCCTGGATGAAGTCGTTAATCGCGGTGGCCATGTAGCCTCCGGCGATGACATACACTCCGGTGAGGACCGCCATGACAACGACACAGACCGCGTAGTCAATGTCAAAGGCCATGCCGAACAGCCGGGACAGGCCGTTGTACAGGCTGGCGGTATAGGGGATGAGGAAGATGAAGATGATGATGGAGGCGGAGATTTTCAGGGAGCGGGAGCCGAAGCGCTTGCCGAAGAACTCGGGCATGGTGGCGCTGTCCAGGTGCTGGGTCATGATTCGGGTGCGCCGGCCCAGCACCACCCAGGCCAGCAGAGAGCCCAGAATCGCGTTTCCAATCCCCGCCCAGGTGGCGGCGATGCCGTACTTCCATCCAAACTGCCCGGCGTAGCCCACGAAGACCACCGCGGAGAAGTAGGAGGTCCCGTAGGCGAAGGCGGTGAGCCAGGGTCCCACCGACCGTCCCCCCAGCACGAAGCCGCTGACATCGGCGGCGGTTTTCCGGCAGTACAGGCCAATGCCCACCATGGAGCTGAAAAATACCAGAAGCAGAATCAGTTTGACAGCCATAGGGATCAGGTCCTCTCTGTATTTGCTTTGACGCTTTGTTCTGTTGAAGTGTAATGCAAAAAAGCGGTAAAGTCAAGAGGAAGTTTTTCCTTTTTTCGATTTTGTACTGTCTAACGGAAAAGCAGGCGCAAAACCCTTTCTTTTGGGGGAACCGCATAAAAATGACCCGGCGCCGGCCGGGTCTGAGGGAAAATCAGGAGGTCCGCAGCCGCTCCAGCACCTGGGTGAACCAGGGTGGGAGGGGGCACTCCAGCTCCACCGGCAGTCCCGTGGCGGGGTGGAGGAAGCGCAGCCGCCGGGCATGGAGGCACTGTCCGGCCAGACCGGGGAAGGCGGTCCCCCGCCCGCCGTACACCGGGTCCCCCAGGAGGGGGTGGCCGATGGAGGCCAGGTGGACCCGGATCTGGTGGGTGCGCCCCGTCTCCAGCCGGCACTCCAGATGGGTGCGGGAGCCGTACCGGGCGAGAACGGACCAGTGGGTCACGGCGGGGCGGCCGTTTCTGGGGTCCACCGCCATTTTTTTCCGGTCGGAGGGGTGCCGGCCGATGGGGGCGTTTACCGTGCCCGCGTCCTCCCGGAAGCCCCCCGCCGCCACCGCCTCATAGGTGCGGGCCAGGCTGTGGTCCTGGAGCTGAGCGGCCAGAGCCAGGTGGGCGCGGTCGTTCTTGGCGGCGAGAATCAAGCCGGAGGTGTTTTGGTCGATGCGGTGGACGATGCCGGGTCGCAGCGCTCCCCCCACCCCGGACAGGCTGGAGCCGCAGTGGAAGAGCAGGGCGTTGACCAGGGTCCCGTCCGGGTGTCCCGGGGCGGGGTGGACCACCATCCCCACCGGCTTGTTCACCACAATGAGGTCGCCGTCCTCATAGACCACGTCCAGGGGGATATTTTGGGGGATCAGGTCCACCGGCTCCGGGTCGGGGAGGGTGAGGGCCAGCACGCTGCCCGGGGCGGGGCGGTCCTTTTTTCGCAGAGGGATTCCCTCCAGGGTGACCGCGCCCCCCTCCAGCAGCCGCTGGGCGGCGGAGCGGGTCAGCTCGGGGACCAGCCGGGCGATGAGGGCGTCCGCCCGCTCCCCCTCCCGCTCAGCGGTCAGGCGCAGGGTGGTCATGCTCCTCCTCTCCGGCGCGGCGTCCCTCCAGCCGCTCCTGCAAAAACAGATAGTACAGACCCGCGGCGATTCCCCCGGTCACCACGCAGATGTCCGCCACGTTGAACACGGCGAAGCGGACAAAGAGCACGTTGAACATGTCCACCACGAACCCCCGGAACGCCCGGTCGATGAGGTTGCCCACCGCCCCCGCCAGCAGCAGGGTGAGGGTCAGCTTGCCCAGGGGATGCCTGAACAGCTCCCGCCACAGGGCCAGGGCCAGCAGGACGGACATCACCAGGGAGAGCAGCGCCAGTGCCCAGGTGTGCTCCGAGAACATGGAAAAGGCGGCCCCGGTGTTCTGCACATAGGTCAGGTCCAGGAGCTGGGGGAGGAAGGGGACGTGCTCCCCCAGGGGGATGCGGGTCATGACCAGGTATTTGACCAGCTGGTCCAGGGCCACCAGAGCGGCGGCAAGCAGTGCGTAAGGCAGCATAGGTCCTCCAAAATCAGATGAGATTCTTTTTCAGCAGCCGGATGTCGTCTCCAAAAAACTCCAGCAGGTGGTACTCCCCCTCCAGCCGGGAGGAGATCTGGGGGGCGTAGCGGCGGCGGACCTCCTCCATGGACAGGTTGGAGGAGATGACGGTGTGCCGCTGGCTGACCAGGCGGGTGTTCACCAGCTCGTACAGGGCGGACTGGGTGAACTGGGTGGTCAGCTCGCTGCCCAGGTCGTCCAGGATGAGCAGGTCGCAGCTGACATAGCGGCGGGTGTCGTCCCTGGCCTCCAGGGCGTCCTGACCGTCCCGCTGGAATTTTTTGGTCTCAAATTGGGCAAAAATGCTCCCCGCGGTGTCATAGACCACCGAGTGGCCGCTCTCGGACACCGCCCGGGCGATACAGGCGGACAAAAAGGTCTTGCCCAGCCCGGGGGAGCCGGACAGGAACAGGTTCCGGATGGCGAAGCGGCCGAATTTTGTGGCGTAGTTCAGGCACACGTCATAGGTCAGCTCCATATTCTCCCGGGGGGAGACTCCGCGCCCCGGCCAGGGGGTCTGGCTGTAGTAGTCCAGGCGGAAGGAGTCGAAGGACTGCTCCCCCAGGAAGAGGAGCTTGGACAGCTCCTGGATCTGCTCCTGGGCGCACAGGGCCTGGAGGCAGCGGCACATCCTGGCCCCCTGCCAGCCCGAGTCCCCGCACAGGGGGCAGGCGGGCCGGTTGTCTAAGGCGTCCTCGGGCAGGCCGATGGAGCCCAGAAGGACGGCCCGCTCCCGCTGGAGGCTGAGGTTCTCCTCACGCACCGCCTGGAGGGCCTGGGCGGAGCTCTCCCCCCGGCGCAGGGCGGCGGCCATCAGCCCGCTCATGGTGCGCTGGATGCGGCGGTCCAGCTCCCGCAGCCGGGGCAGGCGGCGGTAGGCGTCCGTCTGCCTGACCTGGAGCTCCTCCTCCCGCCGGCGCCGGTCCTCCTCCAGCCGCTGGGACGCCCGGCGCAGTACATTGGTGTCGTAAGCCAATTAGTTCTCCTCCTGTTTCATCTGTTCCATCAGCCGGCGGGTGCGCTCCATGTTCTCCCGGGTCCGCCGCTCCTGGTCGGGGTCGGGGACCTGCCGGCGCTCCGCCTGGGCGGGCTTGGGGTCCCGGTCCCCGGCCTGGACGGCGGCGGCGGTGTGCAGCCCCTTCTCATGCCAGCGGCACAGAATGGCGTTCATATAGCTCCAGTTCATGGACTGCTTTTTCAGCACCGTCTTCTCATAGGCCAGCCGGATGGCGCTGTCGTCAAAGCCCATGCTGTCCCAGGCGGCGATGTAGCTCCGCTCCCGCTCCACCAGGGGCCGGGGCTCGATGTCCAGCAGGCGGAGCACCTGGGACTCCCGCCCCCGCAGGCGGGTGAGGCGGCGGATGTGCTCCTCCGCCCGCTCCAGGGTGTCCACCTCCTTCCGGGCCCAGAGAAACCCCTCCCTCCGGAGCAGGGCCATGGTGGGCTTCCGGCCCGGGCCGTACTTGCGCTCCATCTCCTCGGCGCACCAGCCCACCAGCATCAGAATGACCTCGGCGGGCAGGGCCAGGTGGTCATAGAGGGTGTAGAGGGTCTTCAGGTCCTGGGTGGAGAGCTTTTTGCCCAGCTGGCGCTCCACCTCGTCCGCCAGCGGGGGGAAGGTGGAGCCCGCGTCCTCCAGCGCCCGGCTGATGTCCGCCGTGGCGTAGTCGGGGGGAGGGGCCTCGGGGGGCGGAGGGGGGACGGCGGCAGGGGGCGGAGGGGCGTTGGGAGCAAGGCCCAGGGTGCGCAGCTGCTCCAGAGCCCCCGCCAGCCTCCCCTCGGGCCAGCCCAGCCCCTCCAGCCCGCCCCGGCGCAGCAGGTGCAGGTAGAGCAGCGCGGCGTCTCCGCTGTCCAGCTTGAGCAGCCGGTCCGCCGCCTGCCCCGTCATGGCCAGCGCCTGACCGGGAAACATGGCTGTTTGCGGCATGGGTCTCCCTCCTTCTTGAAAAAGCTTGTCCCCCTATTCTACAACAAAATCGCCCCGCCGTCCATCCCTTTTTCTGGGGGCGCGGAAACGGGCACGACAAGTTGTGTCCCTGCACGCGCAGGAGGACAAAAGAAAAGACCCCCGGGAAACCCCAGGGGCCTTGGATGTTGGGTGTTCGATTAGTAGCGGGAGTAGACGTAGGTCTCGGCTTTCTGGGTAGCACTCCAATTGTTACGGTAATCGTATCCTTCCCACAGGATCTCTGGGTTGTTTCCATCCGCATACATATAAGAGTCACTGGTTGTGGTCTGAAGATCAGTCACAAATACTACATGGCTATACCCTGTTTCACTGTTTTTCAAGTAGACTACATCACCAACTTTGATAGAGTTAAAATTTTGATGCTTAGTTATAGGTGCATTCTTGCCAAAAATGTAGTCTGATAAGGTAGCAGCAAAAGAATTACAACCACCAGCCCACGATTTTCCAAAGAATTTGGTTGTATAATTGTATTTGCTATCTTCATTCCATATTGTCCCCTCCGGCATCCCCTTCTCCGCCTCAGCCAGCATCGCCTTGATGTTCTCCTCGGTGATAGGCTTGCCATTGGTCAGGTAGCCCTCA
>JAAWSG010000086.1 GCA_022801435.1 Lawsonibacter sp.
CCCGACCGTGTTTTTCGTTTTCCTCACGCATCTCTTTCTTAAAAAAGGATCGAATCTTGCTCTTTGCACTGGGAGTTATGACGAATTTCAGCCAATCTCCAATCCCACCTATCCCACGCTGGAGGGCTTCAATCTCTGCACGGGGGCATTCCCCTATGAAGTCTCCGGAGAGGCGTCCCCCCAGTACGCGGCCAGCAACCTGATGGACGGGGACCCCAATACCCAGTGGCAGGCCTCCCGGAAGGACAGCGCGGCCAATGGAGAGAAAACCCACAATCTCTGCATCAGCCTGGGCCGGGAGCTGACGTTTGACACCTATGTCCTCCGCCACGGTGGGAGCCAGGGGGAGAACACCCGTGATTGGCGCATCAGCTATTACGACGAGGAGAAAGAGCAGTGGATACAGTTCGATGAGGTGCACGGCAACACCCAGGACGTCACCACCCGAACGGTGAAGCAGCTCACCGCCCAGAGCTTCTGGCTGGAGATCTTGGACCCCGGGGCGGACGGGACGGTCCGGCTGAACGAGCTGGAGCTATACAATATGAATCCCGAATCAACCCCCTGATTCTTGTTTTTCTACGCCTGATTCCAGTGCCTCCAAGACCAAACCGGGTATTGACACAGGGGCCCGCCCACCATACAATAGAGGCAGATTATTCGACAGGAGGTACAGCATGAAGATAACATTGGGTCACACCGGCATCGAGATTGAAAAGAATGGCTTCGGCTGTCTGCCCATCCAGCGTATTTCCAAAGAGGACGCGGCCTATCTGCTCCGCAAAGCGGCGGACGGGGGGATGAACTACTTCGACACCGCCCGGGCCTACTCGGACAGCGAGGAGAAGCTGGGCTATGCCTTCGCGGGGATGCGGGAGCAGGTGGTCATCGCCACCAAAACCATGGCCCAGACCGGGGAGGCGCTGCGGAAGGACCTGGAGGCCAGCCTGAAGGCCCTGAACACCGGTTACATCGACGTGTACCAGTTCCACAACCCCGCCTTTGTCCCCCGGCCCGGCGGGGAGGACGGCCTGTACGACGCCGCTCTGGAGGCCCAGGTCCAGGGGAAAATCCGCCACATCGCCATTACCAACCACCGTCTGGCCGTCGCCCATGAGGCCATCGACTCCGGGCTGTACGCGCTGCTCCAGTTCCCCTACAGCTATCTGGCCGGTCCCCAGGAGCAGGAGCTGGTGGACAAGTGCCAAAAAAACGGCATGGGTTTTGTGGCCATGAAGGGGATGGCGGGGGGACTCATCCGGGACGGCATGGCCGCCGCGGCCTGGATGGCCCAGCAGCCCGGGGTGGTCCCCATCTGGGGGGTGCAGCACGAGTGGGAGCTGGACCAGTTCCTCTCCTGCGTGCGGGAGGCCCCCCAGCTGACTCCGGAGTACCAGGCCGTCATTGGCAAGGACCGCTCGGAGCTGGCCGGCGACTTCTGCCGGGGCTGCGGCTACTGTATGCCCTGCCCGATGGGGATTGAGATCAACCAGTGCGCCCGGATGTCCCTGATGCTCCGCCGGGCCCCCGCCGCCGGGTGGCTGTCCCAGGAGTGGCAGGAGAACATGAAGCGCATTGAACAGTGCCTCCATTGCGGACAGTGCAGCAGCAGGTGTCCCTACGGACTGGACACCCCCCGGCTCCTGGAGGAGAATTACCGGGACTACCAGACCTACCTGTAAGAAAAAACGCCCCGCTCCGCGCAGGAGGGGAGCACAGACAGCGCCGCCCGCGGTTCGACTGAGCCGCGGGCGGTTTTTTAGGCTTCGACGGGTATTGACTTTCCGGGCGGAAGGGCATAGAATAGCCGTTACTGAATTTCAATTGGGAGGCGGATGGGGTGTTTCACTATTTTGACAGCGCCGCGACCACCCGGGTGCGGCCTGAGTCGGTCCAGGCGGCGGCGGAGGCCATGACCCAGGGGTGGGGCAATCCCTCCTCGGTCTACTCCTTCGGCGGTCAGGCGGCCCAGCGGGTGCGGGAGTGGCGGAAAGAGGCGGCGGACGCCCTGGGCTGCGGGCCGGAGGAGCTGTTCTTTACCTCCGGCGGAACCGAGAGCGACAACTGGGCCATCCAGTGCGGCGCGGCCCTCAACCGGCGGGCGGGGCGGCACATCCTCACCACCGCCATCGAGCACGCCGCCGTGCTGGAGCCCTGCAGGGCCCTGGAGCGGCAGGGGTATGAGGTCACCTATCTCCAGCCCGGCCGCCAGGGGGACATCACCCTGGAGCAGGTGGAGAACGCCCTCCGGCCGGACACAGCGCTGGTGTCCATGATGCTGGTGAACAACGAGCTGGGGACCCTCCTGCCGGTGGCTCAAACAGGCCGCCTCCTCCGGGAGAGAGGGAGCGCCGCCCTGTTCCACTGTGACGCGGTCCAGGGATTTTTGAAGCTCCCCTTCACCCCAAAGGAGCTGGGGGTGGACCTGCTGTCGGTGAGCGGACACAAGGTCCACGCCCCCAAGGGGGTGGGAGCGCTGTACATCCGGAGGGGAGTGAAGCTGCCTCCACTCCTGCTGGGGGGCGGACAGGAGGCGGGTCTGCGCTCGGGCACCGAGGCCGCCGGGCAGATCGCCGCCTTCGCCGCCGCCGTCCGCTTGGGGAGGGCGGAGCGGGAGGAGACCATGGCCCGCATCGCCGGTCTGCGGGAGTACGCCGTCCAGAGGCTCACCGAAGAGGTGGAGGGCCTCCGGGTGCTGGTCCTCCAGGGCGTGCCCCACATCCTGCCCGTCACCCTGCCCGGCTATAAGAGCGAGGTGGTGGTCCGCTTCCTCAGCGACCGGGGGATCTTCCTCTCCTCCGGCTCGGCCTGCCACAAGGGGAGGCCCAGCCATGTCTTCGCCGCCCTGGGCCTGCCCAAGGGGGAGCGGGACGGGGCGCTGCGCATCAGCTTTTCGGGGGATACCAGCCGGGAGGATGTGGACGCCCTGGTCCAGGGGCTGCGGGAGGCCAGGGCCCAGCTGTTTCCCAGTCTGTCGTAAAGGAGAAAATACTGTGTTTTCATATATGAAGCAGAAGCCCGGCTTTTACCGGGAGGTGGCCGCTCTCGCCACCCCAATCGTGCTGCAAAACCTGATTACCAGCAGTCTGAACCTGGTGGACACCTTCATGGTGGGGATGCTGGGGGAGGTCCCCATGGCGGCGGTGACCCTGGCAAATGTGCCCCTGTTTGTCATCCAGCTGTTTATCTTCGGGGTCCAGAGTGGCTCCACCGTCCTGTTCAGCCAGTACTGGGGCAAGCGGGACATGGAGTCCATCAACCGGGTGTTCGGAGTGGCGCTGTACACGGTGCTGGCGGTGGCCTCGGTCATGGCGGTGGTGCTGCTGGCCTTCCCGGTGGAATTTCTGCGCTTTTTCGGCAACCAGCAGGAGGTCATTCAGGAGGCCGCCCGGTATGGCCGCTGGGCGGGGATGGCCAATGTGTGCAACAGCGTCACCTGTATCTACGTCTCCCTGTACCGCAGTATGGAGAAGCCCAAGCTGGGGATGTACATCCTGACCAGCTCCATGCTGGTGAACACCTTCCTGAACTGGGTGCTCATCTTTGGCAAGCTGGGCGCGCCCGCCCTGGGGGTGGAGGGGGCCGCGCTGGCGACCCTGACCGCCCGGGTGGTGGAGCTGCTCATCGTCCTGGGGCACATCCGGTTTTTCCGCTCCTTCCAGCTGCGCCCCCGCCTGATGCTGCTGCCGGGGCGGGATATGGTCCGGCGCTTCCTTGTCTACGGCGGGCCGGTGGTCTTTAACGAGACGACCTGGGGGCTGGGCGCCTCGGTCTTCCCCACCATCATGGGCCACATGGAGGGCAGCACCGAGATCCTGGCCGCCTACACCGTGGCGGGCAATGTGGACAAGATCTGCATGGTGGTCTCCTTCGGACTGGGGGCCACCGCCTCCATCATCATTGGCCGGGAGGTGGGAGCGGGCCGGCCTGAACAGGTGCGCTCCATGGGCCTGGCCATGACCACCTTGGCTGTCCTGTGCGGCTGCGGCATTGGGGCCGTTCTGCTGGCCTTTGCCCACATCATTGCCCCCGCCCTCGTCTTCCCGCTGTTCAAGATGTCCGCCCGGGCCTCCTCGGTGGCGGTGATGATGATGACCGTCCAGGCCGCCATCCGCCCGGTGCGGGACTGCAACAGCGTGGCCATTGTGGGGGTCCTTCGGGGGGGCGGGGACGTGAAGATCGCCACCCTCATCGACACCGCGCCCCAGTGGTTCGTGGCCATCCCCGCCGCAGTCCTCCTGGGCTCGGTGCTGAAGGTGGACATTCTGTGGGTCTACCTGTCCATGACGCTGGAGAATGTGGTAAAATCCTTCTTCGGACTGCGGCGGGTCGCCTCGGGGAGCTGGATTCGGGACCTGACCCGGATGTAGGCGGGTCACTCAAAGGTCCCCAGGAAGAGGGGGACGCCGGTTTGCAGGTCCACGATGCCGTAGAGGAAGGGGCGGTCCAGGACCAGGGTGATCCCCTCCTCCGGGGCGGCGGCTCCTCCGCTGGCGGCCACCACGGTCGCGGCGGCGGCCTCGGACCCCTTTTCGTTGACCTCGATTTTTGCCGCGTGGATTATTTGGGAGATGTAATAGTCCCCCAGAAGCTCCCCCATGGCGGAGAAGTTGGCCGCGCCTGGCAGGAAGGCGTCCTCCAGGCCCATCCCGGGCAGGATGTGCTCCAAATGTCCGCTCCACTCCGCCGTGAACTTGGGCATGGCAAAGCTCAGAAACAGGGCGTCCTCCCGGCTGTTGATGAGCTGGGTCAGGTTGTTGCCCTCTAAACTGCTCAGCCATTCCCCAAAATCGGGGGAATCCGGGTATAAATCGGGCAAAAGGGCGAAGAAGGCCAGCCGCCCGTCGTCATAGGGCAGGACAACCCCCTGGGCTCCCTCCCCCTGGAGACAGGACAGGGTGGCGGAACCCTTGCCCAGAAAGTCCATCCGGCTGTCGGAGCCGCCCTCGTGATGGAACTCCCGCTCGTGGGTGGCGTTGGGGCTGAACTCGCTGAGCCAGCTGTTTTTCAGATACAGGGCGTTGACCAGCAGGCAGGCGGTGTCCTCCTGGAAGGGCTGGCCGATGATCTGGGGGATCATGCGGTTGGTGTGCTTGGACACCCAGCCGTTCAAATCGTCCACAATCCGGGAGTCGGACAGCTCCGCACGGAAGATCTGTGCGCCGTAGCCCCCCTGGCATTTGGCGGCGAAGTCCTCATAAATGCCCCCGTTATGGTCCACCCACAGGCTGTTGGCGATGGAGCACTGGGTGGAACCCCCCAGCGCGTGATAATCCCCCGTCAACTGGGCCCAGGCGGCGTTGATCTCATTGATATCCGCCCCGCCGCCCAGGACCTCCTCAAACTGAGCCAGGGTGTTGCCCCCCGCTCCGTTGGCAGCCATAGACAGGGCCATTGCAGCGGAAAAGGGGGAGACCAGAGCGGAGAGGGGGGCGTGGTCCATCCCACTGGCCAGAGCCGCTTCCCCGTTGGCCGTCCGGCACTGCTTCAGCAGCTCCAGACCGAAATTTGCCAGAGCCGCCTCCGCTCGGGGGCTGGAAGAGGGGAGAAAGGCCTGGCCCACCAGCTGGGCAAAGGGCTCTGAAGGGGGCGGCGCAAAGGAGCTGGAGGGAGAGGAACCATCCGCTCCGGCGCAGCCGGACAGCAGGGACAGCCCCAGGGCGCAGGCCAGGAGCAGGGACAGGGCGCATTTCATAAAAATTCCTCCTTTTGGTGCATACAGCAGGGACTCGGCAAGCCATGTCCCTGCACAGGGCGATTTGGGCTTCACACGGGGCCGCTCTGCCAATATAGACGAAAACCGGGGCGGGGGGTTGCACATTTTTGAAGAAATTTTGGAAGTAATACGCAAAAATGTCCTTGACGGGGGGACATAGGGGTGGTATAATATCATTTCGTGGCGGTAGGGACACCATGTCCTTTTACCCGATGAAATTCCCCTGCTTTGGGGAAAGGGAGGGTTGCCGGAATGATTCAGGAACTCAGCGGCCCCAACAAGGTCGTGGGAGCCAAGCAGGTGCGGCGCGCCCTGCGGGACGGGCGGGCGGCAAGGCTGTTTATGGCCCTGGACGCCGACCCCCGGATGCTCCAGCCCCTGGTGCAGGAGGCGGTGAACCGGCAGGTCCCGGTGAGCCAGGTCCCCACCATGAAGGATCTGGGCGCGGCCTGCGGCATTGCGGTGGGAGCCGCGGTGGCGGTGCTGGTAAAGCCATAAAATTTTCCGGTTTTAGCAGAATAAGGAGCTCCCTGTTCTGTTAAAATATATATTACGCCCCGGTCAAGGGGCAGAAACCAGGAAAGGAGGAACCCGTTCATGCCTACTTTTAATCAGCTGGTGCGCAAGGGACGCACTCAGGCGGCGTACAAGTCCACCTCTCCCGCTCTTCAGCACGGTCTGAACACCCTGAAGAACCGGAGCACCGACCTGCCCTCTCCCCAGAAGAGAGGTGTCTGCACCGCCGTGCGTACTTCCACCCCCAAGAAGCCCAACTCGGCCCTTCGTAAGATCGCCCG
>JAAWSG010000014.1 GCA_022801435.1 Lawsonibacter sp.
GGTGATGTAGCCGGTCAGGTCGGGGATGGGGTGGGTCTTGTCGTCCTCGGGCATGGTGAGGATGGGGATCATGGTGATGGAGCCCTCCTTGCCCAGCTGGCGGCCCGCCCGCTCGTACATGGTGGCCAGGTCGGTGTACAGGTAGCCGGGGTAGCCGCGGCGGCCCGGGACCTCCTTCTTGGCCGCGGAGACCTCCCGGAGGGCCTCGGCGTAGTTGGTGATATCGGTGAGAATGACCAGCACGTGCATTCCCTTCTCAAAGGCCAGATACTCCGCGGCGGTGAGGGCCATACGGGGCGTGGCGATACGCTCCACGGCGGGGTCGTTGGCCAGGTTGGTGAACAGCACGGTGCGGTCGATGGCGCCGGTGCGTCTAAACTCCTCCACGAAGAAGTTGGACTCCTCGAAGGTGATGCCGATGGCGGCGAAGACCACGGCGAAGTTGGACGCCCCGTCCAGCACCTTGGCCTGGCGGGCGATCTGGGCGGCCAGGTTGGCGTGGGGCAGGCCGGAGCCCGAGAAGATGGGCAGCTTCTGGCCGCGGACCAGGGTGTTCAGCCCGTCAATGGCGGAGATGCCCGTCTGGATGAACTCGTTGGGGTAGTCCCGGGCGGCGGGGTTCATGGCCAGGCCGTTGATGTCCCGGTACTCGTCCGCCAGGATGGCGGGGCCGCCGTCCATGGGCTGGCCCATGCCGTTGAAGACCCGGCCCAGCATATCGCCGGACACGGCCAGCTGGAGGGGGTGGCCCAGGAAGCGGATCTTGGACTCGGCCAGGTTGATGCCGGCGGAGGCCTCGAACAGCTGGACCACGGCGGTGTCGCCGTTGACCTCCAGCACCTTGCAGCGGCGGATCGTGCCATCGGTGAGCTCGATCTCGGCCAGCTCGTCATAGGTGACGCCCTGGACCCGGTTGACCACCATCAGGGGGCCGGAGATCTCTTGAATTGTCTTATACTCTCGAATCACAGCGCATCCGCTCCTTTCTCCCCAATTTCGGCGATCTCCTTCTCCATCTGGAGCTGGAGGCCGGCGTAGCTCTCCTTATACTCCCCGGGCGGGACGGACTTGGCGCGGCCGATGCCCTCCCGGGAGGGGATATCAAACAGATCGGTGAGGGAACCGCCCTTCTCGGCGGCGGCCCGGCACTGGATGTCGTAGTCCCGGATCAGCGCCAGCATACGGGACTGCCGGTCGTACTCGGAGTAGGAGTCGATGTCCACAAAGGAGTTCTGCTGGAGGAAGTCCTCCCGGATGACCTTGGCGGTCTCCAGGGTGATCTGGTCCTTGGCGGACAGGGAGTCCTTGCCCACCAGCTGGACGATCTCGTTCAGGCTCTCCTCCTCCTGAAGGACAGCCATGGCCCACTCCCGGTTGGCCAGGAAGTCCTTGCCCAGGTTCTCGTCATACCAGGGCTTCAAGGAGTCCAGATACAGGGAGTAGGAGTTCAGCCAGTTGATGGCGGGGAAGTGGCGGCGGTAGGCCAGGGAGGCGTCCAGGGCCCAGAACACCTTGACAATGCGCATGGTGGCCTGGGAGACCGGCTCGGACAGGTCGCCGCCGGGAGGGGAGACCGCGCCCACGGCGGTGAGGGAGCCCCGGCGGTCCTCATCGGAGCCCAGGCAGGACACCGAGCCCGCCCGCTCGTAGAACTGGGCCAGGCGGGAGGACAGGTAGGCGGGGTAGCCCTCCTCGCCGGGCATCTCCTCCAGACGGCCGGACATCTCACGCAGCGCCTCGGCCCAGCGGGAGGTGGAGTCGGCGATGACCGCCACGGCGTAGCCCATGTCCCGGAAGTACTCGGCGATGGTGATGCCGGTGTAGATGGAGGCCTCACGGGCGGCCACCGGCATGTCGGAGGTGTTGGCAATCAGGACGGTCCGCTTCATCAGGGACTCGCCGGTGCGGGGGTCCACCAGCTCGGGGAACTCCCGCAGCACGTCGGTCATCTCGTTGCCCCGCTCGCCGCAGCCGATATAGACCACCAGGTCCACGTCGGACCACTTGGCCAGGGCGTGCTGCATCACCGTCTTGCCCGAGCCGAAGGGGCCGGGGATGGCGGCGGTCCCCCCCTTGGCCACGGGGAAGAAGGTGTCCACGATGCGCTGGCCGGACTGGAGGGGGATGACGGGGGGATACTTGTGCTTATAGGGCCGGCCCACACGGACGGGCCACTTCTGCATCATGGACAGCTCCACCTTCTGGCCGTTGTCCTGCTCCAGGACGGCCACCGTCTCGGTGACGGTGAAGGAGCCCGACTGGATGGAGGCGATGGTCCCGCTCATTTTCGGGGGGATCATGACCTTATGGAGGATGGAGGAGGTCTCCTGGACGGTTCCGATGACATCGCCGCCCACAACCTTATCGCCGGGCTTGACGGTGGGGGTAAAGTCCCACTTTTTCTCCCGGTCCAGGGCGGGGACCTCCACGCCGCGGGGCAGGTTGTTCCCCTTGACCTTCTGCATGATGACCTCCAGGGGGCGCTGGATGCCGTCATAGATGTTCTCAATCAGACCGGGGCCCAGCTCCACCGACAGGGGGGCGCCGGTGGTGACCACGTCGGCGCCGGGGCCCAGGCCGGAGGTCTCCTCATAGACCTGGATGGATGCGGAGCCGCCGGTCATGGTGAGGATCTCGCCGATGAGGCGCTGCTCACCCACACGGACCACGTCCGCCATGTTGGCCTCCTCCATGCCGGTGGCCACCACCAGCGGGCCGGAGACCTTAACGATTTTTCCCATAGGCGTTAAAACCTTCTTTCCGGGTAATTTTTAAAGTATATCCGCTCCGACGGCCCGCTCGACCGCCGTCTTCACATTGTCCATGCCGATACCCAGGGAGCCCTCCTTGCCGGGGATGAGGATGATGGCGGGGGTGAGGGCGTCCTTGTACCGGGCAATCTCCTGGGGGAGCTGGGCGGCCAGCTGCTCGGTCATGTAGATGATGGCATAGTCCTCCTTTGCCATCCGGTGCAGCGCCTCCCGGGCCTGCTCGGCCGTGGCGGCGGCGCACACCTCCAGTCCCAGGGCCTTGAAGCCCAGCACGCTGTCCTGGTCCCCCATCACTGCGATCTTATACATCTGCCCACCCCCTTACACATAGGTTTCCCGCAGCCGGCTCCGGATGGTCTCTCCATCCAGACCGGCGGCCCGGCCCGCGAAGATGGACCGGATGGCGGTGAGCTCCTGCTCCCTGGCGTAGAGGTAGCCGATCACCGCCTCCTCTCCGAAGGGGACCCGGCGGGCGGCGGCCAGGTAGGAGGTCACCGCGTTGTCACAGGCCCGCTCAAAGCCGGTGAGGGGCCCGCTGCCCGCCTGGGACAGCTTTCCGCCCAGCTCGGCGGCCTGGGCGAGGGGTCCGGAGCGGAACACCTCTCCCAAAGCCTCCCCCCGGGAGGAGGCGATGGTCTGCTCGGAGACGTTTCCCCCGGGCAGCAGGGCCTGGCGGAGGAACTCCCCCTCCCGGCCCATGCGGTGGACCCGCACGGCGGCCCGGAGATTGGCCACGTCCACCGCCAGCCGGACATAGCCCTGGAGGAAGGGGCTCTCCAGCTCCTTGGCCAGCCGGGCCATCTCCTCATAGCAGGCTCTGTCCAGGATCAGGTCGGCCCGCTGGGGGTCGCGCTCCTCCTCCAGGGCGGCGGCGGCGGACTGCATCGCTCTGCGGAAGGCGTCAGTGACTCCGCTGAGGGACTCCCTCTGCCACTCCTCCCACAGCCGCGCCCCGTCGTACCGCCCGCCGGAGAGCAGCAGCCCCGCGGGGTCGCTCCCCTTGGCCTGGGCCTTGAGGATTGCTTTGGCGTTGTGATAGTCATACTTGATCTGAAAGACCTCCACCAGCCGGGGGTCGGGGGCGGACTGCTGCATATCCCGCAAAACCTCTCCCCGGGCCTTGGCCAGCGCCGCGTCCAGGCCGGAGGCGTCGTCATAGCCGCACTCGGCCAGGATCTTCATTGCCTCTGCGTTGTCCCTGGCGTCGATCATCCGCTCCATCCGCTCCCGGTTCAGCAGCCGGTTCTCCATGGCCCGGATGCGGGCGGAGATGGCCAGATAGTCAGTATCCTTTTTTCGGTGGGACAAGCTATCCCTCCTCTCGTTGTTGCTTGGGTGACATTTTGTTATGCCTGGAACAGCACCTCAGCGGTCTTTTTCTCCATCTTCTCCCGCTGGAGGCGGACCAGTGTCTCGAAGGCACAGTTGATCTCCACGTCCCCGTCCACCATGATGAAGCCGCCCTGGATCTCCCGGGTCTCCTCGCTGAGGGTGAGCATCCCCGCCCCGGTGACGGCGGCGGTGGTGGAGTGGACCAGCTTATCCACAAAGGCGCCCACCTTGGACTTGGTGACCTCGCTGGGCAGCTCGGGGGCGCGCTCCCGGACCAGCGCGTCGTTCACCGCGACCACCACCTGCTTGCCCACCCGGGAGCGGTCCTTGGGGGAGAAGATGAGCTGCTCCTTCCCGCTGCTGCTCGCCTGGAGGGCCAGCTTGGTCAAAAGCTCGATGTACTCCTTCTCGGGCATGGCGCACAGCTTCTCCAGCGCCAGCTCGAAGGCCTCGCCCAGCACCTCCTGCTTGGCGGCCAGCTCCAGCTTCCGCCGCTCCATCTGGGCCGCGGAGCTCAGCCGCTGCAGACGCTCGCCCGCCGCGCTCCGGCCCCGCTCCACAATCTCGTTGGCCTCCTGCCGGGCCTGCGCCTGGGCGCTGTCCCGCAGCTCCTGGAGCTTCTCCCCGGTCTGGGCGGCCAGCGCGTCTATCTCGGCCTTGGCGTCCTGGGCGATCTTGGCGGTGATTTTTTCGATTCCTTCCATATTGAAACCCCCGGAATCAGAACTGCAGCAGCATCAGCATAGAGGCCAGCAGGGACAGGATGGCGTAGAACTCCACGATACCGCACAGAATCAGGCCCTTGGACCAGTCGTCAGGCTTTTTGGCCAAAATGTTGATGGAACCGGCGGCCACCCGTCCCTGGGCGATGGCGGAGAGCAGGCCTCCCAGGGCCATGGGCATACAGGCGGCGAAGTAGGCCATGCCTCTGGAGATGCTCATGTTGGACAGCAGCGCATTGAAGTCGCCGCCCAGCAGGCCCATGCTGTTGATGGCGAAGAACCACACCACCATGCCGTACAGGCCCTGCGTACCGGGGAGCAGCTGGAGCACCATGACCTTACCGGACTTGCTGGGGTCCTCGCTGAGCAGGCCGGTGCCCGCCTCGCCGGCGATGCCGGTGCCCTTGGCGGAGCCCACACAGCTCAGTCCCACCGCCAGGCCCGCGCCCAGCAGCGCCAGAGCCAGCCCGCCGAAGGCCCCGAATACGCTCCCGCTCTGGTAAACTTCCATCATCTGCGCAAATTCATTCATGATCTTTTCCTCCTCTTATTTTACTACCTTGTAGTATTTTGTGTTGAGCGCCAGGGGATTGAAGGGCTTTCCGCCGTCCTCGTAAAACCGTCCGAAGTACTCCAGGCACTGCAGGCGCATGTCGTGGACAAAGCAGCCCAGGATATTCAGCGCGAAGTTCAGCGCGTTGCCCACCAGGGCGATGACAAAGAAAAAGAAGACGTTTCCGCTCATCGCGCCCAGGGTGTTGAACACCTGGGCCGTCACCGCGCCGGCCAGCATCAGGGCCATCAGGCGGGAGTAGGACAGGATATCGCTGAAATAGCCGGTGATGCCGTTATACAGCGAGCCGAACACCCCCATCGCCTTGCCCACAATGCCCTTCTTGCCATAGCTCTGGGTGATGACCAGCACCACCACCGCGGCGATCAGGCCGGCCTGGAGCTGTCCCAGGGCGAAGCCCGCCCCGGCCAGGATGAACACCAGGAACCACGCGCCCTCATTGCACAGCGCGGCCATGGTCTCCCCCTGTCTGATCTGCTTGTACATACTCACCGCCATGCCGGTGAAAATTTGCAGGACGCCCAGGACCAGGGCCCCCACCAGCACGTTGACCGCCTTGTCCAGGGGGTCGAAGAGCTTGGGCAGGGTGTAATCCGCCGCCTCGCCGTGGTTGAGGATTGCCAACAGCTGGGGGATCAGGTCCCCAAAGAAGCCGCCGGTAGCCGCCCCCCACAGGAAGGTGCTCACCCCGCACAGCCCCAGCAGAGGCATCATGTACTGCATAGTCGCCCCGTCCGGCTTGGCCTTTTTAATGACCACCGCCGCGGCGATCATCATAATCAGGCCATAGCCCATGTCCGCCATCATCATCCCATAGAACAGGATGAAGAAGGGGGCCATCAGGGGATTGGGGTCCAGCGTCCCGTAGGCGGGCAGGGAGTACATATCGGTGACCATGTTCAGGGGCTTGGTCAGGGGGTTGTTTTTCAGCTTCACCGGGACCTGGGGGTACTCGTCCGGGCCGGGGTCGCTGACCTCACAGGCGCAGGGATACCGGTCCAGCTCCCCCTTCAGCTTGGGCCAGACCTCCTCCGGGACCCAGCCCTCCAGCAGGAAGGTTGTTTCGGTGTCCAGCAGCTTGCCCTGGGACTCCGCCCGGCTGGCGTTCACCTGGGCCAGGTCGGACAGCTTGCGCAGGGGCTCCGCCGCCTCCCCCATGCCGGACAGGCGTTTTTCGATTTCGGCGGCCTCCGCCCTCAGAGCCTTGGCCTCCTGCCCCAGACGGTCCAGATTCTCCGACGCGGTCCCTGTCCAGTCCCGGAGGTTGGCCCGGGACCAGCCCAGCGCCTTCAGGGCCTCCAGGGCCGCCTCTGACTGGCTGCTGTGGCACATCAAAAGGCAGTACCGGAAGTCCCGGTCCGCGGACACCTCGGTCAGCTGGGCCAGCTCGCCGGCGGTCTGGAGCTCCCCCTCCGCCTGGTTCACAGGGACGGCGGCGGGCAGGGTCCCCAGCTGGATGGTCACCTGGCCGGTGGAGCCGGTCTCCAGCGGCATATCCAGCGCCGTCCAGGGGCGCAGCACCTCCTTCTGGGCGTCCAGCTTGCCCTCCTCCGCCCGGATGGCGGCCAGGCGGCGGTCCAGCGCGTTGATCTCCCCGGCCAGCTCCCGGGCGGACCGGGCCCGCTCCTGGTCGAAGAGCTCTCCCTCCCCCACGCCGGGCCTGGGCGTCAGGAATCCCGCCTTGGGCAGGGCCTTGTACCGCTTGAGCACCTCCAGGGCCCGTTCAGCACCCGTCCGCTCCTCATTGGCGGCGGCCAGCGCCCCCAGCTCCGGGTGGACCAGGCTCTGCTCCGGGCCGCTCTCCGGCTGGGTCAGCTCCACACAGCCCATCCGCTGGAGCAGCCGCAGCAGCGGCTCCCGGTCCTCGGACATGGCCACCAGGCGCAGGCGCTTCATTTTTACGATAGCCATTACCCTTCCACGACCCTTCCAACAATGAGCTGCGCGGCCTTTTCCAGCCGCTCCCGGGCATTTTTCTTCAGCGTCTCACAGTCCGCCGCGGCCCGCTCCAGCTCCTCCCGGGTCAGCTGGGCTGCCTTGGCCTCCGCCTCCGCCATCATCCGGCGGGCCTCCTCCTGGGCCTTGCGGCGGGCCTCGTCCACCAGCTGCCGGGCCTCCCGCTGGGCCTCCGCCAGCTGCTGCTTGGCCTGGGCCGCCGCCGCCTCCCGGTCCGCCTTGGCCCTGGCCTCCGCCTGGGCCACCGTCTGAATCGCTTCCAATGCCATGTGTTCACCACCTTTTTCGTTCAAAAATGAGGGCATCGCCAGCTTCTATTGTAGTCATTTTTTTCTTAAATTGCAAGTGTTTTTTCTGCGGACCGGACTTTTGTCGGGATTCTCCCGAAATACGGCCCAGGCGTCCGGCCAGAGGCTTCTGACCGGACGCCTGTTTGCTCAGTTTTCGGTTTGGAGCACCGCCTGAAGTCCCGCGGGGCTGGCCTCCCGGAGCTGGGGGACAATCTCCACCAGCCGCTCCTGGTCCAGCGCGAGCCCCGCCCCCTCCAGGGCGCTCAGGTCCCCGGTCCATACCCGTCCGGCGAACCGCTCCACCAGCTGGGGGGTGAGGCCGCTGTGCTCCGACAGGCTGTCCCCCTCCAGCCGGAGGGAGAGGGCGGTCCCATAGGGGGCCAGGGCCTGCTCCACTTGGGTCAGGAAGGACTCCACCTCCTGGGGGAAGCGGGCGGGGTCGTACCGGTCCCCCCGGGCGATGGTCTCCAGGTTCCCCTGGGTGGGGAAGGTAAAGTGCTCCAGCACAATCTCGTCAAAGCCCAGGGCGGCCAGCTCCCCGCACAGGGCGGCCAGATATTCCTGGGCGTCCTTGCTGGCAGGGCTGAGCCACCGCAGGCCCAGCTCATCCCGCCAGTTGTACTGTCCCCGGCGCAGGGCCAGGGCGTTGTTGTGGTAGGGGGCGGCGTCATCCCGGAAGCAGCACACCCGGGCCACGGTATGGGTCTCTCCGGTGTTCCACTGCTCCAGCGCGGCGTTCACTGCGGCCGGACCGCTCACCTCGGAGCGCAGGGCGATTTTATGCTGGGAGTTCCAGGCCAGCCGCCCATCCGTCCCCTTCATCTCCAGAATCAGGGCCTGGGCCCCCTCCAGCGTCTCCAATGTGCCGGAGGCGCTTCCGCCGGTCACGGCGCTCACCGGCAGCTCATAGGCCGCCGCAGCGGACGCAGGCTCCGGGGGCTGGGGCTCAGAGGGCTGAGGGTCAGGCTGTGCGGGCTGGGCCGGGTCCTTCAGCGAGGCGTCCTCCCCGTCCGGCCCCTCGGTGTCGGTGTACGAAACATCCCCCGGCTCCTTCTGGGGGCGCTCCTGCCGCATGTTCTGAAGGAAGGGGGGCAGCTCCAGACGCAGTCCGTCGTCGGTGTAGACGATGTACTCCTGCCCAAACCAGAGTCCGGCCAGCACAAGGACCAGCACCACCGCCAGGGCGATGGCAATGAATCGTAAAATATCCGTGATGGTCCTGCGGCCCCGATAGCCGCCGACCCCTCCTCTGGAACGGCTCATGTTGCTCCTCCATGGACCTGTGCCGCCGCCGGGGCGGCCGCCCAGATGTAAAATTTGGAAATAATGGTCGATTTCGTTCTATATTACTCCCTTAACCTGTATATTATATCAATTTCCGCTCCCTTTTACAACCACCCAGGCCGGGAAAAATCTTAATTTTTTCTTCAGATCACCATGCCGCCGTCCACCGCCAGCACCTGTCCGGTGATGAAGGAGGCCCGCTCCGAGGCCAGGAACTCCACCGCCTCCGCCACCTCCTCCGGCTGTCCGACGCGGCACAGGGGGGCGTCCTCCCCCAGTCCAGCCAGGACCTCCGGGCCCAGATGGCGGTTCATGTCCGTGTCGATGACCCCGGGGGCCACGCAGTTCACCCGGATACGGGAGGGCCCCAGCTCCTTGGCCAGCGCCTTGGTCAGGCCGATGACCCCCGCCTTGGCCGCGGAGTAGGGGACCTCGCAGGAGCCGCCGGTGAGCCCCCACATGGAGGACACCGTCACAATAGCTCCCCGCTGCCGCCGGACCATGCCGGGGATGGCCGCCCGGAGGGTGTAATACATCCCGTCCAGGTCCACCGACATGAGCCGCCGCCACTCCTCCGGCGGGGTGTCGGTGAGCAGGCGCTGGGGCAGGGCCACTCCGGCATTGCACACCACCGCGTCCAGAGGGCCGAGGCCGTCCTCCGCCTGCCGCACCATGTCCTCCGCCTGTCCAGGGCGGGACACGTCCGCCTGCACGCAGACCGCCCGCGCCCCCAGCCCGGCCAGCGCCCGGACCAGGGCCTGGGCGCTGTCCCGGCTGGAGCTGTAGTGGACGGACACCTCCCACCCCCTCTGGGCAAAGACCCGCGCCGATGCCGCGCCGATGCCCCGGGAGGCCCCGGTAATCAAAACATGTGGGGACATTCCACACCTCCTAGGAGAACACGCCCTGGACCAGCACCATATACAAAATGGTGGCCCCGAAGATGGAGAGCATATCGTTCCCCTTCCACAGGTGGAGGAGCACGGCGGCCAGGGAGGCCAGCAGGGCGGGGACCCAGCCGCCGGGGGAGGAGAAGCTCACCCCCCGCAGGCAGTAGACGATGAGCATGGCGATGATGGCGGGGGGCAGGACCCGGCCCAGGTAGAGGATGACTCTGGGCGGGTGCTCCCCCCGGTCGAAGAGAAGGAAGGGGAGCGCCCGGGTGAGGAAGGTCACCCCCGCCATGACGGCGATCATGGAAAGGGTCTGAACAGGGGTCAGGTGCATGTGCTCCCCTCCTCTCCGCGGGCTTTTCTGACCTCTTTGGGCGCGGTCCCCTCCAGCCGGGGCCGGAGGAGGATCAGAAGGACGACCAGGGCGGCCAGGGCGGGAGGCAGCATATCCTCCGCGCCGAAGAGCAGCAGGCTGGCCAGGGTCGCCGCTCCCCCCAGCACCGCGGGCAGGTGGTGCTTCGCGCCCCTCCACTGGCCCACGGCGATGACCAGGAACAGGGCGGTCATGGCGAAGTCCACCCCGGTGGTGTCAAAGCCCAGGGCAGCTCCCAGCAGGGCCCCCAGCACCGAGCCGATGATCCAGTAGCTCTGGTCCAGCAGGGCCACGGCGAAGTAGAAGTCGTGCTCCTCCACACCCGCCGGGGGCTTTGCGGAGTTGAGCAGGGCGTAGGTCTCATCGGTGAGGGAGAACATCATATAAAACTTCCGCGCCCCCATCCCCCGGAACTTCTCCAGCATGGACAGGCCGTAGACCAGGTGGCGGAAGTTGATGACAAGGGTGAGGAAGGCGGTCTCCCCCAGAGAGGCTCCGGCGGCCAGCAGCGCCACCCCCAGGTACTGCCCCGAGCCTGCGTAGATGGTCAGGCTCATGAGAAACGCCCACCCCGCCCCGTAGCCCGCCGACTGGAGCATCAGACCAAAAGCCAGACCAATGGCCAGATAGCCCACCAGCACGGGTATGGTCGCCGGAAAGGCCGCGGCAAAGGTTTTGTGGTTCAAAGATCGTACACCTCTTATTGATTTGCTTTTTCTGTCCCGTGATGCGTCCCGCCAAGGGAGGAAGCGGGTCCTGAACATGGCCTAACGTCCGGTCAGCACCACCACGCTCCTGGCCCGGACGGTAATCCCCTTTCCCAAGATGGGCCGGGGCCGCTGTTCCGCCTGCCAGGTGTCCGCCGACAGCTCCCAAGACATGGAGGCGGGCAGCTCGGGCAGGGTGACCTCCAGGTCCTCCCACCAGGCGTTGGAGCCCACATAGACCACCTGGGCCCCGCTGTCCCGCTCCCAGCCGGAGAACATCACTCCCACATACCGCTCGTGTCCGCCGAAGCTCCCCTCGTGCCAGGGAGTGACGCCGTGGAAGCTGACGTCCGGGAACCCGCAGGCCCCGCCCTCCGAAGCGGCGCGGACCACCCGGTGCTCCCTGCGGAAGCGGATCATATACTGGAAGAAGCGGAACATCTCCTGATTGCGCTCCAGCAGGTTCCAGTCCAGCCAGGAGATGTGGTTGTCCTGACAGTAGGCGTTGTTGTTTCCAAACTGGGAGTTGCCGAACTCGTCCCCCGCCAGGAACATGGGGGTCCCCCGGGAGCACATCAGCAGCGCGAAGGCGTTGCGCACCATCCGCCGCCGCAGGGCGTTGATCTCCGGGTCCTCCGTGGGGCCCTCCGCGCCGCAGTTCCAGCTGTTGTTGTCATTCGCGCCGTCGGTGTTGTTCCAGCCGTTGGCCTCATTGTGCTTCTGGTTGTAGGAGAACAGGTCCCACAGGGTAAAGCCGTCATGGCAGGTGATAAAGTTCACCGACGCGTTGCTCCTGCCCTGGGCCGCGTACATATCCTGAGAACCCACCATGCGCAGCGCGGCGGCCTGGGCCATCCCCTCGTCCCCCTTGAGGTAGCGGCGCATATCGTCCCGGTAGCGGCCGTTCCACTCCGCCCACCGGTTCCAGGAGGGGAAGGTCCCCACCTGGTACAGCCCGCCGGCATCCCAGGCCTCGGCGATGAGCTTGACGTTGCCCAGAATGGGGTCGAAGGCCATCGCCTGGAGCAGGGGGGGCTTCTCCATGGGGGAGCCGTCCTCGTTGCGCCCCAGAATGGAGGCCAGATCAAACCGGAAGCCGTCCACCCGGTAGGCGGTGACCCAGTGGCGCAGGCAGTCCAGAATCATCTGGTGGACCATGGGGTGGTTGCAGTTCAGGGTGTTGCCGCAGCCGCTGAAGTTGTAGTACTGCCCGTCAGGGGTGAGGAGATAATAGATGTTGTTGTCAAACCCCTTGAAGGAGAAGAAGGGGCCCTTCTCATTGCCCTCCGCCGTGTGGTTGAAGACCACGTCCAGATAGACCTCGATTCCCCTCTGGTTGCAGGCCCGGATGAGCTGCTTGAGCTCGTTCCCCTCCCGGTTGTACTCGGTGCTGGCGGCGTAGCTGGTGTTGGGGGCGAAGAAGCTCACCGTGCTGTACCCCCAGTAGTTGTACAAAACCCTGCCGTCCACCTCCCGGTAGTCCTGCATCTCGTCGAACTCAAAGATGGGCATCAGCTCAATGGCGTTGACTCCCAGCTCCTCCAGGTAGTCCAGCTTCTCCATCAGGCCGGCGAAGGTCCCCGGGTACTGCACCCCGGAGGACGGGTCCCGGGTAAACCCTCGGACGTGGAGCTCATAGATCACCAGGTCCTCCATGGGGATGAGGGGCTGAGGGCTGGCTCCCCAGTCAAAGTCGTCCTTGACCACCCGGGCCTTGTAGTGCTGGCCCCGGGGCGCGGTGGCCCCCCACTGGCTCTGGCCGGTGACCGCCTTGGCGTAGGGGTCCAGCAGATACCTGGTCCGGTCGAAGAGCAGCCCCCGCTTGGGATCGTAGGGCCCGTCCACCCGGTAGGCGTACTCAAACTCCTCGATGTTGAGCTTGAAGACGATCATGGAGTACACATTTCCGATGCGGTAGTGGGGCGGGAAGGGGATCACCGCAAAGGGCTCCTCCTCCATGCGGTGGAAGAGCAGCAGCTCGATGCTGGTGGCCCCCCGGGAGTACACCGTGAAATTGACTCCGCCAGGGATGGCGGTGGCTCCGTTGATCTCATAAAAGCCGGGCCGGATATCAAACCCGTCCACATGCCCCATAGGGACCAGGTGGATGGTGCGGGGCAGGACCAGTTGGGCCTCCGGCTTCTCCGGCAGAGCGGCGCGGGTGTCTGACATGTTGCTCCCTCCTTTTTCTGCCATTATAAAATAAAGCCGCCCCATTGTAAAGGAGAATTTCCGCCCGGCCCGTGTGGAATCTTTCTCTGTACGCCCGCCTGAAATGGTGGTATAATAGAGACGTATTATCCTATTAAGAGGAGGTCACCCCTATGCCAATGCCGGCCCGCAATGTAGTATACACCTTTGCTGACGCCCTGAGCTGGGAGGAAGATGAACGCATCGAGATTATTGAGGGGGACGCGGTGATGATGTCCCCGCCCCTCCGGGAGCACCAGGCCATCAGCGTATCCCTCGCCGCTCAGCTCTACCGCTATCTGGAGGGGAAGCAGTGCCAGGTCTACGCCGCCCCCTTTGCGGTCCGTCTCTTCGAGCGGGAGGGGGACCGGCCGGAGGATGTGGACACCATGGTGGAACCCGACATCTCCGTGGTATGCGACCTGAACAAGCTGGACAAATACGGCTGCCGGGGCGCGCCCGACCTGATTATTGAGATCCTCTCCCCCTCCAGCCGGCGGCACGACCGGATTACCAAGCTGAACCTGTACCAGAGAGCCGGGGTCCGGGAGTACTGGATCGTCAACCCGGAGGACCGGACAGTCCAGGTCATGCTGCTGGACAGCAAGGGCTATCTGCGCATCCACGAAGACTACGGGCAGGAGGACACCGCCGTGGTCAACGTCCTGGAGGGCTGCACCATTGATCTGACCAAGGTCTTCTCCCCCCAATAGCGCAAACGAATCTATCCAGAAACATGATGAGGAGGCGCTCAGCGGGATACCCTGCTGAGCCGCCTCCTTCTGCGGATAAATGCCGGACACGCCGCCCTGCGGGATCAGAGGTCTTGCAGCTCCCTCCAAAGCTTCTGGGCGAACTCCTCCACCAGCGCAAAATTGACGTGGGGGTTGTAGATCCCCTCCAGATCGTCGTGCATGGCCTTGGCCTGGGACAGGGAGCTGACCGCCTCCTCCACCAGCGCTGCGGAGACCTTTTTGGCAAAGCGCAGGCGGGGCCGGTTCCGGCGCAGGAGCTCCTCGTCCGCCGCCGCCTCCAGCCGGATGCAGCGGTAGGGCTTTTCGGGGAAGGAACAGCCGGGCAGCGCGGTGAGGAAGGCCAGCTCCAGCTGGGGAATCAGCAGGTGGGCCAGGCGGTCAGGGGCCATGGGGTCGGGGCAGGCCACCACATCGAAGCCCCGCTCCACCGCCCCAGTGAGCAGGGGGAGGAGCAGCTCGTGGGCCAGCCCGCAGCTGTCCGACAGGATGTAGATCTTGTCACATTGGGCCTGGGCGGTCCCATACAGGCAGACCGCCCCCTGATGGGTTACCGCCCCCAGGAAGCGCTGCTTCACCTGCCCCGGCCGGGCGGAGGCGCGGCGGGGGAGCTCCCGGGACAGGATGCCGGCCGCCCGCTTGGCCAGCTTCTGGGACAGCAGCTCGGTACATAGAGCGGAGCGCTGGTCCTCCATAATCTCCGCCGCCGCGTCCAGACAGCGGTAGGCCCTCTGGTAGCAGCCCTTGTACCCCCGCATACAGTCCATGATCTCCCCCTTCAGCGGGCGCAGCGCCTCCCCGTCGTAGCAGTCCCCCATGTTGACATAGCGCTCCACCGCGCCAGGGTATTTGGGCTCCACCACATGGGGCGCGGTTCCGTCCACGATGGCGGCTCCCAGGCCGGGCAGAATGACCGCGTCCAGGGAGTCCGGGTCCCCGGAGCACAGAATACACTCAGTTTCCAGGCCCGCCTCCCCGGCCCAGCCGCCGATCCTCCGCATAAGGGTGGACTTGCCGCAGCCTGGTCCCCCCTTCAGGATATAGATGACCTGGGCCTGCTCCGGCGGGAGCAGCTGGTCATACAGGGAAAAGAAGCCTCCCGGCGCGTTGGCGCCCAAAAAATATTGAATATCGGATGAAACAGTCATAAACGACCCTCCATTGCAACCAAACTATGCCCCAGATTATGCGGCGGAGGGGGGAAGTGTGCCAGGACCGGGACTTTGTGCGGCATCCACAATTTTGTGGTAGCATTTTTTTGCGTGATGTGATATACTGTAGCCAGCGTATCATATAGAATACTGTCCCGTGTCTCAGCGGGGCAGACCGCGGGAAAGGAGTACGGTATGGGCGACAAAATTTTCTGGGTAGCGCTGACCATCGCGCTGTCGGCGGGAGAGGCGGCAACCGCAGGGCTGACCGTCATCTGGTTTGCCATTGGCGCGCTGGCCGGCCTGGCGGCGGCGTTTCTGGGCTTTGAGATCTGGGTGCAGCTGGTGGTCTTTGTGGCAGTGTCCGGTCTGTCGCTGGCGCTGCTGCGGCCTGTGACCGCGAAGCACTTTTTTACCCCGCGCTCCCCCACCAACGCCGACCGGGTCATCGGAAAAGAGGCGCAGGTGACCCAGGAGATCAACAATGAAGCCGGACAGGGACAGGTCCTCGTCCTGGGCCAGACCTGGACCGCCCGCAGCCAGCTGGGCGTTGTGATTCCCGCCGGCGTCATGGTCAGGGTCCTGCGCATTGAGGGCGTGAAGGTCTTTGTGGAGGCGGTTGTGTAGCAAAACAGGCAGGAACGCAGTCAAACATAATGGAGCAGAAAGGAAGGTTGTTATGGAGATTTTATTGCGGATTTGGCCGGTCATCGCCATTGGTTGTATCTTTCTGGTAATTTTCAGCACCTGCGTCAAGGTTGTGCCCCAGTCCCGGGCCTTTGTCATCGAGCGGCTGGGGGTGTTCAGCACGGTTTGGAACGAGGGCCTGAAGTTCAAAATCCCCTTCTTGGAGCGCGTGGTAAAAAATGTCTCCCTGAAGGAGCAGGTGGTGGATTTCGCCCCCCAGCCCGTCATCACCAAGGACAACGTGACCATGCAGATCGACTCGGTGGTCTACTTCCAGATCACCGACCCCAAGCTGTACACCTACGGCATCGAGAACCCCATGTCCGCCATTGAGAACTACACCGCCACCACCCTGCGGAACATCATCGGCGACCTGGAGCTGGACCAGACCCTCACCAGCCGGGACCACATCAACACCAAGATGCGGGCCCTTCTGGACGAGGCCACCGACCCCTGGGGCATCAAGGTCAACCGGGTGGAGCTGAAAAACATCATGCCGCCCCGGGACATTCAGGAGTCCATGGAGAAGCAGATGCGGGCCGAGCGGGAGCGCCGGGAGGCCATCCTCCAGGCCGAGGGACAGAAGCAGTCCCAGATCCTGGTGGCCGAGGGGGAAAAGCAGTCCGCCATCCTCCGGGCTGACGCCGCCAAGCAGGCCGCCATTCTCCAGGCCGAGGGCGCCAAGCAGGCCAAGATCCTGGAGGCGGAGGCGGAGGCGGAGGCCATTCTGAAGGTCCAGCAGGCCACCGCGGACGCCATCCGGCTCATCAATGAGGCCGCCCCCGGACAAGGGGTGCTGACCATCAAGGCGCTGGAGGCCTTCATCGCCGCCGCCAACGGAAAGGCCACCAAGATCATCATCCCCTCCGAGCTCCAGAGCCTGGCCGGGCTGGCCGCCTCCGCCAAGAGCGTCTTTGACAGCGAGGAGCCCAAAGCCAAAGCTTAGACCCATGGGCCGGGGAGCCAAACCCTCCCCGGCCCTGTTCTGTCAAAACACTGCAAAAAATTTCATGGCAACAAATCCGCCTCGCTGCGCATACTGACAGCAAAGTCTTCAGAAAGGCGGTGGCGGGATGCGTGGAACAAAATGGCTGGCGCTGGCCGGCGCGCTGATCCTTCTGGCCGCGCTGTCCGCTCCTGCGCCCTCCCTGCCGGCGGACGCACCGGCGGAGGTGGAGCTGGACGGCCGGCCTCTGGTGGCCCTCACCTTTGACGACGGCCCCCGGAGCTCCACCACCGGCCCCCTGCTGGAGGGTCTGGCCCTCCGGGAGGTCCCCGCCACCTTCTTTCTGGTGGGCAGCCGGGTCGCCGGGAACGAGGAGCTGGTCCGCCGGATGGCGCAGGAGGGGCATCAGATCGGGGTACACACCTTCGACCACGTGGAGCTGAAGGGGCTGACCCGCCGGGAGTTCGACCTTCAGGTGGGAAAGACCCGGGCGGCGCTGGCCAATCTGCTGGGGGACGGGGAGTTCTGGCTCCGGCCCCCCTATGGCATCTTCGACCGTCCGGCGGCCCAGTGGGCGGACAGCCCTCTGGTGCTGTGGTCGGTGGACCCGGAGGACTGGCGGGACTCAGACATTGACCGGGTGGTGGCGTCTGTGACCGAGCACGTACAGGACGGAGACATCATCCTGCTCCACGACCTGTACCCCTCCTCCGCCAGCGCCGCCCTGCGCATTGTGGACCGCTTGCAGGAGCGGGGATTTTCCTTTGTGACGGTGGAGCAGCTGATGGAGCTCCGGGGCCGTCCGGCGGAGAAGGGGAAGGTGGTCCGCTGTGTGCCGCCCTGCCAGTCCCCATAACGCCGCCAAGAAAAAATTCCGAAAAGTGATTGTAATTTCTCCCTCTATCATGTAAACTAGAGTCAGCACCCAATGCAGCCAATATGCAGAAGGAGGAGTTTTATGAAAATCGCCCGGTTTGTACTGAAGATCGTGGCTCTGTCCCTGGCCTCCGCCGCCGCTGTGTGCGCGGTCATCGCCTACTGGGACAGCCTGAGCGAGCTGGGGGCCTGCGCCAAAGGCAAGCTCCAGCGGTCAGCCTGCGCCTCTGAGTACGACGACTACGAGGAGTAAACCAAAAAGGACGCGGTGAGCAGCCGCGTCCTTTTATTCCGCTTCCAACGCTTCAAAAGGAGTTCTCTTTGGGAAAATCATGGCTCCCACATATGGGGCATTTTATGAATATGCCCCCTCTATGCTTCCCCAGAAAAGGAGAGATATCATGCGCAGATCTTTGAACGCCGCCGTTTTGTTGACTCTGCTGGTCCTTCTGTCCGCCCTTCCCGTCCGGGGGGAGTTCTCCGACGTGCCGGCGGGCAGCTGGTACAGGGAGGCCGTCACGCAGATGGCGGAGGAGGGGCTGCTGTCCGGCTACCCCGACGGGAGCTTCCGGCCTGACGCGTCCATCACGGCGGCGGAGTTCGTCACCATCACCGCCCGCTGCGCCGGAGCCGCCCCCGTCCAGGGACAGACCCGCCACTGGGCCGCCGGAAGCATGGAGGCCGCCCTCCAGCGGGGGTGGTACGACTGGGACGAGCTTCCCCCCACCGGGGAGCGCTTCGACCAGCCCATCTCCCGGCAGCTGGCGGTGAAGATCCTCATGCGGGCCCTCCTGCCCCAGGCCCGGGGGGACTACAGCACCGAGTCCCGGAAGATCGGGGACTTCTCCACCCTGAGCGGGCGGTACTACGAGCCGGTGCTGGCCGCCTACGCCGCGGGGATTGTGTCCGGGGACGGGGCGGGGAATTTCCGTCCTCTCAGCTCCCTGAGCCGGGCGGAGGCCTGTGTGCTCTTCCGGAACGCTCTGCGCTCCCAGTCCGCCGCCCCGCCCCAGCCCTCCGAGCCTCTCCCCGTGCCCCAGCCCGAGCGGACGGTCCAGGGCGGGGTTTCCCAAAACGGCTGGCTCCAGGTGATCGGAACCCAGCTGTGCAATGAGGCGGGGAACCCTGTTGTCCTCCGGGGCATGAGCAGCCACGGTCTCCAGTGGTACAGCCAGTTCGCCTCCCCTCAGGCCATCCAGGGCACGGCGGACTGGGGGGCCAACCTGTTCCGCGCCGCCATGTACACCGGCGAGGGGGGATATCTCAGCCGCCCGGAGGAAATGCAGGCCCGGCTGACGGAGGCGGTGGACAGCGCGATCCAGCAGGATATGTACACCATCATCGACTGGCACATCCTCTCGGACGGCAGCCCCATGGTCCACGCGGAGGAGGCGGAACGCTTCTTCACCGCCATGGCCCAGCGCTACGGGGACCAGCCGGCGGTGCTCTATGAGATCTGCAACGAGCCCAACGGCTCCGCCACCTGGGAGGGGGATGTAAAGCCCTACGCCCAGCGGATGATCCAGGCCATCCGGACCTACGCCCCCCGGTCGGTCATTCTGGTGGGCAGCCCCACCTGGAGTCAGGACATCCACCTGGCCGCCGGGGACCCGCTGGAGGGGGAAAATCTGATGTACACCCTCCACTTCTACGCCGGGACCCACGGGCAGCAGCTGCGGGACCGGGCGGACTATGCCCTGAGCCGGGGACTGCCCCTCTTCGTGTCCGAGTGGGGGACCAGCCGGGCGGACGGAGGCGGCGGCATCTTCCTGGAGGAGAGCCGGGCCTGGCTGGATTTTCTGGACAGCCGGGGCATCAGCTGGTGCGCCTGGTCCCTGTGCGACAAGGATGAGAGCTCCGCCGCCCTTCTCCCCGGCGCCTCCCCGGAGGACGGCTGGAGCGAGCATGAGCTGAGCACCTCCGGGCAGTTTGTGTTTTCCAGATTTCAAACTACAGGGGCGGTTGGTTGACAGCTGCTATTTTTTCGTATATGCCGAATGATGCAGGAGGCATGACCAGGAAATCCATATATCGCCATTCCGTTTTGTTTGGAAGCGGAGGCGGTCCCCGGTCTGGTGGTCCGTGAGCGGTCCCACCCCCACCGCCCGAACACCGCCGTATCCGATCCAGGAGGACCGCTCCCTGATATCCAAGCTGCAATAAAAAATCCCGCGGAGGCTGGAGCGCTGTGCTCTCTTCCGCGGGATTTTGTCTGTTTTTCGAGCCTGATCCGTGTCAAACCGCATCCTTGGCGGCCTGCGTATCGGCGGCCACCACAAGCAGGAGGGTGTTTTCTCTCCGGTCCAGGACGGCGTCCTCCAGCTTGGGGATCTCGGCGGGGCGGTAGTCCCGGTTGGCCTCAATCTGCCCCTGGACGTAGCGCTCCAATGCCTCCTGGGCGGTCTGGGCGTGGTCCTCGGTGTCGAAAACGAGCACCGCCCCCTCCTCACAGGTGGCCCCGGCGGAGCGCAGCAGAGCGCAGCCGGTGAGCTGGGAGCGCTCCAGGCCGGCCTCCCCCAGGCAGTACAGGGCGAAGGCGGTATCCCCGTCCAGCTCCTCCAGCGTCTCAGAAAAAGCCCCGGCGTCCGCCATAGCCTGCACGTCCTCCGTCTCGTAGCGGGAACCCGTCTCCCGCTGTCCCCCGCAGGCGGCCAGACCCACCGCCAGCACCAGGGCCAGCAGTCCCGCGGCGCACCTCTTCATTCTTCTCCACTCCCCTCCGGCTGTACCGTCTCCGCCTCGGGCTCCTCCACCGGGGGCGGGCCGTCCGGGTACAGCGTATCAAACTCCACTGTGTGGGCCTTCAAATACTCCAGCCACCGCCGGCAGTACTCCGCGCTCAGGTGGACCCCGTCGTGGCTGCCCTCCGCCGGCAGTTCCCCGTTCTCATCCACAAACTCTGTATAGAGGTCCAGGAAAACCGCCTGCTTCTCCTCCGCCGCCTGGCGCATCAGGTCGTTGTACACCCGCAGGTGGTCGTTGGTCAGGTTGTACTTGTTGCCGTTGGCGGCGACAATCTGCCCCTCGTTCAGGGGAATCAGGCCCTGTATGTAGATGACCGCCTGGGGCTGAAGCCGCCGGATATGGTCGATGGCGGCGCAGTAGCTCTGATAGAAGCCGGCGTCATTGTAGTAGCCCAGCTCGTTGACCCCCAGGGACAGATAGACCTGGCTGTACTGCTCCAGGGCCAGGGCCTCCAGGAGGGTATACTTCTCGCCGTCAATGGTCAGGGCCTTTTTCTCCTCCAGCTTGAAGATGGACAGGCCGTTGGAGGTCAGGTTTTTCCCTGTGCCGATGCCGCTGTAGATGAGGAAGCCGTCGGTGCGGGAGTCCCCCACGAAGGCGGCGTTCTGAAAGTAGCTGTTGTCCACCGGCGCGCGCTCCGGGGCGGGCCGGGTGAAGTCATAGGTCTCCGCCGGGCTGGAGGGGTCCTGTTCCGGCAGCGGCGCGGGGGACTTCTCCTTTGGGAGGGACTGCCCGGGGGGAGGGGGCTCAGGCGCCGGCCTCCCCACTGTCCAGGCCAGCCAGCACAGGGCCGCCGCCGCGGCGACTCCCAGCGCAAGGCCAAGGACACGGACCTTTAGCTGCCTTTTGCCCCGGTATATGATTGGCATGGATGACCGCCTCCTTTTGGCAAACCGTCAGTGTTTTCGGGGGAGCAGCGCCCGCAGCACCGAGGAGGCCAGCATCGCTCCCACGGACAGGGCGGCGGCCACTCCGAAGGTGTGGAGCAGGGCGTTGAGGAACAGGTCGGTCTCCCCCTCCACACAGTACCGCATGGCGTAATAGATACCCGCCCCCGGGACCAGGGGCAGCAGGGCGACCAGCAGGTAGCTGGTGACGGGACAGCGGCGCAGGCGGGCCATCCCCTCGGAGTAGAGCCCGATGGAAACCGCCGCCAGGAAGGCGCACTCGATCTCCCCCGCGTCCAGCAGCCGGCCCGCCAGCAGATAGCACAGCCAGCCCACCGCGCCCCCCAGGCCGCAGATACTCAGGCCGACACCCTGGATATTAAAAACAAGCCCAAAGCCGATGCAGGCCACAAAGGCCCACAGGCAGGGCAGGACATAGATGGTGAGCAGCTCCTGCACCCTAACCCTCCTTACAGCCCCCGGGCCACCAGCATGGGGAGCGCACTGCCCAGGGCGATTGCCGTGGCGACAAGGATGACCTCCGCCATCCGGTTCACCCCGGAGATGACATCCCCGCCCATAATCTCCCGCATGGCGTTGGTCAGGGAAATCCCCGGAACCAGCAGCATCAGCGTACCGATGGTCACCGCCTCCACGCTGTTCCCCACCCCGCTGCGCACCAGCATCAGCGCCAGACCGGCCGCCGCCGCCGCGCAGACCGCGGTGCGGAAGAACTGGTTGGAGCCGGTGAGCCGCTGTCCATAAAGCATCAGCAGGCTGACCGCCAGCCCGCAGAAAGCGGCGGCGAAGCCGTCAGCCAGGCCGCCCCCCAGAAAGAGGGCAAAAAAGGCAGCCGCCAGCACGTGGCCTGCCAGCACCACCCCCGCCGGGTAGACCCGCCGCTGGGGCAGGGCGTCCACCAGGGCCTGGGCCTCCTCCACGGCGGGAGGGGACTGGCACAGCCGGCGGCACAGCTGATTGCACCGCTCCAGCAGCTCGATATCCGTGCCGTGGGCCGGGATGCGGCACATCCGGGTGACAGGGTGTCCCTGGGGGGTGGTCAGGCTGACAATCAGGCAGTTGGGGATGGCGAACACCTGGGGCTCCAGCCCGTAGGCGGACAGAAGCCGGTTGACCGACTCCTCCACCCGGTAGATCTCCGCGCCGCTGGTCATCAAAAGCCTGCCCAGCTCAGCGCCCAGCGTAATCAGCCGGTCATAGTCCATTGCTCCCACTCTTTCCCCACCCTCCGGAAGGATTCCACCACTGAGGATACCACATTTCCAACAAAATTCAAGTGACAATTCTGTTACAGTTTCCCGTATCGGGGCGGAACCGCAGCGGGGCATACTCTCCCTTGGCCGCCGCGGAATTCAGTTGTAATATTTTACAAAATATCCTGGACAACGGAGTAAAAATATGGTATATTTGAGGGGAGCATTGCGGCACGCGCTCAGCCGGAGCGCCCAAATGAAATCAAAAGGAGGCAGCAAGATGGAACCTAGGTTTTATAAGCTCCCTGTCTGTGTCGGGGATGTGTCCCTGCATGTGGCGAAGGGGCACTTTGCCACCCGGAACAGCCACACCAACTACTTCATCGATGTGACCAACCAGCAGTCCTGCCTGAAGGACGCGGAGGCGGTAGCCCAGCAGCTGGCCCAGCGGAACCTGACCAACGACACCCTCATCGACACCATCCTGTGTATGGACGGGACCCGGGTCATTGGGACCTGTCTGGCCCAGCAGCTCACCCGCAGCGGCTACCGCTCCATAAACGCGGGGCGGGAAATCTGCATCCTGCGGGAGAACGTGACCAAGGACGGCAGCATGATTTTCCGGGACAACGCCAAATTCATGCTGGAGGGCAAAAACGTGCTGCTCCTGCTGGCCTCGGTCACCACCGGCGGGACCGCCCAGAAGGGGATCAGCTGTGTCCAGCACTACCAGGGCAAGGTGGTGGGGATTGCCGCCATCTACAGCCACGTGAAGGAGATTGGCGGCATCCGGGTGGTCTCTCTGTTTGACACGGGGGATCTGCCGGGGTACGCCAGCTACGCGCCGGAGGAGTGCCCCCTGTGCAGGCAGAAGCAGGAGCTGGACGCGGTGGTAGACAAGTTTGGCTATTCCGCGCTGTAGAAAACAGCCTTTTTATTACAGTCTGCAGCATACAGCCCCCGGGGAGCGGTTCCCCGGGGGCTGTATTTGCGAAAAATCAATCCTGAAGGGTATAGGCGATATAGGTCAGATGGTCCCCCAGACGCTCCAGGTTGGAGACCAGGTTGATAAAGATCCCGCTGGACTCGGGCCGGCACTCCCCCAGGTTGAGCCGTTCGATGTGCCGGTTGATTAACTGCTTGCGCATCCCGTCGATCTCCTCCTCCACCCGGTCCACCTCGGGCAGAAGGCCGGGGTCCCGCTCCAGGACCACCCGCCGGGTCAGGGCGTACAGCTCCTCCACCCGCCCGGCCATTCTGTCCAGCTCCCCCTTGACGTTTTCGGAAAAATCCAGCCCCCGGTCCGCCGCCCGCTGGGTGTACTTGGTCAGGTTGTCGGCGATCTCGGCGATACGCATCACGTCCCCCACGCTGCTGTGCAGGTCGGAGATGCTCCGGTCCTCGGACAGCTTGCTCTTGGCGGCCAGACGGATGAGGTAGTCCACCATGGACTGGCTGATATCCCCCGCCCGGTCAATGAGCTCATGGGTGGGGGAGATGAGTCCCCGGTCCTTCTGCTGGAAGGAGCGGAACCCGGTGCGGAAGGCCTCCATAGCGGTGTCGGACAGGCGGACCAGCTCCTTCTCCAGCTGGGAGACCGCCAGGGAGGGGGAGGCAAGCATACGCTCGTCCAGGAAGGTCTGCACCGTCTTGTCCTGCCGCTCCCGAACCAGCAGCTCGGAGGCCCGGACGAAGCCGCCGCACAGGGGGAGGAACAGGATGGTACAGGTGAGGTTGAAGAAGGTGTGGAACATGGCGATCTGGGTGGCGGCGGAGTGGAACCAGCTCTGGAAGGTGTCCGCCATGAAGGAGGGCCAGCACGCCAGCAGGACGAAAAAGAGGACCGAGCCCAAGCAGTTGAACATCAGGTGAATCAGCCCCGCTCTTCTGGCGTTGGTCCCGGCGGTGAAGGAGGACATCAGGGCGGTGACGCAGGAGCCGATATTGGTCCCCAGGATGATATAGAGCACCTCGTTCCCCCCGGAGCCGATGGTCAGGCCCGCCACCGACATGGCGATAATCACTGAGGTGGTGGCGGAGCTGGACTGGACCAGGGCGGTGAGGAGGATTCCCAGCAGGAAGAGCAGGAAGGGGTTGGTCACGGTCTCGAAGAGGTACTGAATCTGGTCCCGGTTGGCCTTCATGGCGTCCGACATCAGGGCCAGGCCGATGAAGATCAGCCCCAGCCCGGCCAGAATCATGCCCGTCCGCTTGGTGCTGTCCCGCTTGCAGACCGAGCTCATCATGATCCCAAGGAACACCAGGACCTGGATATAGGTCGTGACGGGAAAGGCGCTGAGGGCGGCGATCTGAGCGGTAATGGTGGTTCCGATGTTGGCCCCCATAATCATGGCCGCCGCCTGATAGAGGTTCATCACCCCCACGTTGACAAAGCCCACAATGAGCACCGTGGTCACGCCGGAGCTCTGAATCAGAGCAGTGGCCGCCGCGCCGATGCCCACGTTGACCAGCCGCTTGTCCGCGGTACGGCCAAACAGCTCCTTAATTTTGCCGGTGGCCAGCTGCTCAATATTGGCGGTAAGCAGGTGTACCCCCACCAGGAATACCCCCGTACCCGCCAGCAGCCGGACAACGAACAGTGTAATCTCCCCAATTGTCATTTGATTTCCTCACTTTTCGATTCGTTCTTATCCCTGTTCCATCTATACCGTATTTGGGCGGAGATGTCAAGTAAAATTTCCGTAAAGTGTTCCCGCCCCTTGACACTGGGCCGCCGTGCGGCCTATACTGACCACAAGGCACGCATTACACAAAGCAGGAGGTATCTATTGGCCGACTACCAGTACAACACTCCAACATCTGAAGCCTTCCAAGCACTGCTCAACCCCGGTTTCACCTGGGAGGTCTGGTCCCGCTGCCCCGACTGATTCGTTCTCCCCCGCTTTTGTTCTCTGGGCGGGGGATTTTTTTATTCTCCAGCTCTTCCCCCTTGCGAAGCGGAGAGAAATTTGATATAATGCCAACGGAATGGATGGGGAAACAGAGAGGAGAGGGACACCGGATGGAGCTGCTGCAAAGCCAGGTCCAGAGATTAAACCAGCAGCAGCTGCAAAGCGTGGAGCTGCTGCAAATGAGCACGTTGGAGGTGGAGGCGTACCTCCGGGAGCTGGCCCAGGAGAACCCGGTCATCGAGCTGGACGACAGCCGGCCGGAGACAGACCGCCCCCAGGACGAGGAGCTTCTGCGCCGGCTGAGCTGGCTGGAGGACAACGACCATCAGAACCGCTACTACCAGCACATGGAGCAGGAGGAGCTGGACCCCCTGGCTCAGGCCAGCACTCAGGAGGGGCTGGAGGAGTCCTTGTTCCGCTTCCTCTCCCGCCAGCTCTACCCCATGCAGCTGGACGAGGATACCGCCCAGACGGTGCGCTACCTGGCCGCCTGCCTGGACCGGGACGGCTATCTGCGCACCAGCCCGGAGGACCTGGCCGGGGACTTGGCGGTCTCCGTGGAGGAAATCCAGCGGTGCATCCAGCTGCTGCGCACCCTGGAGCCCGCGGGGGTGGGGGCGGCTGACCTGTCCCAGTGCCTGGAGCTCCAGCTGCGCCGCATCCATGAGACCGGCCCCGCCCTGGCCATCGTCCAAAACCACCTGGACGCCCTGGCCAAGCGGCACTACCGGGCCATCGCCGCCCAGCTGTCCATCGACGTGGAGGAGGTGCGCCGGGCGGAGGCCCTGATCCGGGAGCTGGAGCCCCGGCCGGGGGCGGTCTTTGAACAGCCGGACCAGATCCAATATATTCTGCCCGATGTCTTCGTGGAGCAGTCTGAGGAGGGCAGGCTCATCGCCCGTCTCCGGGGCAGGGAGCGCCCCCCCTTCCAGATCAGCGGCTACTACCGGGGGCTGCTCCAGCAGGCGGAGGACCGGGAGGTAAAGGAGTACCTCACCGGCAAGCTGCGCCAGGCGGAGGGGGTGCTCTGGGCCCTGGACCAGCGGGACACCACCCTGCGGCGCTGCGCCCAGGCCATTGTGGACCGGCAGGAGGAATTTTTCCGCCGCGGACCCCAGGCGCTGCTCCCCCTGCGGCTGGCGGACATCGCCCAGCAGCTGGAGCTCCACGAGTCCACCGTCAGCCGGGCCGTCCGGGAAAAATACCTCCAGTGCAGCCGGGGGGTCTACCCGTTCAGCTACTTCTTCTCCCGGACGGCCTCCGCCTCCGGGGAGGGGGGCCAGCTGGGAGGAACCGCCGCCCGGGCCATGCTCCGCGGCCTGATTGACGGGGAGGACCAGAAACATCCCCTGTCCGACCAGAAGCTGTGCCAGGAGATGGCCAGGCTGGGCTGTCCCGTCTCCCGGCGGACCGTGGCCAAGTATCGGGAGGAGATGGACATCCCCGGCGCGTCAGGCCGCAAAACCCTGTGACGGCAGGAAAATTTTTGTCCCGCTATTAAGAGCCTTCCCCTTTTGTCCGATATAGTAAAAAACCTGTCCCCTTCAGGCGGGTGAACGAATCAGCCGAAGACCAGAGAAACCCGGCTTTTTCATATATCCCCGAAATTTTATTCACAATGCAGAAAAGGAGCGATTTTGTATGGGTTTATTCAGTGCCAGTCCGGCGAAATATGAGCCAAGGTCTGACCCCGCCTTTGAGGGTGAGAACTCCTTTGACGAGGGCTACGATCCCCCGGTCAACGTCCAGCCCAGCACCATCATTGCCCAGGGGATGACCTTCTCCGGGACCCTGAGCGGAGAGGGCACGGTCCAGGTGGAGGGCCGCCTGGAGGGGGAGGTGTCCCTGAAGGGCGCCATCACCATCGCCACCTCCGGGGTCATCCAGGGGCCGGTCACCGCCGACATCGTCCGGGTGGCGGGCAACGTCCAGGGCAGCATCATCGCCCGGGAGCACCTGTTCCTGGAGCGCACCGGCGAGATCCACGGCGACGTCTCCACCGCCTCCCTGGTCATCGAGAACGGCCGCCTGGACGGGCGCAGCACCATGCTCAGCGAGCACGATCTGCCCCTCAAGGAGCCCAAGCGCTACGAGCCCCGCATCACCGAGGAGGACCCGGTGCTCTGATCCCTCCGTGCCCTACGCGCCTCCCGGCCAGCCGGGGGGCGTTTTTTCTCCCCCGGAAGGTTGACACAGCCGGCCGGCAGATGGTAAGCTGAGAACTGATAAGCTGAAAAAAGCTCCCCCTCCAGGGGCGGGCAGAAAGAGAGGCATCCCCATGGACATCAAAAAAATCTATGTGCTCTGCTTCAGCCCCACCGGCGGCACAGCGCGCATCGCCCAGGCGGCGGCGGATGTGCTGGCCCGGCGGCTGGGGGCGGAGCAGAAGCGGATCGACTTCACCCTCCCCCCGCACCGCCAGACCCAGTACCGGTTCCGGCCGGACGAGCTGCTGGTCATGGCCTCCCCGGTCTACGCGGGGCGGCTGCCAAATAAGCTGCTGCCCGAGTACCAGGAGAAAATTTTGGGACAAAACACCCCCGCCGTCCCCCTCTGCGTCTTCGGCAACCGCAGTCCGGACGAGGCCCTGCGGGAGCTGGTCCTGCTGCTGGAGGGGAACGGCTTCCAGATTGCCGGAGCCGCCGCCTTTGCCGGACGGCACGCCTTCTCGGACCAGGTGGGGGCGGGGCGGCCCGACCAGGCGGACCTGGAGGAGATTTCCAGCTTTGCCCAGCGGGTGGCGGAGAAACTGGCGGCGGAGACGCTGCCCCCTCTGGAGATGGACCGGGGGGAGCTTGGCCCCTACTACACCCCCTTGAAGGAGGACGGGACCCCCGCGAAATTTTTGAAAGCAAAGCCCCTCACCCGTCAGGACCTCTGCCTGCGCTGCGGCACGTGCGCCCGCTCCTGCCCCATGGGGAGCATCGACCCTCAGAGCATGGAGGCGGTGGGGCTGTGCATCAAGTGCCAGTCCTGCGTCCGCCGCTGCCCTGTCCACGCAAAATACTTCAGCGACCCCGACTTTCTCTCCCACGTGGCCATGCTGGAGCAGAACTACACCCGCCGCGGGGAAAACGTGGTGCTCCTGTAGGCACGTGTCCCCCGCTCCATACCATCCGCCGTCCCTCTCTCACTCAGGAAGGGAACGGCGGATGGTTTTCTTTCAAACGGCTTGTGCTCTTTTTACAGAGAGAACACAAATTCCAGCACAAATCTTGCTCTCCATAGTTTTTAGCTATACTCTAATAAGAAAAAAGTATTTTTCCTCCAGCTCCACCTTTGCTATAATACCACAGTAGAGGGAGTACCTTCTAAATCTGTGTTGAGGAGGAAAAATCATTGAGTAATACCAAGAAAGCGAAAAAATCCGTCTTTGATGGGGTTCTCAACGGCATCGAGCGCATCGGCAACAAGCTGCCCCACCCCATCACCCTGTTCTTCATCCTGGCGGTCTTCGTGGTGGCCCTGTCCGCCCTGCTGTCCGCCATGGGGGTCTCCGCTACCGGCGATCTTGTCTCCAACGGCAAGATGCAGGAGACCACCGTCACCGCCCAGAGCCTGCTGACCCGGGAGGGCATCGTCTTCATGCTGACCAAGGCGGTGGACAACTTCACCGGCTACGCCCCCCTGGGCATGGTTCTCGTAGCCATGCTGGGCGTGGGCGTGGCGGAGACCAGCGGCTTCATCGCCGCCGCCACCAAGCGGATCGTGGCCGTTACCCCCCGCTCCCTGATTACCCCCGTCCTGGTCTTCCTGGGGGTCATGTCCAACATCGCCTCCGATGTGGGCTACATCGTTCTGGTTCCCCTGGGGGCCATCATTTTCCTCTCCTATGGCCGCCACCCCCTGGCGGGTATCGCCGCCGCCTTCGCAGGGGTGTCCGGCGGATTCTCTGCCAACCTGCTCATCGGAACCCTGGACCCCCTGATGGCCGGCATCTCCAACGAGGCCGTCAAGCTGGTTGACCCCAACTACGTGGTGGAGCCCACCGGCAATATATACTTCATGATGGTCTCCGTCCTCCTCATCACCATCCTGGGGACCATCATCACCGAGAAGGTGGTGGAGCCCCGCCTGGGGGCCTACAAGGGCTCCCTGGCCCACGGGAGCAAGGAGGAGCAGGACATCAGCGCCGTGGAGAAAAAGGCGCTGAAAAAGGCCGCCCTCACCCTGCTGGCCATGGTGGTCATCATCGTCGCCCTTTGTATCCCCGCCAACTCCATCTTCCGCGGAGACAACGGCAGCCTGCTGGGCAAGTCCCCCTTGATTCAGGGCGTCATCATCATCGTGTGCATCTTCTTCTTCGTCCCCTCGGTGGTGTACGGCTTCGCCTCGGGCAAGTATAAGAACGACAAGGATGTCTGCTCCGCCCTGGCCCAGTCCATGAGCCACATGAGCAGCTACATCGCCCTGTCCTTTGTCGCCGCCCAGTTCATCAATTACTTCAACTACAGCAAGCTGGGGACCATCCTGGCCCTCCACGGAGCCGCCTTCTTCAAGGCCATCGACATCGGGACCATCCCGCTGATGATCCTCTTCGTGCTCTTCTCCGCCTTCCTGAACCTGTTCATGGGCTCCGCCTCCGCCAAGTGGGCGATTCTGGCCCCCGTGTTCGTGCCCATGTTCATGCTGCTGAACTACTCCCCCGAGATGGCTCAGGTCGCGTTCCGCATCGGCGACTCCTGCACCAACATCATCACCCCTATGATGTCCTTCTTCGCAATGATCGTGGTCTTCGTCCAGGAGTATGACGACGAGGCCGGAATGGGGACCCTCACCTCCATGATGCTGCCCTACACCATCGTCTTCCTCATCGGCTGGACCCTGATGATGATCGTTTGGATCACCCTCGGCCTGCCCCTCGGTCCCAATTCCACCATCTTCCTGGCGGCGTAAGCCCCGGAAAGGGAAGGGTTTTGCATGAAGGTAAATGAACCGCGGCTTTTGGATTCCTTTTTGGAGTACGTCCGCATCGACAGTGAGACCGGAATCGAGCGGGACATGGCCCTTCGCCTGGAGCGGGAGCTCCGGGCGCTGGGGTGCTCCGTGTCCTTCGACAACGCGGGGGAGAAGCTGGGCTGCAACGTGGGCAACCTGTACGCCGTCCTCCCCGGGGAGAGCGGACGGGAACCCCTTCTTCTCAGCGCCCACATGGACACGGTGAAGCCCGGCCTGGGAATCGTCCCTATCGTGGAGGACGGGGTCATCCACACCGACGGCTCCACCGTCCTGGGGGGAGACGACAAGTCCGGGGTGGCCGCCATTATGGAGGCCCTCCGGGTGCTCCAGGAGGAGAAGCTGCCCCACCCCACCCTGGAGATCGTCTTCTCCATCCATGAGGAGGGGGGCGTGCGGGGCTCGGCCAACCTGGACTACAGCCGCCTGACCGCCAAGCGGGCGGTGGTGCTGGACAGCAGCGGCGCGCCGGGGAAGATGATCCTGGCCGCGCCGGGGCAGTACAAGCTGAACGTGGAAATTTTGGGAAAATCCTCCCACGCGGGGGTCAGCCCGGAGGCGGGGATCAGCGCCATCCAGGTGGCGGCGGACGCCATCGGAAAGATGAAGCTGCTGCGCATCGACGAGGAGACCACCGCCAACATCGGCTCCATCCACGCCCAGTTTGCGACCAACGTGGTTCCTGACCGGCTCACCCTGTCGGCGGAGGCCCGGAGCCGGAACAATGACAAGCTGGAGGCCCAGGGACAGCACATGCTGGCGTGTATCCAGAACAGCTGCGCGGCCTTTGGAGCCAGCTTCACCGGCGGGCTCACCCTGGCCTACCCGGGGTATCAGATCCCCGAGGATCACCCCTTTGTGGCCCAGGTCAAGGCGGCCTGCGTCCAGGCGGGGCTGGAGCCGGTCCTGGGGGCCAGCGGCGGCGGGAGCGACGCCAACCACATGAACCGCCACGGCATCACCGCCATCCCTCTGGCCACCGGAATGTCCAAGGTCCACAGCGTGGAGGAATTTTTGACGGTGGAGCACCTGGTGCAGACGGCGCGGCTGGTGCTGGCCCTGGCCACCGCCTGATCCCGCCGCCTGCCGGGCGGGGATGACCCTGCGGACACACAAACGGCCGCCTGGAGGCGGCCGTTTGGCGTTCCGCTGTTCGGGGGCCGGGTCAGGACGGGAAGCGGCCCCGGACAAAACGGATAAACTCCCCCGCCCGCTGGGAGAAGGGGGTGTCCTTGTTCCAGAACATACAGATGTCCCCGGGCAGGGGCTTCTGGAAGGGGATGGCGGCGATATCGGGGAAGACGTTCTGGGCCTCCTCCAGCAGAAAGGACCCGGCGATGCCGCTGCGCACAATCTGGATGATGGTCTGGAGCTGGTTGGTGCGCACCAGCACATTGGGCTGGAGGTTTTGGCTGGAAAAGCGGTTCAGGATGACCTCGGTGTGGTAGGTGCTCCGGGCCAGGAGGGCCAGTCCGATGCCGGTCAGCTCCTCCACCGTCACCGAGGGCCGTCCGGCCATGGGGTGGTCCCGGTGTACGCACAGGCAGTATTGGGACAGCATCATGTGCTTGGCGTGGAAGCTGGTGGTGTCGGCGGCGGCGTTGATGTTGAGGGCCACGTCGATCTCCTTCCGGCGGAGCAGCTCGTGGGTCTCAATGGCCCCGTGCTCGTGGACCTCAAACTCGGTGTCCGGGTAGAGGGCCAGAAACCCTTGGCAGAGGCCGGGGAAGATGAACGCCCCAATCATGGGGGTCAGGCCGATTACCAGCTTCCGGTTCCCCGCCCCCCACATGGTCAGGGCCATCTCGTCCGCCTTCTGGAGCAGCTCGTGGGCCTTGAGCAGAAAGCGCTCCCCGTCGGCGGTGATGTGGAGCCGCCCGTTGGCCCGCTTGAAGAGCAGCACCCCGAACTCCTGCTCCAGGTCCTTGATGGCGTTGGAGATGGAGGGCTGTGAGATGTGCAGCTCCTCCCCCGCCCGGGTGATGTTGTTCCCCCACCGGCAGACCTCTACAAAATACCTGAGCTGGCTGAGTGTCATACCCTTTCCCCCTCCGGACCGGAAAATTTTCCGGGCACACGTTGCGCGGTTTCCCATCTTGTGCTACCATTATACCACATCCGCCCCCGCGCAGGAAGAGCTTGTTTCCGTTCCCGCGGGCCGGAATGAACATTGGAGGTTTTTTGTTATGGACTACGCGAAGGAATCCCTAAAGCTCCACCGGGAGTGGAAGGGAAAGATCCGGATCACCGCCGCCGTCCCGGTGGAGACCAAGGACGACCTGTCCCTGGCCTATACCCCGGGGGTGGCCCAGCCCTGCCTGGAGATCCAAAAGGATATCGACCAGAGCTATGCGCTCACCCGCCGGCACAACCTCTGTGCGGTCATCACCGACGGCTCGGCGGTGCTGGGCCTGGGGGACATCGGGCCGGAGGCCGGTATGCCCGTTATGGAGGGCAAGTGCGTGCTCTTCCAGTCCTTCGGGGAGGTGGACGCCTTCCCCCTGTGCGTCAAGACCCAGGACGTGGACGAGTTTGTACAGACAGTGTACAATATTTCAGGCTCCTTCGGCGGCATCAACCTGGAGGACATCGCCGCCCCCCGGTGCTTTGAGATCGAGCGGAAGCTGAAGGAGAAGTGCGACATCCCCATCTTCCACGACGACCAGCACGGCACGGCCATCATCACCCTGGCCGGCCTGCTCAACGCCCTGAAGGTGGTGGGCAAGCGGAAGGAGGAGGTCCGTGTGGTCACCTCCGGAGCGGGCGCCGCCGCCATCTCCATCACCCGCCTGCTGCTGTCCGCCGGCTTCCGGAACATCGTCATGTGCGACCGGAAGGGGGCCATCTACCAGGGCCGGGAGGGGCTGAACTGGATCAAGGAGGAGATGGCCCAGTGTACCAACCTGGACAGGCGGGCCGGCTCCCTGGCGGACATGCTGGCGGGGGCGGATGTGTTCATCGGCGTATCCGCGCCGGGCACGGTCACCACGGAGATGGTAAAAACCATGAATCCGGACGCCATTGTCTTCGCCTGCGCCAACCCCACCCCGGAGATCTTCCCCGAGGACGCCAAGGCGGGCGGCGCGGCGGTGGTCTCCACCGGGCGCAGCGACTACCCCAACCAGATCAACAACGTGCTGGCCTTCCCCGGGGTGTTCCGGGGGGCGTTCGATGTCCGGGCCAGCGACATCAATGAGGAGATGAAAATGGCCGCCGCCCAGGCTCTGGCGGGGCTGATCTCCGAGGAGGAGCTCTGCGCGGAGTACATCATCCCCAAAGCCTTCGACCCCCGGGTGGGACCCGCGGTGGCGAAGGCGGTGGCCCAGGCCGCACGGGACTCCGGCGTGGCCCGCATCTGACCTCCCTCCGGCGTCCGGCCTCCGGACGCCGGATTTTTTATGGGCATTAAAGAAACCGCTTCCCCTGCACTTTCTCTTGTGCCTGGGGGGAGGTTTGTGCTATAATGTCAGAAACAAGAGGAAAGCGAGGTGAGGGGACGGTGAGCGGAACCCTGTATCTGGTCCCCACCCCCATCGGCAACCTGGGGGATATCTCCCGTCGGGCGGCGGAGACACTGGCCGGGGTGGATTTCATCGCCGCCGAGGACACCCGGGTGACGGTGAAGCTCCTCAACCACCTGGGCATCAAGAAGCCCATGCTGAACTACCACCGGCACAACACGGGCACGGCGGGGCAGGCCATCCTCAACCGCTTGCAGGACGGGGAGGACTGCGCCCTGGTCACTGACGCGGGGACCCCCGCCGTCTCCGACCCGGGGGAGGAGCTGGTGGCCCGGTGCGCCCGGCTGGACATCCCGGTGACCTCTCTGCCCGGCCCCTGCGCCCTGGTGACCGCTCTGGCGGTCTCGGGCCTGCCCACGGGGCGGTTCACCTTCGAGGGCTTTCTGGCCATGAACAGGAAGAACCGCCGGGCCCACCTGGACTCCCTCCGAGGGGAGCGGCGGACCATGATCTTCTACGAGGCCCCCCACAAGCTGGCCGCCACCCTCCGGGACATGGCGGAGGTCTTCGGGGCGGAGCGGCCCGTCTCCCTGTGCCGGGAGCTGACCAAGCTCCACGAGGAGATTTTCCGCACCACCCTGGGCCAGGCCGCCGCCCGGTATCAGGAGGAGGGTCCCAAGGGGGAGTTCGTGCTGGTCATCCGGGGGACCGAGCAGGAGAAGCCGGAGGGGGCCTCTCTGGAGGAGGGGCTGCTTCTGGTGGAACGCCTCCGGGGGGAGGGGCTCTCCCTCCGGGACGCGGTGCGGCAGGCGGCGGGGGAGCTGGAGCTGTCCCGGAACCAGCTGTACGATTTGGCGGTGGGCCGGTAAAAAAACGCACCCATCCCCCAAAAAGTGGATAGAATAGAGAGACAGACCATGAAATGAGGTGCGCGGTATGGAGCGTAACATCGAGGATTTTATCAAGCCGGGCCGGCGGGTCCATCTGGTGGGGGCGGGCGGGGTGTCCATGGCCCCCCTGGCCGAGGTGCTGAAGGGAAAGGGGGTAACCGTCACCGGCTCGGACATGAAGGAGAGCGAGACCGTCCTCCACCTGCGCGCCCTGGGCATCCCGGTGGCCATCGGACACCTGCCCCAGAGCGTGGAGGGGACGGGGTGTGTCATCCGTACCGCCGCCGTCCACGACAGCAACCCGGAGATCGCCGCCGCCCTGGCCGCAGGCATCCCCGTCTTTGAGCGGGCCCAGGCCTGGGGGGCGCTGATGAAGCACTACAAAAACGCCCTGTGCGTGGCGGGGACCCACGGCAAGACCACCACCTCCTCCATGTGTACCCACATCCTGCTGGCCGCCGGACGGGACCCGTCGGTGATGATCGGCGGGAGCCTGCCCGTCCTGGGGTGCGGACACCGGGTGGGACACGGGGACGTGATTGTGGCGGAGTCCTGCGAATACTGCGACTCCTTCCTCTCCTTCTTCCCCACGGTGGCGGTGGTGCTCAACGTGGAGGAGGACCATCTGGACTACTTCTCCGGCCTGGAGCAGATTCAGCGCTCCTTCCGGGCCTTTGCCGGTCTGGTCCCGGAGGATGGCTGGGTGGTGGCCAACCGGGACGACCCCAACACCATGGAGGCCCTGGCCGGGCTGGAGCGTCCCACCCTCACCTTCGGCCTGGACGAGGGGGATGTCCACGCCGCCAATCTGCACTGGCAGAGGGGTTTCCCCACCTTTGACGCGGTGGTCCGGGGATCGGTTTATGCCCGCATCACCCTGGCCGTCCCCGGGGAGCACAACGTCCGCAACGCCCTGGCCGCCTGTGCCGCCGCGTGGGCGCTGGGGGTCCCCGGAGCGGCGGCGGAGGAGGGGCTGGCCTCCTTCCTTGGCGCAGGCCGGAGATTTGAGCACAAGGGGTCCTGCCGGGGGGCAGAGGTCTATGACGACTACGCCCACCACCCCGATGAGCTGCGGGCCCTGCTCACCACGGCCAGCTCCCTGGGCTATCAGCGCGTCATCTGCGCCTTTCAGCCCCACACCTACTCCCGCACCGCCGCCCTCTTCGACGGGTTTGTGGACGCCCTCCAGCTGGCGGATCGGGTCCTGCTGGCGGAGATCTTCGCCGCCCGGGAGACCAACACGTTGGGAATCTCCTCCCGGGACCTGGCGGAGCGCATCCCCGGCGCGGTCTTCTGCCCCACCCTGGAGGAGGTCACCCGGCAGCTGGAGGCCCTCGCCCGCCCCGGAGACCTGATTCTCACCGTGGGGGCTGGGGACATCTACCGGGCGGGGGAGGCCCTCTCCGGACTCTCCTGACCCTCCCCACCAGCATCATGAGCGGCAGGCCGGAGCCTGCCGCTCATTTTTGTTCCGATATGCTCAGGCACAGGGAGCTTTGGCGGAGGTTCAAAGCCGCTCCCCCGAGCCGTTCACCTCCAGAGCTCCGGCATTCAGGGAACAGGTCAGGATGGACAGCAGCTGGGCGTTTCGGGGCTTCTGATCCAAATGCCTGTGCGCCAGCTCCTCCAGCAGGGGCCGCTTCTCCCGCCAGATGATACAGTTGACTGTCCGGATATTTCGTTCCACCGCCTTCCAGTTTGTACAATACTGCCTCGCCACCTCCGGATACAGCGATTTGGTCACCAGGAGCAGCCGGTCCGGCTGATCTACGCACAGCAATACCGTGTAAGCTGTGTGAAAAAAGCCGGTGTAATTTGCTGTTACACCGAGCTGATACAACAAATCGTATACTTCCGGCCACTTATCCTGATTCATAATCAACACCGCCAATCTATTTTTCCAGAGGATTCCCCCTTACACAGCGTGCCGCCAAGCTCATGTCCGCTTCCTTCCCCATTTCAAGGCCAAGTATCCCCTTATCCTATATATTCCCGCAAAGGCGAAAAGCGGACAGTTTTTTGCAAATTTTTCAGGCGTTTTCTTATTATGCCGCCCGAATGAAGTTTTTGGTAAAGTATTTTATACCTGCTGGTGCTTTTACATCCCTCAAAATAGGAAATATAATTTTACCAAATGGAAAGGTGTGGTATCATGGCAGCAGAAACAAAAGATTTAGCCGCTGTAATCGGCACAAATATCCGCAGATACCGGGACAAGGCCGGATTGACCCAGGCCCAGCTCGCGGAGAAGATCGGCGTGGGCAACGCGTTCATATCCCGGGTCGAGCGCGGGTCCAAGCTGATGAAGCTGGAGAAGCTGTATCTGACCGCGCTGGCGCTGAATACCGGATGTGACGCGCTGCTTTTTTCGGAAAACGGCAGCAGTCACATGAGCAATATACAGCGGATGCTTGCGGATTGCTCTCCTGAATTTCTCAGCGGAATTGAGGACGTGATCCGCGCATGTATCCAGCACTTTACAGAACATGATACTCAGGAATAGGAGCGTTGTGCTGTGGGAGATAATAAAGGGAGCAATGAGCACGATTTCTTCGACGCCCTCTACCGCAAGCAGTTCCCCAAAATGTGGGCGTACGCGTTCTCTCTGGTCAATCACACGGAGCTGGCCAAGGAAATCGTGCAGGACGCCTTTGTAGAGGTCCTGTTGCATATTGACCGGCTCGCTGTTTCAGAGCACCCGGAATTCTGGCTGCAAAGGGTCGTAAAAAATAAAGCGCTCCATGTCCGGCGAGAACAGGCCCGCTATACATGGAGGCTTGTCTCTTTAGAGGAGGGGCAAATCGTGGACGGCAGCGCGGAAAGACAGCTTCAGGAAGTGGAAGAGGCGGACAGCCTGAGCCAAATCCGGCGCACAATCGTGGAAAAACTGACGCCCCAGGAGATTCAGCTGCTGAAACGGATTACGATGGAGGGAGCCGCTTACAAAACAGTGGCGTCAGAAATGAACATATCAATCGGCTCGTGTCAGAAAAAGATACAAAGAGTCCGAAAGAAATTGAGGAAATATGTTGACTATCACTAAACTTTCAAAAATTTGCTGGAAGGGTGTCCGTTTTTTGCCGGAACGGGAATATACATACAGAGGGGGTTCAAGGAATTGGCTGAAGACGCTTCAAAAAAGTACGCATATCTGAACCAGACCAGCACGGAGGAGCTGAACGCGATCCTGCGGGCATCGTTCTTGTCAGAGGAGACCGATGACCCAGCACTGATCGACTACATCTTGGAGGTGATTGCACGACGCGAAACAGAAGACAGTAACATACCCGATGCCGGACAGGCCCGGAAAGAGTTCGACCAGCTTTACTGTGACCTGTCGTGCCCATTGTACCCCATACCTGAAGCATACACAGCTGATACTGACGGACCGCGCCTCAATCCAAAGCGGCGCACGAAGAAAATCCTGATTGCCGCCGCCATTGTTGCCGCGTTAGTCTCTCTGACCTGTGTCCCTGTGTTGGGTTACCCCGGCGTGTTTCAAATGATCTTCGCTTACTGGACCGATGACTACTACACGTTTGGCTCACACGATGCTCCTGGAGAACAAGCCATGGTTGGTCAGCCGGCAGAGGTTCCCAGCGGATTTGTGAATTTGTATAACACAATGGTGGAGCAGGGCATTGATAAAATAACGATTCCCCGATACATCCCCGCCGGACTGCGTGTTGGTGATTCGGTGTTGTTTGTATCACCTAAAACTGGAGGAATTGATTTCTCCATACAATATCAGTCTGACGATGATTTCCTGATGTTTGTCGTTACGCAAACCCCAACTCCATCTGAATTTATTGTGGAGAAAGATGCGGACAGCCTTGAACCATACCTGTCAGACGGTATCGAGTACCATCTTTTCAGCAACAACGGCCTCAATACAGCCACTTGGAATATAGACGATTTAGAATATATCATCACTTCGTCCATGCCTGTCACGACCCTGAAAGAAATCATTGATTCTATTGATGCTTAGGAGTGTTTTCGTTGAAAAAAGTAAAATTGTGGACTAAATTTGTTGCGCTTCTTTGTGTGGCGGCGCTCATTATTCCAACATTTGCAGCAGATACCAGAGCCAGCGACCAAATCAGCATGTACTATATGGATGTCAGCACAAGCAAAGGATATATTGACGTTGAATTCTCCATCAAAGGCACGGGTACAGTCGACAAGCTCGGCTGTGAAAGCATCTATATCTATACATATAAAAACAATACTTGGCGGTTCGTTCAAAGTTTAGAGGAAGACGATGAGGGTATGAGCGTCAAGAATACATTTACCCATGCGAATTTGATTTCTTGTTCTGCTGACGCTGGTGTAGACTATCAAGTGATTGTTACTCTCTTTGCAGAAAACTCCGCCGGAAGAGATACCAGATATAGAACATTCTATGTAACCGGAGAATAACATGACCTGTTTAGAGGTGTCCTTGCTGGAGGACACCTCTTTTTGTTCTGCATTCTCTGGATTTCCCGCTGATTTTCACTGTCTGCTCTTGGAGGGCTGAGTCTTCTCGTAAATCTTCGCCCGGTAGCGAAAAGTGGACAGCGGCATTCCGCACTCCTTTGCCGCCGCCGTACCGGTAATGGTCCCGGCCTTCCACCTCTGATAGGCGCTGTGGTAGTTCTTGGGGAGGGGTGCGGGGGGCCTGCCGAACCGGACCCCTCTGGCTCTTGCCGCGGCGATGCCCTCCGCCTGCCGCTGTCGGATGTTGGCCCGCTCATTCTCCGCCACGAAGGACAGCACCTGTAACACGATATCGCTGAGGAAGGTCCCCATCAGGTCCTTGCCCCGGCGGGTATCCAGCAGAGGCATATCCAGCACTGCAATATCCACCTTTTTCTCCCGGGTCAGGATGCGCCACTGCTCCAGGATCTCGCCGTAGTTGCGCCCCAGCCGGTCGATGCTCTTGATGTAGAGCAGGTCGTCCGGCTTGAGCTTTTTCATCAGCCGTTTGTACTGCGGCCGGTTAAAATCCCGACCGGACTGCTTGTCCATAAAAATATTCTGCGCCGGGACCGACATTTGCCGCATTGCGTCCATCTGCCGGTCCTCGTTCTGCTCCCTGGTGCTGACCCGCACATAGCCATATGTATTGTTAGAAATGGTCATCGAGCCTCCCTTCGCGCTGCCGCCGGGACATCTCCCGGAGCCTACAAAAAAAGAGGAGAGGGCCTGTCTGCACCCTCTCCTCATTGCGTCTGCCTGACACGTATTTTTTTGTCGAAAAAGGTCGCTTCGTCCGGCACTATTCCTCATCCAGCTTGAGCACCGCCATAAACGCCTCCGTGGGCAGCTGGACCGTGCCCAGGGTGCGCATTTTCTTTTTGCCCTCCTTCTGCTTCTCCAACAGCTTTTTCTTCCGGGTGATATCGCCGCCGTAGCACTTGGCCAGCACGTCCTTGCGCATGGCCTTCACCGTCTCCCGGGCGATAATCTTGCCCCCGATGGCCGCCTGGACCGGGACCTCGAAGAGCTGGCGGGGGATGTTCTCCTTCAGCTTTTCGCAGATACGCCGGGCCCGGGGGTATGCCTTCTCCCGGTGGGCGATAAAGCTCAGGGCGTCCACCTGGTCCCCGTTGAGGAGCATATCCACCTTCACCAGGTCGCTGGTCTCATAGCCCTCCAGCTCGTAGTCCAGGCTGGCGTAGCCCTTGGTGCGGGCCTTGAGGGCGTCAAAAAAGTCGTATATAATCTCCCCGATGGGCATGGAGTAGTGCAGCTCCACCAGGTTGGTGTCCAGATACTGCATATCCCTAAAAATCCCCCGCCGCTCCTGGCACATGGGCATGATGTTTCCCACGTAGTCGGGGGGCGAGATGATGGACACCTTGGCGTAGGGCTCCCGGGCCTCCGCAATGGAGCCGGGGTCGGGGTAATTGTGGGGGTTGTCCACCCGGATTTGAGTCCCATCCGTTTTTGTCACCTCATAAATAACGGAAGGTAATGTAGTCACCAGGTCCAGGTCAAACTCCCGCTCCAGCCGCTCTTGGATGATCTCCATGTGGAGCATCCCCAAAAAACCGCAGCGGAACCCGAAGCCCAGGGCCACAGAGGACTCGGGCTCGAAGGAGAGGGAGGCGTCGTTGAGCTGGAGCTTCTCCAGGGCGTCCCGAAGGTCGGGGTATTTGCTCCCGTCCTCGGTGTAGATGCCGCAGTAGACCATAGGCTGGGCGGGCCGGTAGCCGGGCAGGGCCTCTTCGGCGGGCTGCTCCGCGCTGGTGATGGTGTCCCCCACGCTGGTGTCCTTCACATTCTTGATGGACGCGGTGAACCAGCCCACCTCCCCGGCGGACAGCTCCCCGGCGGACTCCATCCCCAGGGGCTTCAGATAGCCGCAGTCCAGCACCTGGTACCGGGCTCCGGAGGCCATCATCTTGACGCCCATCCCCTTTCTCAGGGTCCCCTCCATCACCCGGAAGTAGACGATCACCCCCACGTAGGGGTCGTACTGGCTGTCGAAAATCAGGGCTCTCAGGGGGGCGGACGGGTCCCCCTCCGGGGCGGGGATGTTTTGGACAATATCCTCCAGCACGGCGGGGATGTTGACCCCCTGCTTGGCGGAGATCTCAGGGGCGTCCAGGGCGGGGAGGGCCAGGATATTTTCGATCTCCTCCTTCACCCGGGCCGGGTCGGCGGCGGGCAGGTCGATTTTGTTCACCACCGGGAGGATCTCCAGGTCGTGCTCCATGGCCAGATAGGTGTTGGCCAGGGTCTGGGCCTCAATCCCCTGGGAGGCGTCCACAATGAGCACCGCCCCCTCGCAGGCCGCCAGGGAACGGCTGACCTCATAGTTGAAGTCCACATGGCCCGGGGTGTCGATGAGGTTCAGGTGGTAGACCTCCCCGTCCTCCGCCTTGTAGTCCAGACGCACCGCCCGGGCCTTGATGGTGATGCCCCGCTCCCGCTCCAGGTCCATGTTGTCCAGCAGCTGGGACTCCATCTGACGCTGCTCCACCGCTCCGCACAGCTCAATCAGCCGGTCGGACAGGGTGGACTTGCCGTGGTCGATGTGGGCAATGATGGAAAAATTGCGAATTTTACTTTGGTTGGTCATATGATTAACCCTCTTTGCTATTGGAATGTAGGGACACGACTGCGCGGGATGGAAGGCGTCTATTTTTTCTCCGGCTTCTTCCGTCCGCCGCTGATGGCGTTGACCCGCTCGCCGGGACCGGAATCTCTCAAATTGCCTCTTGTCAAAACGATCTGTATTGTGTATAATAGGTTTAGGACTTTAGGTCCCAAACCGGAAGATGATCCTCTGCCCGTATTGGCGGGGGCGGCACTTCCGGTTTTACTTTTTGTAACGCATAATCAGTCTTAGCTGTCCCTTTGAAACCACCATTACATCAACAGCTTCAAGCGATACGCGCTTAAAACGCTGCCTGACCTCACTTTCTATCTCTTCCATAGCTAATGCACTTGCTGAACTATCAAGAATAATTCCTCCAGGAATTGCAGCTATCTGTTTTGCGGCTTCTCTGACTGCGCGGCTGACTGAGTTTTTTGTTGTAACGCTCTTTAACTCCCACTGTACTGCATTCCAAAGATAATCTGGAGTTTTATTCCCCGGCTTTTTTGACTCCTTCAAAAGTGTTATATCTCCACCGAAAGCACTGTGAATCCATTCAGCCATTTCAATTTCCGCCTGATGTTCCCTGACCCTGTATCCATCCTCATAGATAATGGAACCTTGGTTCGGGGCGGCAAGCTCCAAATATTCTTTTGTTACATTTTCAGCGGATAAAGCTCTGGCTTTACGCACATTTTGCGTCTCTTTCCCGGCAGTTGGAACGCTCATTTTTTCTCCGGCTTCTTCCGTCCGCCGCTGATGGCGTTGACCCGCTCGCCGGTGTTGTGGACCACCTGGAGGATGGACTGATAGAGCACAGGGTAGTCCCGGGCCAGGGCGTCATTGGTCATCTCGGGCATGGGACCCTTGGCCTTGACGTGGGCGGCCAGGGCATCGGCCAGCTCCGCCTCACAGCATTTCATGTCCGCCTCCGCCATACCGGCCAGGAAGTGGCGGGTGGGGACCGAGAAAAAGTCCGGATTGTTGCCCGGGTCGGCCTGGTAGAGCTGGCGGTACATGGTGTAGATAGCGGCGGACAGGTAGTTGGCGGCAGCCTGGACAGCCTCCCGGCTGCCCGTCTTGCCCAGGAGTCCGAAGAGCACCCCGATGGAGTTGACCAGCAGCTTCTTGCTCAGCAGGGCCAGCACGCCCCCCTTGATGGAGTTGTTCTTCTCCTCGCTCAGGTCGTACAGCTCCTCCGGGGCGATGGTGACGCCGTCCCGGGTCAGGGTCCGGCCCAGCAGGAAGTCCGCGGACACTCCATAGTAGTCGCAGGCCTTGACCACAAAGACCAGGCCGGGCTCCCGGACGCCGTTCTCGTAGTGGCTGAGCAGGGCCTGGGATATCTCCAGCGCCCCCGCGGCGGTGCGCTGGCTGACCCCCTTCTCCTTCCGCAGCAGGGAGAGGGTGCGGGAAAATTCTGCGTTCATATCATCCTCACCTCATGACAAAACAATACCCCCCGAACGAGGACCGCTGTCCGCGTCCCGGGGCTTTGGAACCTCCGCCTGATGGGAGGCAAAATACGTTAGGTAATAGTATACCGGATACCAATACCCCCTGTAAAGAGTTTGCCGCAAATTTTGTGGAATTTTCTTAAAAACCCTTCTCCATTCCCTGGGGAGCAAAAATTTTTCCTCCGGAATGTGTGATTTTCCTTTACACAGGGGAAATTTTATGATATAGTTACCCAGCATGGTTTATGCGCGTCCGAAGGCTTGGCCGCCGGGACACGGCCCGCGCAGGTGCGCGGGGACACACCCACCCGCCGCCCGGCCCTCAGGACAGAACATTTTTGAAAGGTGGAATTTTCCATGATCCGCAAGGATGAAAAGACAGCCGTTATTGAGGCCAACCGCACCCACGAGAGCGACACCGGCTCCCCCGAGGTCCAGATTGCCATCCTCACCGCCCGCATCAACGAGCTGACCGAGCACCTGAAGGTACACATCCACGACAACCACAGCCGCCGGGGCCTGTACAAGATGATCGGGAAACGCCGCAAGCTGCTGGACTACCTGATGGCCAAGGATATCGAGCGCTACCGTGCCATCATTGCCAAGCTGGGCATCCGCAAGTAATCGTGTGTTTCATAGGGCGGCGCGTTTCTGCGTACCGCCCTATGTTCGCATATATGGCCGGCGTCTTTCCCGCTTTTTTAGCAGTTGAATATGGAACCGAAGCGCCCGCAGCAGGGACACGGCTTGTCGTTTCCGCCGCCTCCGCATCCCGGCGCGTTCGGACCCATATTCAAGTGCTAAAGGGCAGCTGAGACGCCAGAACACAAGAAAAGGAGTGTCAACATGTCAACTATCATCAAGCATAAGCAGTTCTCAAACTTCAGGAGCTGGACCATGGACCTGTGCGGCCGGCCCCTCACCATCGAGGTGGGCAAGGTGGCCGAGCTGGCTTCCGCTTCCGCCCTGGTGAAATACGGAGAGACCACCGTTATGGTGGCGGTCACCGTCTCCCCCCGCCCCCGGGACGGCATCGACTTCTTCCCCCTGAGCGTGGAGTTTGAGGAGAAGCTCTACGCCGTGGGCCGCATCCCCGGCTCCTTTATGCGCCGCGAGGGACGGCCCTCCCTGCCCGCCGTGCTGGCCAGCCGCCTCATTGACCGGCCCATGCGCCCCCTCTTCCCCTACGACTTCCGCAACGACGTGTGCATCCAGTGTACCGTCATGAGCGTGGACTACGACTGCTCCCCCGAGGTGGCCGCCATGATCGGGGCCTCCGCCTGTGTGAGCTACTCCGAGATCCCCTTCGCCGGCCCCATCGGCTGCCTGGAGGTGGGCTTCTGTGACGGCCAGATCGTCCTCAACCCCGACCAGGAGCAGCGGAAGACCTCCCGCATGGATGTGACGGTGGCCGCCACCCGGGAGAAGGTGGTCATGATTGAGGCGGGGGCGGACGAGATCCCCGACGAGATCATGTACGCCGGCATCGTCAAGGCCCACGAGGAGATCCGCAAGCAGATTGACTTCATCGACCGGATCGTCGCCGAGATCGGCAAGCCCAAGATGGAGTACGACCACGCCCAGTTCAACCAGGAGCTTTTTGATGACATCGTGGAACACTTCATGGACGAGGCCAAGGCCGCCATGGACACCGATGACAAGTCCGTCCGGGAGAAGCGCTGGAACGAGATGATCGAGCACTGGCACGAGCGGTATCTGGAGCAGTACCCCGACATGGACCAGTACCTGGAGGAGTTCACCTACAAGTTCCAGAAGAAGATCGTAAAGGCCTGGCTGCTGGAGGGCCACCGGGTGGACGGACGGGCCCAGAACGAGATCCGTCCCCTTGCCGCCGAGGTGGGCCTGCTGCCCCGGGTCCACGGCTCCGGTCTGTTCACCCGGGGACAGACCCAGGTGCTGTCGGTGTGTACGCTAAACACCCTGGCCGCCTCCCAGAAGCTGGACACCATCTGGGAGGAGACCGAGAAGCGCTATATGCACCACTACAACTTCCCCCCCTACTCCGTGGGTGAGGCCCGGCCCCCCCGCTCCACCAACCGGCGGGAGTACGGCCACGGCTTCCTGGCGGAGCGGGCCCTGGCCCCGGTTCTGCCCAGCGTGGAGGAGTTCCCCTACGCCATCCGGGTGGTCTCCGAGGTGCTCTCCTCCAACGGCTCCACCTCCCAGGGGTCTATCTGCGGCTCCACCCTGGCCCTCATGGACGCCGGCGTGCCCATCAAGGCCCCGGTGGCCGGCATCTCCTGCGGCCTGATTCAGGACGGCAGCGGCGGCTTTACCACCTTCATCGACATCCAGGGGGTGGAGGACTTCCACGGGGAGATGGACTTCAAGGTGGCGGGCACAAAATCCGGCATCACCGCCATCCAGATGGACCTGAAGAATGACGGCCTGACCCACGAGATCATCAAGCAGGCCCTGGACATCACCCGGGACGCCCGCTTCGCCATCCTGGACGAGGTAATGCTCCCCTGCATCTCCGCCCCCCGTCCCGAGGTGAGCCGCTGGGCCCCCAAGATGATCTCCATGAAGATCGACCCGGACAAGATCCGGGAGGTCATCGGCAAGGGCGGCTCGGTCATTCAGAAGATTACCGCCGAGTCCGGGGCGCAGATCGACATTGAGGACGACGGAACCATTCACATCGCCTCCCCCGACGCCGCCAGCTGTGACGCCGCCAAGAAGATGATTGAGACCATCGTCTTCGTCCCCCAGGTGGGCGAGCTGTACTACGGCAAGGTGGTGCGCATCCTCCAGTTCGGCGCCTTCGTGGAGCTGGCCCCCGGCAAGGACGGCATGGTCCAC
>JAAWSG010000015.1 GCA_022801435.1 Lawsonibacter sp.
TGAGATCTTCGACTACAACACCCTGAAGGATCATCCCTTCATCGACAAGGACACCATCGGCCTGAGCGGCTCCCCCACCAACATCCTGACCTCCTTCACGCCTCCCCAGAAGGGCGCGGGCATGATGCTGGAGGGGGCTGACAAGGCCACCTGCGAGAAGCTGGCCGGCATTTTGGCCAAAAAGCACATGATCTGAGAAGGGAGTTTGTAAAAATGTCTACTTTTAACAGTTCCGATATCGCTGCCTTCAAGGGCGGCGTCTGGGTCTTCTGCGAGCAGCGGCAGGGCAGCATGATGCCCACCTCCTTTGAGCTGATCTCCGAGGGCCGCAAGCTGGCCGACGAGCTGGGCACCAAGCTGTACGGCATCCTCCTGGGCAAGGGCATCGAGGGCATCGCCAAGGAGCTGGGCGGCTACGGCGCGGACGGCGTGTATGTCTGCGACCACCCCCTGCTGGAGAACTACACCACTGACGGCTACACCAAGGTCATCTGTGACGTGATTGAGGAGTACAAGCCCGAGATCATGCTCATCGGCGCCACCAACATCGGCCGTGACCTGGGCCCCCGGTGCGCCGCCCGCCTGCACACCGGCCTGTGCGCCGACTGTACCCACCTGGACGTGGATATGGGCATCTACAAGGACTTCCTGAAGGAGAACTCCACCCTGGCCCCCGAGCGTATTGACGCCACCAGCCACGCCGTGGTGCTGGGCCAGAAGCACGACGTCTCCCGGGACCTGAAGATGACCCGTCCCGCGTTCGGCGGACACCTGATGGCCTCCATCATCTGCCCCCGGTTCCGTCCCGCCATGGCCACCGTCCGGCCCGGCGTGATGAAGAAGGCCGCCTTCGACCAGGCCAAGGCGGACGCCTGCGAGATCATTAAGCCCGCGTTCTCCCTCACCGAGGCTGATATGAACACCGAGGTCGTCGAGGTGGTCAAGGCCGCCAAGAAGCTGGTGGACCTCATCGGCGCTGACGTGGTGGTCTCCGTGGGCCGCGGCATCTCCAAGGACGTGGAGGGCGGCATCAAGCTGGCTGAGGAGCTGGCTGAGGTCCTGGGCGGCGTCGTGGGCGGCTCCCGTGCCACCATCGACTCCGGCTGGCTGTCCGCCGACCATCAGGTGGGCCAGACCGGCAAGACCGTCCACCCCAAGATCTACGTGGCTCTGGGCATCTCCGGCGCTATCCAGCACAAGGCCGGAATGCAGGACTCCGAGTGCATCATCGCCGTGAACAAGAACGACACCGCCCCCATCTTCGAGATCGCCGACTACGGCATCTGCGGCGACCTGTTCAAGGTCACCCCCATGCTCATTGAGGCGATCAAGGCTGCCAAGGCCGCGAAATAAATTTCCCTCCCGTACATCGAACGCTCCCCCGCCTCTCCGGAGGCGGGGGAGTCTTTTTCCCAGGCAGGGACACGCGCCCCTGCAACGGCGGCGAAAAACCGCGCCCCGGAGCAAATTCCAGGGCGCGGTTCTGTCATTTGAGAAATTACTTGCTGTAGTCGTAAAAGCCCTTGCCGGACTTGCGGCCCAGCATCCCGCCGCGGACCATCTTGCGCAGCAGCAGGGAGGCGCGGTACTTGGAATCGCCGGTCTCCGCATACAGGGTGTCCATAATGGCCAGGCACACGTCCAGACCCACCAGGTCGCCCAGAGCCAGGGGGCCCATGGGGTGGTTGGCGCCCAGCTTCATAGCGGTGTCGATGCCCTCCGCGGAGGCGACGCCGGTGTAGAGCAGGTCAGCGGCCTCGTTAATCATGGGGATGAGGATCTTATTGACCACAAAGCCGGGGGCCTCGGCGACCTCGACGGGCTCCTTGCCGATCTCCACGGTGAGGTTCTTGATGAAGTCGAAGGTCTCCTGGGTGGTGTTGGCCCCCCGGATGATCTCCACCAGCTTCATGCTGGGCACGGGGTTGAAGAAGTGCATTCCGATGACGGGGTGCTTCAGGCCCAGCGCCATCTCGGTGATGGACAGGGAGGAGGTGTTGGAGGCGAAGATGGCGTCCTCCTTGCACATGGCGTCCAGCTCGTTGAGCAGCTCCTTCTTGGTGGCCATATCCTCCTTGACGCACTCGATGATGAGGTCGGCGTCGGCAGCGGCGGACTTCTCCTCCACCAGAACATTGGCCAGCAGGGCGTCCATGGCCTCCTGGGTCATCTTGCCCTTCTCCACCCGCTTGGCGAGAGACTTGGCCAGCTTGTCCTTGTGCCGCTGGGCGGAAGCCACGCTGCTGGCGTACATCAGGGCGGTATGTCCCTTGGCCGCGAAGACCTGAGCGATGCCGCTGCCCATTGTACCGGCGCCGAAAATTGCAACTTTCATGGGTGTGTTCCTCCTAAAGATAAATATTTTTGCCGGAGATATTTTGGGGGAGCAGTCCGGAGTGTCCGGTTCCCTTTTGCCTGCCTCTAGTATACCTGTTTTTTCCCTCCAGCGCAAGAGGGAAAGCGGAAAATCACGGAAATCAATTTCCATCCTCCAGAGGCGCGGTGAGCACCAGGCGGCTGAGGGTATCGTCCTCAAAGAAGAAGACCAGGCTGGCGCGGGTCTCGGGCGTTCCGGCGCAGTACCACAGATAGTCCCCCTCCAGGCCGGGGAAGGGCTCGTCCCGCAGCTCGGGGTAGCGCTCCCGCACCTTGTCCCGGGAATCCCCCATTTTGACCCCCCGGGTGGTGGGGAGGCGGCGGGTGGTGTCCAGGCGGGTACAGAACCGGTTGTTCCAGCCGGCGCGGATGTAATGGGCCTCATAGCGGTCCCCCGTCTCGACCCAGCCGTCCATGGTCTCCGCGGACCCCTGGGCGGTGAACACCCCGTCAAAATTCCCCGGGCCGTAGGCGGTGGGGTTCTCGGGGTATTGCAGGTCCCACAGGGCCACCTCATAGTCCAGAAGTCCGTGGGCGGCGGCCCGGGTCTGGGCGTCCAGGATATTGATCTCCGACTCGGGCATGGTGCAGACGCACATCTCAAAGGAGCGGAAGGAGGACAGCTTGAAAAATCCCAGCCGGGCGGGCTGCTTCTCCCAGGTCCCGTTCTGGAGGCTGGAGGTCTCTATGGCGTACACCCCCATCCAGTGGGGCTCCTCCACACAGAAGTACCGGGGCTCCATAGCGTCGATACGCAATGTGAATCCCTCCCGCGCCAGGCACTCCTCCGCCAGGGTCCAGGCCTGCTGGGGGACGGGGACTTTTGTAAAAATATCCGCCAGCCTGGGCCGGGCGGTGAGGTAACCAGCATCGTACAGAGCCTCCACGGCGTACCAGTTGTAGGGGGACAGGCCGGCCAGCAGCTCCTGCTCCGGCGGGGACTCCAAGGGGTAGCCGTCGTAGAAGGTGGTAAGGAAGGTCAGTTTATCCCTCTCCTGGAGGAAGAGAAGGTGGGTCTGGCCGTCCATGTAGGAGGACTCCCCCGGGTCGCCGTAGTCCAGATCCCAGGCCACCAGAGTCAGGTCCTCCCGGTCCCGCCACTCCCGGCACAGGGACAGCTGGGAGAAGTCGCTCCACCGGGCCGTCTCCTCCAGGCGGAGGATGGGCGTGCCGGCGGTGGGGACCCCCTCCCACTCCGCCCCGTCAATATACTCCCTTGCGGCGGTGTATACCGGCTCCGGGGTGGGGTCTGCCTCTCCATCGGCGAAGTGGACCACCCCTAAATACTCCCACTGGGGCACGCCCCGCCATTTTGGGTCCATACTGGTCCAGCCGGGGGTGCGCCGGTAGACCTCCACCAGACCGGGGCGGGGCAGGTATTTGTGGTCCCCCCAGCTTTCCCACTGGGACAGGCGCTCTGGTACGTCCTCCAGCTGCTTCCGGCCGGTTTCGGGCACCTCGTCCACCTGGGTCAGGGTTTTGCCGTCGAACTGGAAGTACATAGGCGGGCCGGAGGTCTCCTCGCCGGTGTAGGTGGTGGAGTTGGCGCAGAGCAGGTGGAGGACGTTCCCCTCCTCCCAGACGGACCACAGCCCCGAATCGCCGCCCACCTCGTAGAAGTCGGTGAGCGCGCCCTCCTGGTCGAAGCACCCCAGGAGGAGATTTCGGAATCCTCCCGTGTGCGCTCCGGGGGTCCAGGCGGCCAGGAGCAGATTTTTCTCCTCGCCCGCCATGTTGAAGAGGACCTCGCCGCCGCCGTAGTCCGGGGAGTAGTCCTCCCGCTGTTCAAAGAGGGTCTGGACGGCCTTCTCCCAGTAGAGCATCCAGCGGGCCTCGCCGTCGGCCAGACCGTCCCCGGAGGAGCTGTCCCCGGCCGGGACGCTGGAGGAGTTGGGGGTTTCCTCCTCTCCCCGCTGGCAGGAGACCAGATTCCCGCACAGCAGGCACAGGGTGAAGACCAGGGCCAGAAGGGGTACCGGGGGCCTCCGCTTGGGGCCGGAAAAAAGGTTTTTCAGCCGCCCCTCGGTCTCCTTGGCGGAACCGGACAGGCGGGTGGAAAATGGGGTGCGGGGAATTTTGTTGTGAGACATAGGAACTCCTTTCTTTACATGTCTTTACATGGTGAAGCGTTCCGTTGACGTATGTAGGGACACGACTTGTCGTGTCCGCAGAATAACGACCGCGTATCTGTAGAATAACATGGGTCTGGCTATTGCCGTCTTTCCATTTTATAGTGGATGCGGCAAGTCGTGTCCCTGCATGTTCGCAGGATCGAGGCGTGTCCGTCTATCCCGGCCCGTCCCCGTCCCAGCCCGTGGTCTCCGACCGGAGCAGGGTCAGCCCGCCGTCCCTGTCAAATTCATACCGGTTGGTGGTGGTCACGCCGTTGCCCTCGTTGATCCGCTCCACCACCTGACCGGTCTCCGGGTCCACCTCCACCGGGGCGCACAGGACGGCCAGAGGGACAAAGCGCTCCGCCTCCCCATCCCACAGGAAGTAGAGGTAGGGCAGGTTCCGGCCCGGCATCGTGTCGCAGAACAGGCCAAAATCCCGGGTGTCATCCCCATTAAGATACAGAAGCAGGGGCTTGCCCAGCTCGGAGCAGCCGCTGCTGAGTTCATCGTGGACAAACAGCCCCCAATCCGCCAGTTCACGCCAGTCCTGGGGGAGGAGGGTCTGGAGGAGGGCGGTCCCCCGGTAGACGGAGATCTTCTCCACCTTGAAGCAGTCCCAGCCGTACTCGCTCTCCAGGCGGCGCTCCTCCAGCACCAGCTTCAGCTCGTCCCCGTTGAGGTAGTCCACCAGCACCTCCTCGGTCCTCGCCGCCTGGGCGCGGGCGTAGGCCAGGAGGGCGGACAGGTCCAGCTCCATGGTGTGCTCGGGCGAGTCGTCCCCCTGCCAATAGACGGCCAGGGACCCGCTCCCCTCCAGCGCCTCCAGGGACAGGCTCACCGACGCCTCCCAGGACAGCCCCAGGAAGTGCTCCACCGCATCCCGGAGGGGACGGCAGAACACCCGCCCGTCCTCCTCCTGCCAGTAGAGGGCCGCCCCGCCCCGGGTCCCGTCGTAGCCGAAGGGATAGGCGGACAGAAGGAGATCGAACCCGTCCACCCGGGCGGTGTAGAGGTCCCCCTGACACTCGGCGATGAGGTCGGGGACCCCTCCGTCGTGGCGGAAGAACCGGACGGTGGGCTTTTTCCGCTCGGTGTGCTCCGCCCGGGAGAAGAGCGCCGCCCCGCTGCACCCCATCACGTCCTGGAAGGGGTAGAGGAGAATGTCGTCCTCCTCCACGCCGTAGGGGTTGTAGTACAGGCTGGTCCAGGTCTCCTGCGCCCCGGTCTCCAGGTCCCGGCACACCAGGCTGGTGGTCTGGGAGTAGTCATGTACGCTGGGGCTGTCCTCCAAGGTCAGCTCCCACCGGCCCTCCAGGGTGAGGGAGCGGGCCCCCTCCCCGGACAGGGTGTAGGGGACCAGTCTGGCGCGCTCCTCGGAAACCGGGTCCTCCCCGGGGGCGGCCTGGCAGGCGGTCAGGCACAGGCACAAGAGCAGGGTCAAAACGATGCTTCTTTTCATGCGGTTTCCTCTTTCGTATGTATAGATGGGGTCAAACTTATGGTCAGGTCCCGCCGTAGGTGAAGAATCCGTACCCTGTTTTCAGGTTGAGCAGTCCCCAGCAGCCTAGGGCGTCGGGGAAGGCGGAGTCCGTTCCGTGCCGGCCAGGCCACCAGGTCCAGAAATCATACGCCCCGTACAGCTCGGTCCCCGGCTTGTCCCCGGCGGCCTGGGGGGAGTAGAGCACGAACCCCGCCCCAGGATGCAAAAGCGCGCCGTCCTCCCCGTCCAGACCGTAAGGGCCGCTGTAAATATAGCGGAAGCCATCCAAAATTTCCACCTCCCCCACCGGGTGGCCGTCATCCAGGACCAGTTCCTCCAGGGCGAGGGACCAGGAGGCGTCCGTCAGCTGGGCAAAGGTTCCGAACCGGCCATGGAACTGGCAGACGTACCGGGTCCCGTTGGGGAAGCCGTCCCCGTCAGAGCCCATATCGGAGTCCACAAACAGACCGGTGAAGGAGCCGTCGGGGTTCAGGGTCAGCTCGGTGGACCAGGCGCCGACTCCGCTGGAAAAGCACATATTCAGAGGTTCGTCCATGGGCAGACGGTCCACGGGCTGGGGCACGGGGAAGGGGACGCTCTGACTCATAGCCCAGAGGAACCCCTTCAGGTTGTCCAGCAGAGTCCGCTCCGGGTCCCGGGTGAAGATTTCAGGGAAGCGATCCAGCCACTCCAGCGTCTCGGGCTGGGGGTACTCGGGGACCAGCTCCCCATCTTTCTCGGACAGGAGGACGCTGTGGGCCAGCAGAGCGTTCAGCTCCTCCACATGGGCGGCGATGTTCTCCGGGATGAACTCCCCGTGGAAGGGGGCGGCGAAGTTGAGGTCGAAGCTGCAATCGTTCCACTGATAGGTCTCCTCAAACTCCCCGGAGAAGTCGGAGACGCTATAGGAATACAGAAAGGAATCCTGATGTTCCTCCACATGGCGGCGCAGGATGTAGTCCTTCCCCTCCAGGGTACACAGGAGGACCCCCGGACTCTCCCGCTTGACGAGCTCCTCCCCCTCCCAGAACTGCACCTCCTTGTCGATGTAGCCGCTGGGCCGGTGCTCGACCACCAGCCGTATCTCCTCCGGGACGCCGTTGCGGTTCAGGTCGGGGGCCAGGTCCTGGAGGGCGAGAACAGGAGCAGGGTCTGGTCCGGACTGGGAGGCATCCGTCAGCCCGCTGCCCGAACCGGCTTCAGCGGGCCGCTCCACCTGGCAGGACACCAGGTTCCCGCACAGCAGACAGGCGGCAAACACAGCGGCCAGGAATACCGCCGGAGGCCGCTTGCCGGGACCAGAAACAATGCGGCGCAGACGGCGCTCGGTCTCTCCAGCCTTCCCGGACAGGCGGGTGGAAAACGGGGTGCGGGGAATTTTGTTGTTGTTCATAAAAATTCCTTTCTTTGTCCCCCATGGGGTTCAGTCATTGGAATTGGAAATCCGATCCGCCGGGCCCAGCCGGTAGCCGCCGTCCTCATAGACCACGGGGAAGTCCGCCCAGGCCAGGTATCCCAGGGTGTCGCAGGAGAAATCGAAGGTCAGGCGGCAGTACATCTGTCCCTCCCGCAGGTCAAAGCTCACCTGATTCCCGGCCTCCATCTCCCCCTGGAAGCGGTCGATGAGCCACGGTTCAATGTCCAGCTCCAGCTCCTGGTCTCCGCTGGTCAGGCGGGCGCGGGCCCTGTCCGGGCTGTAGGACATCCGGAGGGGGAGCTCCGAGTAGTCAGGGAGGGTGTAGGTCATGGTATCCAGGTCGAAGATGTAGAGGGACTCCACATAAACCCCGGTCCCGTCCCCCCAGGCCAGGGTGAGCATAGCCTCGGGCTGGCCGTCCCCGTCGAAGTCCTCCACCGCCAGGAGGGGATTTTTGCTGTACTTGACGTTGGTCTCCCAGCACAGGGGGAAGTAGGCGGTCCGCTCCCCATACCGGAGGACAACGCCGTCCCGCTGTAGGTGTTTGGACCCCCACACCTGGAGGCTGATATCCCAGTCCGTCCCCTGCGGCATCCCGCCGAAGACGAAGTAGACGGTCACGTCCGTCCCCTCGTCCGCCGCCACGGGGAGGAGCATGTCCCGCCAAAAATCCCCCCGGAAGGGGCCGGGGTAGAGCTCCACCGGCTCCCGGGGCAGCTCCTCCGCCGGAATGTTCTGGAGCAGGGCGGCCTCCTCCTGAGTGAGCCACTGGAAGGGTTCATCCATGACGCATTCCGGGGAGATGAAGTTGTTCAGCTCCCCGGCCAGCCACTCCTCCTCCGGGGGAAGCATAGACTGAGAGGAGGCCGGCGGTTCAGAGCGCTCCGGGGCCTCCGCCTGGACCACCTGGCAGGAAACCAGGTTCCCGCACAGCAGACAGGCGGCAAACACAGCGGCCAGGAATACCACCGGAGGCCGCTTGCCGGGGCCAGCAACAATGCGGCGCAGGCGGCGCTCAGTCTCTCCGGCCTTCCCGGACAGGGGGGTGGAAAACGGGGTGGGGGGAATTTTGTGGTTCATAATAATTCCTTTCTTTCAATCCATGCAGTTGACCTGTATCCCTACATTTCGCGGGTCGGTCCGTGTCTCCCGTTGGACAGCCGCTCCACGGCGGAGAGGATGGTCCTTCCGTAGGCCGCGCGCTGTTCCGCCGGGAGCCGCCGCAGCACGTCCTCGTCACAGGCCAGCTCGGTATCCCGCTCCACCGCGCGCACCATGTACCACATCAGGGGGTTGAACCAGTGGAGGGCGTTGACCCAGATGGCCAGGGTTTTGAGCCAGATATCCCGCCTGCGGCAGTGGGTCAGCTCATGGAGGAGGGAACAGCTCAGCTCCTCCCAGGTCCAGTCCTCCCGCTGGGGCAGCAGCAGAGCGGGCCGGAGCGCTCCCGCTAGCATGGGAACTTGCAGCCCCTGACACACCAGCAGCCGGGGCCGCCGCTCCAGCTCCAGCAGGTCCCCCGCCCGGCGGAAGGCGTCGATGACCTCCCCGTCCCGGACGGGCTGGGACCACCGGCGGAGGTAGGCCAGGAACCGGAGGTGGGCCAGGGCGCTCCACCCCAGCATGACCACGGCCCCCGCCAGCCACAGCCCCAGCACCACCCGGGCAGGTGTGACCGCGGGGAGGGTCCATGGGGCATCCGGCACGTTCTCCTCCGGTTCCTCCTCTTTGGGCGGAGGCTGAGCCCCCTCCAGCGGCGTGCCGGCGGGGCCGTCAGGTTCGGGCGCGGGGACGGGGCTGGGGTTGGGCAAGGTCTGGACCGGCGGGGGACTGGCGGGCAGCTCCACCCGGATGGGGGCCTGCATCTCCGCCTGGGGAAGCAGGGGCAGGGGCAGGGCCAGACGCAGGCAGAGCAGCAGCCAGGCCCAGCACCGCCACCGCGCCCCGTACCGCCATACCCGCCCCGCCGCCGATAGGACCAGCACACCGGCGCTCCCCCCCAGGGTCAGTCCCCCCAGGGCGAGCAGAAGCTCCTCTGTCACCGCTTCCACCCCTCCTGTCCGCCGCTCAGCTGGTCCAGCAGCGTCCGCAGCTCCTCCAGCTCCCCCTTCTCCAGCCCCTCCTGGGCCAGGGCGGCCAGAAAATTCCGGGGCGTGCCGTACAGCCGCTCCAGCACCGCCCGGCTGTCAAAGGACAGATAGGCCTCCCGGCTGACCAGGGGGGTGTACAGGTTGCTCTTTCCCTCCCGGCGCACCGACACAAATCCCTTCTCCGCCAGCCGGAACAGATAGGTATTGATGGTATTGGCCGCCCAGTGGAAGCCGGACAGCTCCGCCTCCAGGGTGGCTCTGGGGGTGTCCTCTCCGGTGCTCCACAGGGCCTTCATTACCTCCAGCTCGGTATCTGGAAGCCGCTTCATGCCTCTCATCGCCGTCCTCCATCTATTTCAAATGTAGTTGGTTCTTTTATACTACACTTGTGGAAGATCATAGTCAAGTTACAGTGCGGTTACAGTTTCCGGGAGGAGGCAAAAAAGCTTCACGGAATTTTCATAGACTTTTGGGGGAAAACATGGTAGAATAAAAAAGACGCCTGTGTGGCGCAGGGAGGTTTGGATTGAAACAAAACATCTTAGGCATTGAATTTGACGATTTGACCCGGCAGGAGGCCGCCCAGGCGGGGGCCGCGCTGCTGGAGGAGGACCGTTTTCATTATGTGGTCACCCCCAATCCGGAGTTTATCCTGGCCGCCGGGAAGGACGCGGAGTTCCGCCGGGTGCTCAACGGGGCGGACCTGGTGCTGGCGGACGGCATCGGGGTCATCTACTCCGCCAAGATTTTGGGCACGCCCCTGAAGGAGCGGGTCCCGGGGGTGGAGTTCGCCGGGGATATGCTGGACTGCCTGAACCAGCGGGGCGGGCGGCTCTACCTGCTGGGGTCCAAGCCCGGCGTGGCGGAGCGGGCCGGGGAGCGTATTTTGGAACGCTTCCCCCAGATTGATCTGTGCGGGACTCAGGACGGCTACTTCCGGGACGAGGAGGCCGCGCTGCTCAAGGTGGCGGCCGCCCGGCCCGACCTGCTCTTCGTCTGCCTGGGGGCCCCCAAGCAGGAGAAGTGGATGGCCCGCTGGGGCAGGCACACTGGAGCGCGGCTGGCCATTGGGCTGGGCGGGGTGCTGGACGTGTTCGCTGGCAACGTGGAGCGGGCCCCCGCCGCCTGGCAGAAGCTGGGGCTGGAGTGGGCCTACCGGCTGAAGCAGGAGCCCAAGCGGGCGGGACGGATGGCCCGGCTCCCTCTGGTGCTGGTGCAGGCGGCGGGAGAGCGCATCCGGAAGCATTGATGCCATGCAGGGACACGGCTTGTCGTGTCCGCCGCTGATGGGATCTGCGCCGGTGAAGGTACACAAATATCACAAAGGAGGATCACCCAATGGTATACATTCTGTTAGCCCCCGGTTTTGAGGAGATGGAGGCTCTGGTTCCCGCCGACCTGCTGCGCCGGGCAGGAATCGAGACCAAGCTGATCGCCGTTTCGGACAACCCGGTCCCCGGCAGCCACGGAATCACTGTGTCCGGGGACGGAGGGCTGGAGGAGGTCGACCTGGACCGGGCACAGATGCTGGTCCTGCCCGGGGGCCTGACCGGGGTCAAGAACCTGGGGGACTCCCCCGCGGTGGAGCGGCTGGTGCGGGAGGCCCGGTCCCGAAACATTCATGTGGCCGCCATCTGCGCCGCTCCCACCCTGCTGGGCAAGTGGGGGCTTTTGGAGGGGAAGCAGGCGGTCTGCTACCCCGGCATGGAGGACGAACTCACCGGGGCTCAGCTCCGGCGGGGCGCGGGCGTTGTGGCGGACGGGACCATCCTCACCGGACAGGCCGCGGGCGTCTCCTTCCAATTCGGAAAAGCCCTGATTGAGACGCTGTCGGGCAAAGAGGCGGCGGACCAGGTGTTCCAAGGCATCTGCTGGCCTGTCCCCCTCTCTGACGGGAAACAGGCGGAGGACTGAATCCCCCGCCCGTTTCGGAGCTGTGTAGTGGTTTGCGCCTTAGCAGCAGCCGCAGTTGTCGTCGTTGTTGCAGCCGCACCCGCAGCCGCAATTGTTGTTGTTGCAGCCGTTGTTGTTGCAGCCGCCCCAGCCGCCGCAGCCGAACAGGATGATAATCAGGATAATGATCCACAGACCGCTGCCGCCCCAACCGTTGTTATTTCCACAGCACATTTACATTCACCTCGCTTGCTCTTACGGGGGCTGTTTCCCCGCGTTCTGTACTATTCTATGGCCCTCCCTTGTCCAAGGTGACAGAAAAAAATCGTTAGGAGCTGACCCTATGTCTCAGGAACGGTATTATGAGGACAGGGATCGAAGATCCCCCCGCCCCCCGGAGGAGCGGGAACGGACCGCCCCCCGCCGCCGGAAAAAGCGCCAGTCCTCCGCCGGACGGACGGCGGCGCTGGTGCTGCTGTATGTGGTGGCGGTAATCGGGGCCTCCATTCTGCTGGCCTGCGTGGGCTGGGTGGCCGCCGGGGACGTGCTGGCCCTGAACAAGCCGGATAAGGAGGTCACCATCACCATCGCGCCGGACACCTCCTTTGACGATGTGACCAACCGGCTGAAGGAGGAGGGGCTCATTGAGTACAAGCTGCTGTTCAAGCTCTTTGCCGCCTTCACCCACGGGGCGGACAAGGTGACCATGGGGACCTACACGCTGAACACGGACATGGACTACCGGGCGCTGCTGTACGGCATGAGCGCCAACTCCGCCACCAAGGCCGAGGTCTCAGTCACCATCACCGAAGGCATGACCACTGCCCAGATTTTCCAGGAGCTGGAGCGGATGGGGGTGGCTTCACGCAGCGAGCTGGAACGGGTGGCCTCAGAGCACGACTACGCCTTCTCCTTCCTCCAGGACATCCCCCTGGGCAGCGCCAGCCGGCTGGAGGGCTACCTCTATCCGGACACCTACACCTTCAACACCCCCCACAGCCCGCTGTACGCCATTAACAAGATGCTGGTGCGCTTTGACGAGCTGTTCACCAACGAGATGCGGCAGCAGGTCGCGGACTCCGGCAACACCATCCGGCAGATCCTCACCATCGCCTCCCTCATCGAGCGGGAGACCGACGGCAGCGACCAGCGGCAAATCGCCTCTGTCATCTACAACCGGCTGAATAACCCCGGAGCGGGGACCAACGGCTACCTGCAAATTGACGCCACTCTGGTCTATATCAACGGCGGCAAGGAGCCCACCGAGGCGGACAAGGCCATCGACTCCCCCTACAACACCTATAAATACCAGGGCCTGCCCCCCGGACCCATCGCCAACCCCGGCATGGAGGCCATCAAGGCGGCCATGAACCCGGAGAGCACCAACTACTACTATTACGCCCTGGGGGACGACGGGAGCCACCACTTCTTCCGGACCCTTCAGGAGCAGCAGAGCTTTATCGCTACCCAGGAGCTTTACAAATAACGCAGAGGGGCAGGGGCCTTGCGCCGCTGCCCCTTTTGTAAGGAGAGGATACTATGAGTCTGGAGCTGCTGGCCCCCGCCGGAGATCTGGAGCGGCTGGAAATGGCCCTGGCCTACGGGGCGGACGCGGTCTACCTGGCGGGGACCGCCTTTGGGATGCGCTCCTTTGCCGGAAACTTCTCCCGGCCGGAGCTGAAACAGGCGGTGTCTCTGTGCCGCGGCCGGGGGGTCCGGGTCCACGTCACCTGCAACACCATGCCCCGGAACGAGGAGATTGCGTGTCTGCCCGATTGGCTGTCCTGGCTGGAGGAGCTGGGGGTGGACGCCATAATCCTGGCCGACGTGGGGGTGCTCTCCCTGGCCAAGCAGTACGCCCCTCACGTCCCCTGCCACATCTCCACCCAGGCCAGCATCGTCAATTACCAGTCCGCCCGGGCGTGGCACGAGCTGGGCGCCAGCCGGGTCATCCTGGCCCGGGAGCTGTCCCTGGAGGAGATTCGGGAGATTCGCGGCAAAACGCCCACGGAGCTGGAGATCGAGGTCTTCGCCCACGGAGCCATGTGTGTCAGCTACTCCGGCCGGTGTCTGCTGTCCAACTACATGACGGGCCGGGACTCCAACCGGGGAGCCTGCGCCCAGCCCTGCCGCTACCAGTACGCCCTGATGGAGGAGAAGCGGCCCGGGGAGTATTTTCCCGTCTATGAGGAGAATGGGGAGACCTTCATCATGAACTCCCGGGACATGTGCATGATCGACCACATCCCCGACCTGCTGGAGGCGGGGGTGGACTCCATCAAGCTGGAGGGACGGGCCAAATCCGCCTACTACGCCGCCATCGTCACCGGAGCCTACCGCCACGCCATCGACGCGGCCCTGGCGGGGACCCCTCTGGACCCGGTGTGGCGGGACGAGGTGGAGCACATCAGCCACCGCCACTACTCCACCGGCTTCTTCTACGGCCCGCCGGGGCAGTTTACCGAAAACTCCCGCTACGTCCGGGACTGGCAGATCGTGGCCAAGGTGCGGGCCTGCGATGGGGATGGGAACGCCGTCCTCACCCTGAACAACAAATTTTCTGTGGGGGACGAGCTGGAGCTGGTGGGCCCCGATATCCGCCCCCAGGCCCTCACCGTGGAGGCCCTGTGGGACTCTGACAGCGTCCCCCTGGAGGAGGTCCGCCACCCGCAGATGTCCTTCCGTATGAAGCTGCCCCAGCCCGTCCCGCCCCTTTCGCTGCTGCGGCGGAAGGCGGACCTGTCACCTTAATCATGAAGAGGGATGGATATGTGCAAAAACTGTAGTATTTTGAAAGCAGCTTTTCAAAGTGCGTCCGATGATCCTATGAACTATTCCCCAATACTTGAACTGGTAAAGATGATGGGGATGCAGAAACGATTAGAGCTGTACGCGGGAGACTGTTTACTCAGTGAAGTACATGATTTTTTGGACAAAGAGGAACACTATACCATAAAACACTATATGAAATGTACAGAGTGCGGTCAAATCTACTTCTTTGGGACCTGCATCCGGGGAGCGCCAGCCTATAAAATAGTCACAGACATAGGACGGGAAAATTTATCCAACATGCTCTGGGGTAGGCAAGGGACCCTGTATGAAGCATGATTTAAATGTAGAGGAGATGCGGTTCATGATCCCTGCCTACGATCAAATGGGCGACTGGCTGGAGGAGATCGCCCAGCAATTCCCAGAGGCATTTTTCGAGGACCTGGACGGGGGAATCCAGCTGGAGGAGGCGGCCCTCCCCGACCCCGCCTTCCCGGAGGGGGAGATGTACGTCATGGGGGAGTACGTCCACGACATGCTGGGGCGGTATATTGTGCTCTACTACGGCTCCTTCGCGGCCCTGCTGGAGGACGAGGACGAGGCGGGCTGGAAGAATGAGATTTTCGCCACCGTGGCCCACGAGTTTACCCACCACCTGGAGGAGACCGCCGGTCTCCACGCCCTGGACGACAAGGACCTGGAGTTTCTCCGGGAGGCGCTGGCGGAGTATGAGTAGCCCGGTGGTTGGCCGCTTCGCCCCCAGTCCCAGCGGACGGATGCACCTGGGGAACCTGTGGGCCTGTCTGCTGGCGTGGCTGGCGGCCCGGAGCGCGGGGGGCAGGATGGTGCTGCGGCTGGAGGACCTGGACCCGGACCGCTGCACCCCGGCCTACTGCAGCCAGGTGATGCGGGACCTGGAGTGGCTTGGCCTGGACTGGGACGGCGTGCCGGTATACCAGAGTGAGCGCACGGAACAATACCATCGGGCATTTCAGAAGCTGGAACAACAGGGCGTAATCTACCCCTGCTTCTGCACCCGGGCGGAGCGGCTGGCTGCCAGCGCCCCCCACCGGTCGGACGGGACCCCTGTATACGACGGCCGGTGCCGCAGGCTGTCCCTCCAGGAGCGGGAGGCGCTGGCCCAGACCCGCCGTCCCGCCTGGAGGGTCCAGGTCCCGGAGGAGGAGATCGCCTTTCCTGACCTGCTCCAGGGGGAGTACGCCGAACAGCTGGCCCGGGACTGCGGGGATTTTATCCTGCGGCGGTCGGACGGGGTCTATGCCTACCAGCTGGCGGTGGTGGTGGACGACGCCGCCATGGGGGTCACCCAGGTGGTGCGGGGCCGGGACCTGCTCTCCTCCTCCCCCCGGCAGATTTGGCTCCAGGAGAAGCTGGGACTGCCCCACCCGGAGTACGGACACCTGCCCCTCCTGCTGGCTCCCGACGGGCGCAGGCTGGCCAAGCGGGACCGGGACCTGGAGCTGGGCCGGCTGCAAGTCCAGTACACCGCCCCCCAGCTGGTGGGGAGGCTGGCCTGCGCCGCCAACCTCATCGACCGCCCCCAGGCCATCACCCCCCGGGAGCTGCTCCCCCTCTTCGCCTGGGACAAGCTCCCAAGGGAGGATTTTGCGGGGATGTTATGATCGCGGGCGAAACTGGCGGGCCGCGTTGGTGGCGCATTGCCCTCCGGTCTGGTAGAATAGACCCATCACTTGATCGGAGGTACACCATATGAGCTTAGGAAACAGCCTGTTTACCGCCCGGAAGAAGAGCGGCTTCTCCCAGGAGGAGGTGGCGGAGAAGCTGGGCGTCAGCCGCCAGACCATCTCCAAGTGGGAGGGGGACGAGACCCTGCCCGACATCCGCCAGTCCAAGCGTCTGGCCGTGCTGTACCATCTCTCCCTGGATGAGCTGATCGACTTCGACATCGAGGTCAAGGAGATCGAGGAGGTCGTCGAGCGCACCAGCGAGGAGACCCAGCAGAAGATCGACTGGAACAAGCTGTGGGCGAAGAAGTACCCGGTGCTGGCCGCCTACCCCCGGCAGGTCCGGACGGAGGAGTACACAAAACCCCTGGGGGAGCTGCAGGAGAAGCTCCAGAGGGAGCACCAGTACAGCGAACTGGACGCTTTCCTGGTGCTGAAAGACATGTTGGCCCGGAAGTGGACCGGAACATGACCCAGGAAATCATCATGCTCCCCGCCTCAGGCGGGGAGCATGATTGTTTTTACTTCCAGTAGTGCCGGAAAATCTGCTGCCAGATGGTCAGCTCCTCCTCGGGCTCCGCCTCCGGCATGGGGACCTCCACCCCGCACACCGTCACATAGTCCACTTGAGAGAGGTCGATGACCTGATTCATGCCGGGCTGGGTGTCCAGCGTGCCGGGATATCTGGAAGTGCACTCCAGATAGGGGATCCCGGCTTCGCCCTGGGAGGTCCCATACGTGTGGCCGTGGTGGTCCACCGCCTGAACAGAGCCGTCCCGCATATGCAGGCAAACCTCCAGCGAATGGACATATTCCCGGATCTGCCTGAGTTCGTCCACTCCGGCGGTCGTTGCTCCGAAGTGGATGGTCGTGCCATCCTCGGTCACGACCGTTTCCCGGCCCTCCGCGTTGGCGATTGCCTCGTTTGACCGCTGTTCCAATTCCTCCAGTATGCCGCAGCTGTCTCCCTCGACCCGTATCAGCATACCCAGCGGGGAGACCTCCAGCTTGGTCACAACGGCCGTACCATCCAGATAGGGGAACTTCACATTGGGGGTCAGACGCACCGTCTGGTCCGGGTAGTCGAACACCACGTCCTCGAAGGTCCACACGTGGTCCCGGATGGCCTGGGTCAGCTCGCTCCCCTCATTGTGGAATGACCAGTCATCCCCGCCAAGGTCCTCATACCAGGTGTCCACGATGGGCCCGATGCTCACATCCAGGGTGCTTCCGCGCAGAGGCTCCTCTCCATAGAACTCAAGGCAGGCGGAATACCGGTTGTCCGTGGGGTCCTCGTCGGGCTGTGTCTTGATGCTGCATCCGGCTCCGGCCTCCTCGTGCTCCTGGTCATACAGATGCACATAGAAATTCAGATACGAGCCGTCGTTGTTGGGGAGCACCGTTCCCTCGGGCGCGGTGATATCCACCCAGAGCCATGTCGTTTGGCTGTCCCCCACGCACTCCGCCAGGGTGACAGTCCAGCCGGCGTAGGTCTCGGAGCGGTCCAGCCGGTAGATGCCCGACTCCAGAGTCTCCTGGGCGCCGGGGGACTGGGTATCGAAGTAGTTCCGCAGACCGGGGTTGAGAACCGCCGCCAGAGTGCCCACCGTCATCAGGCAGGCCGCCGCGATGCCGAAGACCATGCCGCCGCTGATTTTCTTGATGTTTCGCTTGGTCGAAGCTGTCATACGTTCCTCCTCTTCCGCCGCCCGCAGCAGACGGGCGGTCAGGTCCGTTTTTTCCTCCGGAGTGAAGCCCGCCCGCGCAAATGTATCCCGAATGCTCATAGGGCCACCTCCAATCGTTTCGCCAGCAGCTTGCGCGCCCGGCTCAGGCGTTTCCGGGCCGCCGCCGGAGTGCAGCCGCAGATTTGGGCCACCTCGTCCAGACTGTACCCCTCGTAATAGACCAGGTAGACCGCCGCCCCGTAGTGCCTGGGCAGGGAGCGGATCGCCTCCCCCAGTCCGGTGTCCTCCCGTTCCGGGGCGGGCAGGGTCTCCGCCGCCTCCAGGGGTCCCGTCCGCCGCCGCCGGGCGCTTTTCAGAAGGTCTTTGCAGGCATTGATCGTACAGCGGAGAATGAACGCCTTTTCATGCTCTCCGTCCTCGAACTGCCGCCCATCCTCCAGCAGCGCCAAAAAAATGTCCTGACAGATGTCCTGGGCGTCCTCCCTGGTCAGAGAGTAGGTGAGACACAGCCGCAGGATGGGGTCCGCGTAGGCCTCCACGAACCGCTCCGCCTGCTGTGCGCTGTTCCACTGTGTCATGCCCTCGGCCTCCTTTCACCTCATACACGATCGGGCCCGGCGGATTGTGACCGGATCTTTCAATTTTTCAAACTATTTTTTCTTCCATGTCCGCTTCCCAATACCCGCCGGGGAGGAGAAAAAAAGCTGGGAAGATTTTTATGTTTTGGATTGCATTTCCGCCTCCGTGTGTTGTATAATGGTCCAAACAGAGGCGTTCTGGACGCCGCGTTTTTTTGGCGTCCGAAGTGGTTCTCAGGGTACAGGCGGCGGTGATGCGCGGCGGGTGGCTGGGGACCGCGTCAATATATGAAGGAGGGATCGCTATGGACGCCCAGTTTGAGTGGCGGGATGAGTACAACGTGGGTGTGGAGAGCATCGACAAGGAGCACCGGAGGCTGTTCGGCATCATCAACAAGCTCTTCACCTTCCGGGAGGAGGAGAAGGACAGCCAATGGACCTGTCAGGAGGGCATCAAGTTCTTCCGGGGCCACGCCCTCAAGCACTTCGCGGACGAGGAGCTCTACATGGAGTCCATCGGCTACGAGGGGCTGGAGAAGCACCGGCTGATACATCGGGGGTTTCGGGAAAATACCCTTCCCGCCTTGGAGCAGGAGCTGGAGCGGGCCAACTACGCCCCCGACGCGGTGGAGCACTTTTTGGGGGTGTGCGCCGGCTGGCTGATTGGACATACCCTCACCGAGGACCAGGCCATCACCGGGGGCCGGGAGAGCAAGTGGGTCAACCTTCTCCCCAGCGAGGAGCTGACCGCCATGAAAAAGGTCATCGTCCAGCTGATTTTCGATATGTTCCACCTGGAGTCCCAGGTCATCAGCGACGCCTACAGCGGAGAGAAGTTCGGCCGGGGAGTCTACTACCGCCTGGTCTACGGCAGCAAGCAGGGGGAGAGGCAGCAGGAGATCATCCTGGTCTTTGAGGAAAAGCTCCTCATCAACACGGTGGGAAAGATCATGGGGCTCCAGACCAACAAACTGGACTCCATGCTCCTCCACGCCACCCGGTACACCGCCCGCCAGTTCGTGGGGCGGGTGATGGAGCACTTCCCCGACTGGGATACGCAGGAGCTGAAGGAGGAGGATCTGCTCTCCTATGAGAAGTTCCAAAAAATATTCCAGCGGGAGACCCCCCAGGTCAGCCTTCTGCTCAACACTGGGGGCGCGGGGTACTTTGCCTACTGCGTCATCGCTCCCCACCTGCTGGAGAAGAGTGTGGGAGTCCCCCTGGAGTACAAGAACGAGGAGGCCCTGGCCAAGGTGGAGGAGTACCTGGCCAAGCGGGAGGAGCAGGCCATCCAGGAGGAGGAGCACCCCAAGAAGCGAATTTTGGTGGTGGACGACTCCCTCACCGTCCGGCAGAGCATGAAAAATCTGCTGGAGGAGAGCTATGAGGTCGCCCTGACCGAGTCCGGGGTGGGCGCCATCCGGACCATCACCCTGACCCGGCCCGACCTGATCCTGCTGGACTACGAGATGCCGGTGGTGGACGGGCGGCAGACCCTGGAGATGCTCCGGTTTGAGAAGTCCTTTGCCGAGATCCCGGTCATCTTCCTCACGGGGAACAGCAATCCGGAGATTGTCAAGGCCCTGCTGTCCCTGAAGCCGGCGGGGTATCTGCTCAAATACCTCAAGCCCGCCGAGATTAAGAAAAAAATTGACGCCTACTTTGAGACAGGCAAGGCCTAGGTCTGAGCCGTTTCATATCGGATACGCCTCCGGCGCGCGCTGCAGGGACACGACTGGTCGTGTCCCTGCATTTGGCAGAAAACCGGCCCCTGGTGATATACCAGGGGCCGGCTGCTGTCTCTGACCTGCGGTTTCGGTCACTTCATCCAATCCCAGACGGGCGCGGTTTTGCCGTCCGACTGGGCATAGAGGGCCTTGTCCTTGAAGTAGTTCAGGGGGTCCTTCCGGTTGCCGCTGACCCGGATCTCAAAGTGGAGGTGGTTTCCGGTGGAGGAGCCGGTGGTCCCCACATAGCCGACTACATCCCCCTGGCGCACCGTCTGTCCCTCGCTGACCCCCCGGCGGTTCATGTGGGCGTACAGGGTACTGGTCCCGTCGCTGTGGGAGACCACTACATAGTTCCCATAGGAGCCGTTCCGGGTGGAAGTGGTGACCACACCGCTCTTGGCCGCGTAGATGTTGGTATTTTTCGGGGCGGGGATGTCGATGCCCGTATGGTTGTTGGGCTTGCCGGTGACCGGGTGGGGCCGGCTGCCGTAGAAGGAGGAGATGACGTTCCGGCTGGCGGGCAGAGGCCACTGGAAGCCCGACTCGCTGACCACGTTCTTGATTTGGGCGGCCAGCTCCTTCTCCTTCTTTTTAATCTGGGCGTCCAGCTCGTCGGCGGCCTTTTTCAGGCTCTCCTCCATGGCCTTGAGCTGGTTCTCCTGGGCGTTGATCTCCTTGATGAGCTTCTCCACCTGGGACTCCTGGGATTTCAGCTCCGCCTGAGCCGCCTGCTGCTGGGCCTTGGCCTCCTCCTGCTCCGCCCGGGCCTCCTCCAGCTCCTCCTTGTCCCGGGTGATCCGCTCCCGGATGGCGATGAGCCGGTCCATCACCGCGTTGTCGTACTGGACAATCTCGTCAATCATCATGTAGTTGTCCAAAAGCTCAGAAAAATCCCGGGACTCGAAGAGGATGGACCAGTAGGAGACCTCCCCCTGCTCCTCCATGTACCGCACCCGCCGGCAGAACAGGTCGAACTGATCCTGCTCGTCCTGCTCCGCCTGGGCCAGCTCCTCTGTCTTCTCCGCGATCAGCTGGTCGTACTGGGCAATCTGGGCGTTGATGTTGTTGATCTCCGCCTGGATGACCCCGATCTGCTGCTCCAGAAGGTCCTTTTGCTGCAGCGCCTTGCTCTTGTCCGCCTGGACCTCCTTCAGCTGGTCCTGGAGCTTTTTTTTGTCCCCCGCCAGCGAGCTGGCATCCTGTTTCAGCTTGTCAATCTCCTCCCGGGTCACGGCCCCGGCGGGGAGCACCGCCGCCGGTCCCGCCAGAGGGACCAGCAGCAAAACTGCCAGCACCAGGGCCAGACCCCGGCGGACACTTCTTTTTCTTCCTGTCATAGCAGCTTTCCTCCGGTTTGACGCCGTCAATGGATAAAGATGTTGGCCACGATGGGCAGCAGCATCAGCGCCGCCATCAGCCCCGCCAAAACCGCCATCATAATCCGCTGTCTCTTCTGTCGTTTCATGCCGCGCCTCCTGTCTGTTACACCTGCAAAAATTTACGGATTGCCACCAGGGAGCCTCCCACTCCGATGAGAGCCCCTACCCCGCAGAACACGGGAAGAATCACCCGGATCAGAGAGCTGTAGCTGATGATGGTCATCAGAGACAGGCCGTTGCCCTGGACAATCACTTTGGCCACCAGCTGATACAGCCCCCACTGGACCAGGAAAGCGATGATTGCCCCCGTCAGTCCCAGCACCATCCCCTCCACCACGAAGGGCCACTGAATAAAGCCGTCGGTGGCGCCGCACATCTTCATAATGGCGATCTCCTCCCGGCGGTAGAAGGTGGCCAGCTTGATGGTATTGGCGATGATGAACAGGGAGACCACCAGGAGGATACCCACCAGGACCATGGCGACTCCGGTGGCGATATTGCGGACCAAAACAAACCCCTGGGCCACGGCGGTGGCGGCGTTCACCCAGGCCACCCCTGGGACTTGCTCCAGCTCGGCCTTGGTCTCCGCCATCCGCCCGATATCCACCACATGGATGTGGTAGCGGTCCCGGAGTATATCGGCGGTGAGGTCGGAGAGCAGCGGGTTATTCTGCCGCCCGGCCCGGAACTGATCCAGGGCGGTCTGCCGGGTAACGAACTCCAGCTGGGAGACGTTGGGGACCTGGGCCAAATCCTTCTGGAGGGCCAGGGCCTGCTCCCGGGTGTAGTCCTCCTCGACATAGGCCACCATCTCATTCTCGTTCTCCAGGTCCCCCAGCATATTGTTCAAATTCACCGCCAGCAGGGTGAAGGAGCCCATAATCAGCAGGCAGGCCACAATCATGCACACTGCGGCGAAGGACATAAAGCCGTGGGTGAAGATGGATTGGAAGCCCTCGCTGAGGTAGTAGCCGGTATTAAATCTTCTCGCCATTGTAGTAACCACCTTGTTTGTCGCTGATGATCCGTCCGTTTTCGATGGTCACCACCCGCTTGTCGAAGCGGTTGACCAGATTCTGCTCATGGGTGACCACCAGCATGGTAGTACCCAGCTCGTTGATGCGCTCCAGCAGCATCATAATCTCCAGGGAGCGCTGGGGGTCCAAGTTCCCCGTGGGCTCGTCCGCGATAATCATGCTGGGGTTGTTCACCAGAGCCCGGGCGATGGCCACCCGCTGCTGCTCCCCGCCGGACAGCTGGCCGGGGTAGCGGTCCGCCTTCTTCTCCAGCCCCACCAGCTGGAGGACGTAGGGGATGCGCCGGCGCAGCTCCCGGTTGGAGGCCCCAATGGCCCGCATGGAGAAGGAGAGGTTTTCATAGACCGTCTTCTTCTCAATCAGCCGGAAGTCCTGGAAGATGACCCCCAGGGTGCGGCGCATATGGGGGATCTGCCGGGGGCTGATGTTGTTCAGGTTATAGCCGTTGACCATCAGCCGTCCCTCTGTCAGGGCGATTTCAGCGGTAATGAGCTTGATAATGGTGGACTTTCCGGAGCCAGACGGCCCTACAAGAAAGACAAACTCCCCATCATCAATGCGCATATTGACCCCCTTCAGGGCCTTTGTGCCGTTGTCATACTCTTTATATACGTCAATGAGCCGTATCATGAGATCCTCCGCTTGTCCGCTTGCCGAAAGCTGTTCTATCTCTAATGCTCCATGCGCCCCTGGAGGCGGAACATGCTGTAGATTAGTCTATCACAATCTCTCCGGGATGTAAATGGGAATTTCGCCGGGCCGCCGTGTTTTCTCCCTGTGTTTACCAGAAAAAATTTTCCGCGGCCAGAAAATGGGGGTTGCCAGGACGGAAAAGGTGGAGTAAAATAGAGGTCGAACCAGGTCGTTTTTTGGGGGAGGGCGCGCCAAATGCCGGAACATGTGCAGGGGGAGAAAAAAACCGTGGGGCAAACTCTGCCCCGTCTGCTGATCTGTCTGGCCATTCTGCTCCCCTGCGTTCTGTGCGGGGTACTGGCGGCCGCCCTGGAGGAGGCGCGTCAAAGCGGCGCGGACTCCCAGTCCGGCGAGCCTCCCGCCAGCAGCTCCCTGGAGGACCCCGCCCCGCCCCCGGAGGAGGAGATACCCGTCATCCCCGCGGAGGTCCCCAGCTGGCAGGCGCTCTACCCCGATCTGTACGCCCAGCCGGCGGAGCGGGGGAGCCAGTGCCCGGAGAAGGTGGTCTACCTCACCTTTGACGACGGTCCCTCCGCCCGGACCCCGGAGGTGCTGGATATTTTGGCGGCCTACGGCATCAAGGCGACCTTCTTTGTCACCGGCCGGGAGAGCGAGCAGGGCCAGCAGTGGATGCGGGACATTGTCAGCGCGGGCCACACCCTGGGGGTCCACAGCTACACCCACAACTACCAGAAAATCTATGCCTCGGTGGAGGCGTTTTTAGAGGATTTTAACCGGATGTACCAGCAGATTTTGGAGGTCACCGGGACCGCCCCTCAGATCTTCCGCTTTCCCGGCGGGAGCATCAACTCCTATAACGGCCACATCTACCTGGACATCGTGGCGGAGATGGTCCGGCGGGGTTTTGTTTACTTCGACTGGAACGCCATGACCGGGGACGCGGTCAAAAAGCCGCCCGCCCCCGCGGTGCAGGTGAACAACGCCCTGTCCAAGGCGGGGGCGGAGCGGGTCATCCTCCTCAGCCATGACAGCTCCAAGATGGTCAACACCGTGGCCGCTCTTCCCGGCATCATCGAGGGGTATCAGGCCGCCGGCTACACCTTCGCTCCCCTGACCCCGGAGGTCCTGCCCATCGTCTACGCCTACCCCAAATAGCTCCCATGGAATAAAAATGCTCCCCCCTATGCCGGCAGCCCCGCCGTCTCATAGGGGGAGCGCTTTTTGTAAAGGGCGGACGCGTCCCTGCATCGTCCTATCCCAGGCGGACGATCTCCTCAATGGGCAGGGAGCACACCAGGGCCTGGGCCTCACTGCGCAGGCCGTGCTGCTCGTTCACCGCCTCCATAATGGGGCCGCGCAGCTCGGTGGGGACCACAATGGCCACAATCTCCCGCTCCGCCTCCAGCTCCACCTCATAGGCCTGTTCCAGCTCCTTCCGACCGGACAGCCGCCCCCGGACTACCGTCCCGCCCCGGGCTCCGTGGGCCTTGGCGGTGGACATCACATCATCGGTACACCCCTGGCTGCATACCACCAGAATCAGGCTGTTTTCCGTCCGTTCCATCTCCTTCTCCTCCTTCTTTACCCCTTCGGCGTGATAGGCCGCCAGATTGGCCACCAGACTGTTCAGGCCGGACACCGGGACGCACACCACGATGCCTGCCCCGCCGGTGTGGCCCCGCAGGTCGTTGTCCATATCGTACAGCAGCTTCCTTGCGGCGGAGGCGGCGGCAAAGCTGACCACCACGTCCTTCTCGCTGGAGCCCAGGCCTAAAATATCCATAATCTCCGAGGTGGCGGTCCCCTTCCCCGCGCATTGCAGGTGGATGGGGACGTGCCATTTCCGGTACAGCCTCAGAATGGCGGCCCCCTGCCCCCGCTCCACAATGGAGAGGATCAGTTTCATTGCTTCCATAGCGGCGCTCCTCTCAGTCGAAATAGAGGACCACATCCTCCACCCGCTCCATCCGGGAGCGCAGGCGGCGGCGGGCCAGCTTGTGGCGCACGATGCTGGACAGGCCCATGGTCTGGATGGTGACCAGGGGGGTCATGGCCACCATGGCCACAATCCCGAAGGCGTCGGTCATCATGCTCCCCCCCAGGGCGTGGCAGGCCCCCTGGGCGAAGGGGAGGAGGAAGGTGGCGGTCATGGGTCCGCTGGCCACTCCGCCCGAGTCAAAGGCGATGCCGGTAAAGATGCTGGGGACAAGGAAGCTCAGCCCCAGGGAGATGGCGTAGCCCGGGACCAGCAGCCAGAAGATATTCAGTCCGGTGATGACCCGCACCATGGCCAGCCCCACCGACACGCACACGCCCACGGACAGGGCAATCCCCATAGCCCGCTGGGAGATGGAGCCGTTGGACACCTCCTCCACCTGCTTGGTCAGCACGGTGACGGCGGGCTCCGCCTTGACGATATAGTAGCCGATGAGCATTCCCACCGGGACCAGCAGCCAGCGGTTGACCCCCTGGGCGATGGCCGCGCCAATGAGCTGTCCGGCGGGCATGAAGCCCACGTTCACCCCGCACAGGAAAAGGACGAGCCCCAGATATGTATACAGCAGGCCGGTGACGATACGCATCAGCTGTCCCCGCTTGAACCGCCGGGTGAAACTCTGGAACACCAGGAACAGTCCGGCAATGGGGAGCAGCGCCGCAGCCACCTCCCGGACATAGGAGGGGAAGGCGGTGATAAAATACCGGGCGGCCTGGGCGGTGTCGGGGATGCTGGGGACGGTGCTCAGATGGGCGGCGGCCTCCTGGGGCTGGTAGATGATGCCCAGGGCCAGCACGCACAGGATGGGGCCGATGGAGCACAGGGAGATGAGGCCGAAGCTGTCGCTGGCGGAGTTTTTGCCGCTGCGGCTGGAGGCGATGCCCAGGCCCAGGGACATGATGAAGGGGACGGTGACCGGTCCGGTGGTCACCCCGCCCGAGTCAAAGGAGACCGGGATAAAATTCTCCGGCGCGATGGCGGCCAGGACGAACACCGCCAGGTAGAAGCCGATGAGCAGCCGCCGCAAAGGGGTTCCCCTTCTGATCCGGGCGGTGGCCGCCGCCAGGAACAGCCCCACCCCCACCGCCACGGTGAGGATGAGCACATGGCTGGGGATGGCGGACACCTGCTTGGACAGCACCTGCAAATCGGGCTCCGCCATGGTGGTGAGCACCCCCAGGAGGGAATAGACCGCCGCGGGCACAATCCACCGCCGGCTCCGGCTGAGGACCACCCCCACCCCCTCCCCCATGGGGATCATGGACATGTCCACCCCCAGGGTAAACAGGCCCATCCCGCCCACCAGCAGGACAGCTCCAAAGAGGAAGAGGACCAGGGTCCCCGGGTCCAGGGGGGCGATGGTGATGGACAGCAGAAAGACGATGGCCGTAATGGGCAGTACGGCGGCCAGCGACTCCTGACACTTCTCCCTCAGCTGCTTGTTCAGACGAAATCTCACCTGCTGCCGCCTCCCATTTGTTCCAATTGCGCCCCGTCAGCCGATGGGGAACGTGCTTCTATTATACAGGAACCGCAGGGAAATTTGTAGGCTATTTACACAATCTTTACAGGCTTGTCCTCTTTTTAACGCGGGAGGCAGGTTTTTTCAGCCGCTGGTAGGTCTCCATCTCCCGGTGCAGCTTCTCCGCCAGCTCCGCGCCCCAGCCCTCCGCCGGAAGCCTCCACTGCCAGTTGCCCCCCAGGGTGGAGGGGGTGTTCATCCGGGCCTCGCTCCCCAGCCCCAGCAGGTCCTGCATGGGGACCACCGCCAGTCTGGCCGGGGAGCTCCACACCCCCCGCATCATCCCCCAGTGGTAGCCCTCCCGCCGGGACAGCCGCAGGTAGTCCCGGGCAAAGGCGGTCTCCTTCCGGGAGGCGGACCGCATCCAGCCCTGGATGGTGTCGTTGTCGTGGGTCCCGGGGTAGGCCACACACTTGACGGGGTAGCAGTGGGGCAGGTACTCGCTGCCCTTCTCCCGGCTCCCGAAGGCGAACTGGAGCACCTTCATCCCCGGGTAGCCGGAGGCCCGCAGCATTTTGCGCACCGGCGGGGTGAGAAAGCCCAGATCCTCGGCGATGATGTCCCGCTTGCCCAGCGCCTGCTCCACCGTCTGGAAGAAGCGGATGCCGGGTCCCGGCCGCCACCTGCCGTTCCGGGCGGTCTGATCTCCGAAGGGGATGGCGTAGTAGGATTCAAAGCCCCGGAAGTGGTCAATGCGCAGGGTGTCGTACAGCTGGAACTGGAAGGAGACGCGCTTGAGCCACCAGGCGTAGCCCTCCTGCTCCATCCGCTCCCAGTCGAATAGGGGGTTGCCCCACAGCTGGCCGTCGGCGGTGAATGCGTCGGGGGGACAGCCCGCCACCTCGGTGGGGAAGCCGTGCCCGTCCAGCTGGAACTGCTCCCGGTTGGCCCACACATCGGCGCTGTCCAGGGCCACATAGATGGGCAGGTCCCCGATGATGGAGATCCCCTTCTGGTTGGCGTACTCCTTCAGGGCCCACCACTGGGCAAAAAACAGGTGCTGCACCCAGTACCAGAAGTCGATCTCCTCCGCCAGCTCGGTCCGGGCGGCCTCCAGGGCCTCGGGCCGGCGCAGGCGGATGTCCTCGGGCCACTCCAGCCAGGAGACCCCGCCGTGCTTCTCCTTCAGCGCCATGAACAGGGCGTAGTCCTCCAGCCAGTCCACCGGCCAGACCGTCCCCCGCAGGGCCAGCTTGTCCCCCCTGCCCAGCCGGGAGCAGGCCAGCCGCAGGACGGAAAACCGGTTCCGGTAGAGCGCCGCGTAATCCACCCGGCCCGGATCCCCGCCCCAGTCCAGGGTCTGGTACTCCTCCGGCTCCAGCAGGCCCAGCCCGGCCAGCTCGTCCAGGTCGATGAAGTAGGGGTTGCCCGCGAAGGAGGAGTAGGACTGGTAGGGGGAGTCCCCGTAGCTGGTGGGGCCCATCGGCAGGACCTGCCAGCAGGACTGTCCCCCCTCCGCCAGAAAGTCCACAAACTCCCTGGCCCGCGCCCCCATGGTCCCCACCCCCCACGGGGAGGGCAGGGAAAAGATGGGCAGCAAAATACCCGCTTGTCTCATAAAAAACGCTCCTCTCGGTGAAGTGCCTCTATTGTACCTCTCTCCCGCCCGGCCCGCAAGCTCTTTTTGCCCGAGGGAGCCATTTTATCCGGCGGCGGAGGGATGAAAAACCGCCCCCGCGCAGACACGCGGGAGCGGAGGGGACATTACATGCCGTGGTAGTGGTTGTAGGCGCCGCAGATCATGTTGCTGTTCTTGATGATGATGTGCACGGCCACCAGACTGCCCAGGCCGCACAGCAGGGAGCCGATCAGGACCCACAGCAGGATGGTGGTTCCGTTCTCCTGGAAGGACATGCCGTACCGGGGCGCGTTGGCCGCCAGGCGGTTGCCCACGCTGTAGTGCCAGAAGAGGGAGTAGATGCCGCAGGTGATGAAGCTCAGCAGGATAAATTTCAGCAGGCCGGCGGTGTTCCGTCCGTCCCCATCGCAGGCCACGTTCAGGTCCCGGGCCAGGCTGTAGATAAAGTAGCAGCTGTAGAGGCCGCAGGTGACCAGGTTGAGCAGGATGAACAGCAGCAGGCTGCGGTCGGTCTTCAGGCGGAAGGGCGCGCCGCCGCCGGGGACCGGGCCGGGCTGGGGTCTGGGGGGCTGGGGCCGGTTCCACTGGGGCGGCTGGCTCTGGGGCGGCGGATCGTTCTGCTGTCCCTCCGGGCCGCTGAGGATGCTGCCCAGAGAGGCCAGGGTCAATCTCCCCTCCTCCAGCAGCTGGTTCACGTCCTTGCCGGCCAGGGGGTACTCGTTCAGCAGGTACCGCTGGATGAGGTAGACCCCGCCCACCGAGATCACCGCTCCCGCCACGGTGGAAAACACGCCGGCAAAGCTGCTGAAATTGGGCCGGAAGAACAGGATGGAGAACAGGAAGCGGAGCACCCGCACCGCGGTCAGAAGGACGCCTCCCGCGGCCAGGAGCACCAGAAGCCCGTCTGAGTTGGCCGAATCCCTCCGGAAGCCGGTGAGCAGCAGCATCAGGCACATCCAGATGCCCAGCAGAATTCCCACAGCGCTCAGCACCAGGAAGATCAGATTGTCAAACCGGAAAAAAATCCCGTAGCTCAGCCGGGTGATGGAGCTGTGGAACAGGCTGAACACCAGCCCCAGGGTCCGCAGGCCATAGACCGCCGCGCAGATGGCCGCAAAGACACTGAGGATCAGCTTGTTGTTCTCCAGACTGCCGCCGGGGGGCTGCTGAAAACCTCCCGAGGGCGGGGGCGGAGGGGTCTGACTCTGGGGCGGCGGAGTCTGGGGCGCGCCGCACCGGCTGCAAAACTGCTGCCCGGGGCCCACCTCATTTCCACATTTGGGGCAATACATCAAAATCTCTCCTTTCACACTGGCCGCTCTCCCGCCCGGGACAGCATCCGTCCGATCAGCCCCCGGGCCGGCTCGAAGGTGACGATGGAGTCGGCGGGGTCCATCAGGCGGACCACGTACACGGTCAGGAATAACCCGCACAGCACCCAGATCCCCAGCCAGAAGCGGCCTCTGCTGACGCGGCGGCGGAACAGCAGCAGCAGAGCGCCGGGAATGGGCAGCAGGAACAGGGGGTGATAGCGGAAGGCGGCCTCCATATCCAACCGGAGGAGGGACAGCCAGGCCCGGCTCATTCCGCAGCCTGCGCAGGAGATCCCGGTGAGAAAACGGATCGGGCAGGTCACCCCCAGCAGCTCCATACCGATATATAGGGCGGCAGCGGCGGCGGCGGCGGCGGCCCCCAGATCCTGTTTTTTCATCCGCGGCCCCTCCGATCAAATATTTTCCTTATTGTAGCATAGGAACTCAGCGCTGGCAAGGGGGTGGAAGGGGGTTTCTCCCCTCTCTGCGGCAAAATTCGTCTTTTCGTGCAAAGGGCGGCGGAGGGAGGTCCCCTCCGCCGTCCAGCCGTTTTACGATTTGCCCAGCGCCTCGTCCTGGAGCCGGTCAAATTCCTGCATACACTCCTCCACCGTCTCCCCGGCCAGCAGCCGCCGCACAATCAGACAGGTGTTGCCCCACTGCTCCACGTCCATCCCCGCGTTGGAGCCCAGCACATAGACCCCCTCCTCGATCCGGTCATTGAGGGGGCGCAGGGCGGGGACGCACTCCACCTTTATGTTTTGGGAGGGGGAGATCACCCGGTTGGTCTCCGAGTAGACCTGAAGCGCCTCGTCCGAGAGGATGACATCCAGCATACGCATGGTGTCGTCCCCGTGCTCCGAGCCGGCGCTCACCGCCCAGCCGGTCATGGGAATCACCGGCATCTGTCCCCGGCTGCTGGGGAAGCCGATGACCTGCATCTCAAAATCCGTCTTTCCATAGGCGATCTCGGTGTTGGCCGCCCCCCAGTAGGCCATGACGATGGGGGTCTTTCCCGCCAGGAAGTCCGGGCCCTCCCCCTCGATGGCCTCGCTGACCAGGGCTTTTTCCGGATCAATATACCCCCGGTCGATGAGGGTCTGGAGGAACTCAAAGCCGGGGCGCATATAGTCGCTGTACCGGGCCTCCCCGCTGTTCAGGGCCGCGATCTCCGCCTGGGTGTTTCCGCCGTTGTACAGGTCCGCAAAGCCCTGGGCGAAGACAAAATTCTCCAGCCACCAGCGGTTTGCGCCGATGGGGGTGTCGATGCCGTTCTCCTGAAACACCCGGCAGCACTCCAAAAACTCCTCCGGGGTCTCGGGCAGGTCCAGGCCGCACTGCCGGAACAGGTCCACGTTGACAAACAGCCCGTAGGCCACCACCTCCTGGGGGATGGCCACCAGCTTCCCGTCCACCGTGTTGGCGGTGCGGATAATCTCCCGCAGGTTTTTGGCGCTGTCCAGCCCGGACAGGTCCCGCAGCAGCCCCTCCCTGCCCAGGATCAGGATGGTATCCGGGTTGAGCAGGTACAGGTCGTCCAAGTTGCTCCTGGCCCGGTCCAGGGCGACCTCGTCATAGGTCCTGTCCTGATAGTCCTCGGCGGTATAGGTCCGGTACACCATTGTGATGTCCAGCTTCTCCTCCGCCATCGCCACCGTCAGGTCGGAAGCGGTCCGGGCCGCGTTCTCCGCGTCCGGGTCGGTCTTCTCCATGGGGCTGAACAGGTTGACCACCCGCTCCTCCTCCCGCTCCTGGGGGATCAGGTTCTTGGGGTTGTCCTGGCCGCAGGACACCAGAAAAAAGGCCGCCAGCACCGCCAGACAAAACCCTCCGCACCTTCTCATTCCGCTCACTTTGCCTCCTTTCCCGCTCTGCATTGCCGCACCGTCTTTTTCAGAAGCTCCATATCCAGGGGCTTGGGCACATGGGCGTCCATCCCGGCCTCCAGCGCGGCCTTCTCGTCCTCCACAAAGGCGTTGGCCGTCATGGCGATGATGGGGATGGTCCCTGCGTCCTCCCGCTCCAGCGCCCGGATGGCCCTTGCCGCCTGGTGTCCGTTCATCACCGGCATCTGGACATCCATCAGAATCGCGTCAAACTCCCCCGGCTCCGACTGGCAGAAGCGCTCCACCGCCAGCTGGCCGTTGGGCATGACCTCGCAGGAGGCCCCCTCCAGGGAGAACAGCTCGGACAGGATCTCCGCGTTGATCTCGTTGTCCTCCGCGGCCAGGAAGCGCATTCCCTCCAGACTGATGTCCTCCTCGGGCCCGGCGTCCCCCTTCTCCCGCGGCTGCTCCTCGGAGAAGCGCAGCTCCAGCTCCACCCGGAAGAGGGAACCCTGGTCCACCTCGCTGAACACCTCGATGCTCCCGCCCATCAGCTCCACCATGCTCTTGGTGATGGCCATACCCAGCCCGGTCCCCTGCACCTTATTGGTGGTGCTGTTCTCCGCCCGGGTGAAGGCGTCAAAGATGGTCTTCAGATACTCCTGGGTCATGCCGTAGCCGTTGTCCTCCACCTCGATGCGGATGTGCTCGTACTGGCTGGAGCGCTGCTTGAGCCCGATGATGCGCAGCCAGATGCTCCCCCCCTCCGGTGTGTACTTCACCGCGTTGGAGAGGAGGTTGATGAGAATCTGGTTGATCCGGGTCTCGTCCCCCACCAGGCACTCGTGTCCGATGCCGGTCACCTCCAGGTGGAACTCCTGCTCCTTCGCCTTGGCCATGGGCTGGATGATGGTGTCCACCGAGGTGATTACGTCCCGGAGGGAGAACTTCTCCAGATTGAGCACCACCTTGCCGCTCTCAATCTTGGAGACGTCCAGGATATCGTTGATGAGGCTGAGGAGGTGCTGTCCGGAGGCCATGATCTTCCGGGTATACTCCCGCACCTTGTCCGGATTGTCGGCGTCCTTGGCCAGGAGGGTGGTGAAGCCCAGCACGGCGTTCATGGGGGTGCGGATGTCGTGGGACATATTGGACAGGAAGGTGGTTTTGGACTCGCTGGCGATCTGGGCGGCCCGGAGCGCCTGGGCCAGCTGCTGGCTGTGGAGCTTCCGCTCCGCCTCCTGCTCCCGGCGCAGCTTTTCCTGCTGTCTCCAGTTGATGTAGTAAAGGCCGATGCACAGGAAGAAGGCCGCCAGCAGAGAGCACACCACAATCATGATATGCTGGTTGACCGTCCGCCCCTCCTGCTGGATGGACTCCACAGGCACATAGCCCACCAGGAAAATACTCCCGCCGTTCACCGCCCACATGTAGTTGAGGGCGTTGACCTCCCGGATGTCGTGGTAGAACAGCAGGTCCCGTCCGGCGCTCAGGCAGTCCTCCACCTCCTGCCGGATCTCCGGGTCCTGGATGTTGTTCGCCCGGTAAAAGTCGTTCAGGTTCAGGTGTCCCGCGCTGCGCTGGCCCATCCCCTTGGGCTTGAGGACAAAGCGCTGGCTCTTTGCGTCCATGATGTACAGGGACGCCTGCTTGTTGTAAAACCCGTTGGGGAGGGACTGGTCGATGGTGTCGTAGATATATTCGGCATAGAGGGTCCCGATGACCTCCTCCTCCCGCACCACCGGGCACTTGATGGTATAGGACCAGGTGCCCATATAGTTCAGGTAGGACTGGGAGATCTGCATCCCCATCACCGTGCCGCCGGCGGAGAAGTCCAGCTCCTCCCCGGTGAAGACCTCCCCCGTGTTGGAGACCCCCTCCGTCTTCCCCGAGAGGATGAGGGAGATCTTGACCACGGTCTGGTTCCGCTCATAGACCTGGATGTACGCCTCCGGGTCCTCCGCCCGGGCGACCTCCTGGGCAATGAGCTTCTGGAACTCCGCCTCGCTGCGCAGGATGGCCTCAATGGTGCTTTGAATCAGGTCCAGGCTCTCGCTCAGGTTCTGGATGGCGGCGGCGGACATTTCCCTGGATATTTTTTGGGAGACCGAAAACACAATGCCCCCAAACACGCTGAAAATCAAAATAATAGAAAACAACAAAGAAAATTCTCTGCGCTTTTTATCCGGCATTCCTTTCATTCTCAATCCCCATTCCCGCGCCTCAGCAGTGCGCTCTCCATAAAGAAAATACCCGCTGTCCAAGCGCCTGCGGCGATTTTACCCTTTTGCAGTATTATACTATTTTGTTCCGCCCGGTGTCAATAGCGGACGCCATAACTAACGCCTCCCGGGCAATGCGTGCAGGGACGGAATTGCGGCGCGAAGTCAAAATCCATCCATAATAATTCCTCTCCGCGCCCTTATCAATCAGCAAAAATTTTCCGATATATTTTCTGGACAGCGCCTGCTGCACATCGCTTTTTTTCGGCGGGCAGCTGCGGACAAGGAACGACAGAAGGAGATTGCGACTATGATTCACTGCATCAAAAACTTAAAAATCAGACTGAAGCTCTACATTCTCATCGGAGTCGCCCTGCTTGGGATGCTGATCATCAGCGGGATGTCCTTTTTCCTCATGGGCCGGATGAACGATGTGACCAGCGACATTGCAACCAGCTGGCTCCCCAGTATTGATGTAGCCAGAGAATTGAGCACCGCCATTTCCAATACCCGGCTGAACGAGCTGGGGTATCTTACCGCAGGCTCTGACGCCAAAGCGGAGATCAGCCTGAAATATCTCCAGGAAAGCATCCAGAATATGGATGCCCTCCTGGCCTCCTACGGGGACATGATTGACGCGGAGGAGCAAAGTTTCTATACTGCCGCCAACAATCTCTGGACACAATATAAGGCGGCGGATGAAGAACTGACCGCCCTTGCCAGGCAGGGACGCACCGAGAGCGCCCGCGCCATTCTGGACGGGGACTGTGAGACCCTGTTCCAGGCCCTGAACAGCGCCTTTGACGAGATTATCACCTATAATACCAAGGGCAGCGATGAAGCCGCGGCGGAGAGCGCCTCCCTCTATCGGTCCGCCACCCTGACCATGGCGGGGATCGTCATTGCCATCATCCTTGTGGGCGTCTTTTTCTCCTTTGTCATTATACGCCTGATTAAAACCCCCATCTCTGAAATTGAGAATGCCGCCATCAAAATGGCGGAGGGGGATCTGGATGTGCAGATTTCCTACACCTCGAAGGACGAGCTGGGCGTGCTTGCCGCTCAGGTCAGAAGATTGATCCATAAGCTTCAGGTCATTATTGAGGACGAGAACAAATTCCTCGCAAAAATGGCGGAGGGAGATTTTACGGTGGATACGACCTGCGAGGGGGAGTACACCGGCGGCTTCTATCCCCTGCTGATCTCCTTCCGGGGCATTGCGGACAAGCTCAATGACACGATGCTGCAGATCAGCCAGAGCTCCTCCCAGGTCGCCAGCGGAGCGGACCAGGTGTCGAACGGCTCCCAGGCCCTTGCTCAGGGGGCGACTGAGCAGGCCAGCTCTGTCCAGGAGCTCGCCGCCGCCATTGACGAGATCTCCAGCAAGGTGACCCAGAACGCGGAAAATGCCCGGCAGGCCAGCAGAGCGGCGGGCAGCGTCAGCGAGAAAATGAACGTGAGCAAGGAAAAAATGCAGCAGATGACCCAGGCGATGGGGGATATCAGCAGCTGCTCCAGCGAGATCGGCAAAATCATGAAAATGATTGAGGATATCGCCTTCCAGACCAACATTCTCGCCCTGAACGCCGCCGTGGAGGCCGCCCGGGCGGGCAATGCCGGAAAGGGGTTCGCCGTGGTGGCGGATGAGGTCCGCAATTTGGCAAACAAGAGCACGGAGGCCTCCAAAAACATCGCCGCGCTGATTGAAAACACCCTGAACGCGGTGGAGAACGGGACCCAAATCGCGGACGATACGGCGCAGTCCCTGATCCAGGCGGTCCAGGACGTGAACGAAATGACCGGCATCATCACGCAGATCTCCCAGGCCAGCAGCGACCAGGCGGATTCCATCTTCCAGATCACGTCGGGCATTGACCAGATCTCCAGCGTGGTGCAGACCAACTCGGCCACCGCGGAGGAGAGCGCGGCGGCAAGCGAGGAGCTGTCCAGCCAGTCCCAGCTGATGAATGGTCTGGTGGAGCGGTTTAGGCTGAAAAACCAGCTGCGGTCCCATTTTTAAGGGCCGCGGAGGGTGGATCGCTTCCCGCCGCAATCCAAAAAATTCACCCCCGATGCAAGAAATTGTGGGGGGTTGCCTAATGGGGCGATTTTATTTGTGAATAAATTGTGTATAGAATGACAGTTGACTTTTTTGTGGAATGGTTTTAACATGAAACTATTCTCCCTAAATATACAAAAGTTGAGTGGAGAGGATATGTGCAAAAAGGAGTAATCGATCATGAAAAAATTTCTTGCGTCAGCTTTGGCTCTTGCCATGGCGCTGAGCCTGACCGCCTGCGGCGGCGGCCAATCCGGCGGCAGCCAGTCCTCCGGCGGCCAGAGCAATAGCGGCCAGTCCTCCGGCGGCGGCTCCGGGGCTGTCACCGTCAAGGTGGGCGGCATCGGCCCCATCACCGGCGACCAGGCCCAGTACGGAACCGCCACCGCCTGGGGCGCGGAGATCGCCGTGGAGGAGATCAACGCCCTCAACGGCCCCATCCGCCTGGACTACGACTTCCAGGACGACACCGGCGTGGCTGATACCGCCGTGGCCGCCTACAACCAGCTGAAGGACTGGGCCAAGGACGCCCCCTTGGTCATCTACGGCTGCACCACCACCGCTCCCTGCGTGGCCGTGGCCTCCGAGACCTTCGCGGACCGGTATTTCCAGCTCACCCCCTCCGCCTCCTCCCCTGACGTGACCGCCGGTAAGGACAACGCGTTCCAGATGTGCTTCACCGACCCCGGCCAGGGCGTGGCCGCCGCGGAGTACCTCCAGAACGCCGGCCTGGGGACCAAGATCGGCGTCATCTACAACAACGGGGACGCCTACTCCACCGGCATCGCCAACGCGTTTATCGCCAAGGCCAAGGAGGTGGGCCTGGAGGTGGTGACCACCCAGACCTTCCCCGATGACAAGACCACCGACTACACCGTGCAGCTCAACGCCTGCAAGAACGATGGCGCTGACCTGATTTTCCTGCCCATCTACTACACCCCCGCCTCTCTGATTCTGGCCCAAGCCAAGCAGATGGGCTACACCCCCACCTTCTTCGGCGCCGACGGCATGGACGGTATGTTGGATATGGAGGGCTTTGACAAGTCCCTGGCCGAGGGCCTGCTGCTGATGACCCCCTTCAACGCCGCGGGCACGGACGAGCGCACCAAGAGCTTTGTGGAGAAGTACCAGGCGGCCCACAGCATCCTGCCCAACCAGTTCGCCGCCGACGGCTACGACTGCATGTATGCCATCTATGAGGCCTGCTGCGAGATTGACGGCATCGCCAATATGAACAGCAGCGAGCTGTGCGACGCGCTGATTGCCAAGTTCACCGGCGGCAGCTTCTCCGTGGACGGCCTCACCGGGACCAGCATGAAGTGGCTGGAGAGCGGCGAGGTCTCCAAGGCCCCTGTGGTGGTCAAGGTGGAGAGCGGTGTGTACGTCACCCAGTAAACCTGTTTTCAAGCCCAGCCGCGGCGGAGGTCTTTCCCCCGCCGCGGCCCTGTCGCATTTTTTTAGAGAGAGGTGAGGACATGTCCTTCCTGAACAACGTGATTACGGGCGTCAGCCTGGGCAGCATCTACGCCATCATCGCCCTGGGCTACACCATGGTCTACGGCATCGCCAAAATGCTGAACTTCGCCCACGGCGATGTCATCATGGTGGGGGGCTATATGTGCTTCTTTGCCATGGGCAGCTTCAGCCTGCCTCCGATGGCGGGGGTGCTGCTGGCGGTGGCGGTGTGTACCGTGCTGGGTATCGTCATTGAGCGGCTGGCCTATAAGCCCCTGCGCGCCGCCCCCTCCCTGGCGGTACTGATTACCGCCATCGGCGTGAGCTACCTGCTGCAAAACAGCGCGCAGATCCTCTGGGGCGCGGCCACCAAGACCTTTACCCCCATCGTGGGGACGTCGGAGAACAGCAGTCTGGAGCTGATTCCCGGGCAGCTGAGCATCTCCTATGTGGCGATTTTGTCCATCGTGTGCTGCGCCGTGGTGATGGTGGCCCTGACCCTGTTCACCGGCAAGACCCGGCTGGGCAAGGCTATGCGGGCCTGTTCTGAGGACAAGGCCGCGGCTCAGCTCATGGGCATCAATGTGGACGTCACCATCTCCATGACCTTCGCTATCGGCTCCGCCTTGGCGGCCATTGCCGGCGTACTCATGTGCTCGGCCTACCCGGTGCTCTCCCCCACCATCGGCTCCATGCCCGGCATCCGCGCCTTTACCGCCGCCGTCTTCGGAGGCATCGGCTCCATCCCCGGGGCGCTGCTGGGCGGCATCCTGCTGGGCGTGATCGAGACCTTCGCCAAGGCGTATATCTCCACCGACCTGTCTGACGCGGTGGTCTTCGCGGTGCTGATCATCGTCCTGCTGGTGAAGCCCGCCGGACTGCTGGGCAAGTACGTGCCCGAGAAAGTGTGAGGCGGGTATGAAAAAAATCAGCAAAAATTCCCGGAACGGGTTTATCAATTACGGCATTGTCATCGCCGCCTTTCTGGTGATTCAGGTCCTTCTCAGCCAGAAAATGCTCTCCAACACCCTGCAAAGCCTGCTGGTCCCCGCCTGCTGCTACATTGTAATGGCGGTGTCCCTGAACCTGACGGTGGGCATTTTGGGGGAGCTGTCCCTGGGCCACGCGGGCTTTATGAGCCTGGGCGTGTTCTCCGGCATTGTCACCTCCATCCTGCTCCAAGGCATCGTCCCCGCCGCTCCCCTGCGGCTGGCCCTGTCTATGGCGGTGGGTTCGGCTGCCGGAGCCCTGGGCGGCCTCATCGTGGGCATCCCCGTGCTGCGCCTCCAGGGGGACTATCTGGCCATTGTCACCCTGGCCTTCGGGCAGATCATTCAAAACATCATCATGGTGCTCTATGTGGGGGTGGACAGCCGGGGCCTCCACCTGGCCGCCAGCTCCAACCGCTTCGACCTGGACCCGGACGGCATCACCATCATCAAGGGCCCCATGGGCGCGGTGGGGGTGACCAAGCTGGCCTCCTTTACCGCCGGGTTCCTCCTCATCCTCATCACCCTGGCGGTGGTGCAGAATTTGGTGAACAGCCGCTCCGGACGGGCTATTATGGCCCTGCGGGACAACCGTATCGCCGCTGAGAGCGTGGGCATCAACACCACCAAGTATAAGCTGATGGCCTTTGTCACCTCCGCCGCCCTGGCGGGAGCCGCCGGAGCGCTGTGGGGGCTGAACTACTCCTCCACTGTGGCCTCCAAGTTCAACTTCAACACCTCCATTCTGGTACTGGTGTTTGTGGTGCTGGGAGGTTTGGGGTCCATCCGGGGCTCCATGATCTCCGCCGCCCTGCTCTATGTCCTGCCCGAGCTGCTGCGCGCCTTTGACATTGCCGAGTACCGCATGTTGATTTACGCCATTGTGCTGATCCTGGTCATGCTGGCCACCAACACCCCCGCGGTCCAAAACCTTATCAACTCCAGATTCCGGAAGGCGAAGGGAGGAGCCGGCAAATGAGTAAAAATAACTACCCCAAGCCCAAGCTGGTCCCCGTCCCCAGCACCAACATCATCCCCGAGCGGGACGTGGACAAGCGGCCCATTCTGGAGTGCAGCCACCTGGGCATTGATTTCGGCGGTCTGACGGCGGTGGACGACTTCAACATGGCCATTGGGCGCACCGAGATCGCGGGTCTGATCGGCCCCAACGGCGCGGGCAAGACCACAGTGTTCAATCTGCTGACCAAGGTCTACCAGCCCACCCGGGGCACGGTCATGATTGACGGCCACGACACGTCGGGGAAGAACATCATCCAGGTCAGCCGTATGGGGGTAGCCCGGACCTTCCAGAACATCCGGCTGTTCGGCAACCTGACCGTGGAGGAAAACGTCAAGGTGGGCCTCCACGAGCACACCAAGTACAGCGCCCTCTCCGGCATTCTGCGCCTGCCCTCCTACTGGAAAAAGGAGAAGGAGGCCCATGAGAAGGCCCTGGAGCTGCTGAAAATTTTCGATATGCAGGATATGGCGGGCTACCAGGCGGGAAGCCTGCCCTACGGGGCCCAGCGGCGTCTGGAGATTGTCCGGGCGCTGGCCACCAAGCCCAGCCTGCTCCTGCTGGACGAGCCGGCGGCGGGCATGAACCCCTCGGAGACGGCGGAGCTGATGAACAACATCCGCACCATCCGGGACACCTTCCAAATCGCCATCATGCTGATTGAGCACGACATGAACCTGGTCATGGGGGTCTGTGAGGGCATCTGCGTGCTGAATTTCGGCCGCATTATCGCCAAGGGGACCCCGGACGACATCCAGGCCAATCCGGCGGTGATTGAGGCCTATTTGGGCAAACAGAAGGAGGGGTAGCGCATGGCACTGTTGAAGGTTGAGGATATCCATGTGTACTACGGCAGCATCCACGCCGTCAAGGGGGTCTCCTTCGAGGTGAACGAGGGGGAAATCGTCACCCTGATCGGGGCCAACGGCGCGGGGAAGTCCACTGTGCTGAACACGGTCTCCGGCCTGCTGCACCCCCGGTCGGGTTCGGTCCGCTTCCTGGAGCAGGATCTGAAGGGGGTCGCCCCCCACAAGGTAGTGGAACGGGGGCTGGCTCAGGTCCCCGAGGGCAGGCGTATCTTTTTGCAGATGACGGTGGAGGAAAATCTGGAGATGGGGGCCTATACCCAGCCGGGCTCCTCCATTGCCGCCGGAATCGCGGATGTCTACAAGCGCTTCCCCCGGCTGGAGGAGCGGCGCGGACAGGTGGCCGGAACCCTCTCCGGCGGCGAGCAGCAGATGCTGGCGATGGGCCGGGCGCTGATGAGCCGTCCCAAGCTGCTGATGCTGGACGAGCCCTCCATGGGTCTTGCGCCCCTTCTGGTGGAGCAGATTTTTGACATCATTAAGGAGCTCCACGGGATGGGAACCACCATCCTGCTGGTGGAGCAGAATGCTCAGGCCGCGCTCTCGGTGGCGGACCGGGCCTACGTGCTGGAGACGGGCCGGATCTCCCTCAGCGGAACCGGCGCGGAGCTTATGGCCAGCGACCAGGTGCGCAAGGCGTATCTGGGCGGATAAACAAAAAATCTCCCGTGCCAACCGGCGCGGGAGATTTTTTATGCCAAGACCGCATCCCTGCGCGCAGGATGGGGCGGTGCGGAACATTCGCCCTCTACAGCAGCCGCACGATCTCCTTTTTCAGCCGGGCGATAATGCGCTTTTCCAGCCGGGAGATATAGGACTGAGAGATGCCCAGCTGGTCGGCGACCTCCTTCTGGGTACACTCCCGCCGTCCGTCCAGGCCGAAGCGGAGGGTGATGATGTGCCGCTCCCGCTCGTCCAGATGGCTGACCGCCTGGCGGAGGAGCTGCCGGTCCACATCCGCCTCCAGGGGCTGGACCACCAGATCCTCGTCTGTGCCCAGAATGTCGGACAGCAGCAGCTCATTCCCGTCCCAGTCGGTATTCAGCGGCTCGTCAAAGGACAGCTCGGTCTTCTGGTTGGCGGTCTTGCGCAGGAACATCAGGATCTCGTTCTCAATGCACCGGCTGGCGTAGGTGGCGAGCTTGATGGCCTTGGCGGGCTGGTAGGTCCCCACCGCCTTGATGAGCCCGATGGTCCCGATGGAGATCAGGTCCTCTATATGGATGCCCGTGTTCTCAAACCGCCGGGCGATATAGGCCACCAGACGCAGGTTGTGCTCAATGAGCAGGTTCCGGGCCTGGCTGTCCCCCTGCTCCAGGCGGGCAATGAGCTGGGTCTCCTCCTCCCGCTTCAGGGGCGGGGGCAGGGTGTCGCTCCCGCCGATGTACATCACCTTCCCCGGCAGACACAGCCCCAGACGGTTCAGAAGCCCCGCAATCCGCTCCCGCAATGTTATGTATGCTTTCATCCCGAAACACCTCTTGTCGCTTTTCCTGTGGTCGCTCTTTGACCCCGCTCCTGTCCCTACCGTTCCGCCGGCCCGATGAGCGCCCGGTATCCGCCCCCATCGGACACAGGCGTAGGGGACAGGGCGGCCAGCACCGGACCCCGGGCACGTCCATTGACCTCCAGGCCGTCGGCACGCACCGCCAGCAGCAGCCCCCGTTCCACCCCCACGCTCCGGTAGGGGACCAGGCGCAGCCGGACGCTCCCCTTTCTCAGCCGGGCCAGTCCCCCCGCCGGGTCCAGCAGGTCGGCGTCGCTGGGACGGCTCTCCGGGGGAAAGAGCGGGAGCAGCGCCCGCCCCTCCGCCACCAGCACCGCCTGTCCGGTGGACGGGTCGGTGAGGGTGTTTCCCGTGTCCACCAGGGCGGTGAGTTCCACCCGCCGTCCCCCCAGGGTCAGCCGGATGGGGACCAGCTCCCCCCCGCCGCTGTGCCGGGCCAGCCGCTGAAACACCAGGGTAATCACCCCGTAGCACACCGCCGCGGACAGCAGCAGGGTCTTCACATCCAGCCCGGAGTAAAACACTCCCCGGCCCAGGCTCAGACCCTGTCCGCCCATCAGCCCGATGGCCACCACCCCGCCTCCGAAGGCGCAGGTGAGCAGCACAAACAGCAGTCCCTGACGGAGCAGCCGCCGGCTCCCCCCGTAGGCGGCCAGCAGCATCCCCGCCCCGCAGGCCAGCCGGCACAGGGGATGGGCCAGAAAGGTCAGTCCCGGCAGGAATATGACCACCGCGTACAGCCCCCCCAGCCCGGCTCCCAGGGCGAACCGCACCCGGCGCAGGGGCTCCCCCGCCAGCCGGGCCGCGGCCAGCAGGAGGAGGTAGTCCACCAGGGCGTTGAGGAGAAAGAGTGTATCCAGATAGATGACCGTCATGCCCGTCCCCCCTTGCCCCTCTATTATAGGGGCTTGGCCGGGAAAAAGCGGTCTGATTTTTGGGGGCGGCTCCCGTCTGATTTTGTCCAAACACGCGCAAAAACCACCCAGCCGGACCTGGCGGTCCAGCTGGGTGGTAATTCTGCGGGTAAAGCTTGATAGGCGCTCAGACATTCTGCTCCTCGCGCTGGGGCTCCAGCTCCATGGGACCCAGGGCGGCGGACAGCAGATCCGCCAAGCTCTCCTCGCCGTCCTCCTCGGACTCGTCCTGCGCATTGTCCTGGGACTCCGCCTGCTCCTCCCGGGTACGGTCCCGCTCCCGGCGGCGGGCCTGGGCGACCAGGTTGCCCTCGTCGTCAATGATGTCCTCCTGCCGGTACTGGATCAGGCCGGAGCCTGCGGGAATCAGCTTGCCGATGATGACATTCTCCTTCAGGCCCAGCAGGTGGTCCACCTTGCCCTTGATGGCGGCCTCGGTGAGCACCTTGGTGGTCTCCTGGAAGGAGGCGGCGGACAGGAAGGACTCGGTGGCCAGGGAGGCCTTGGTGATCCCCATCAGCAGCCGGGTGCAGGTGGGCAGCCGCAGCTCCTCCTCCATCTCGTTTCGCTCCCCGGCGGCAATCCGGAGCCGCACCGACTCCTCGGCCTCCAGGAACTCGCTGATGTCCACTGTGGAGCCGCTGAGCAGCCCGGAATCCCCCGGGTCCTCCACCCGGACCTTGCGCATCATCTGGCTGACAATGACCTCAATGTGCTTGTCGTTGATATCCACGCCCTGCTGGCGGTAGGGCTTCTGGACCTCCCGAATGAGGTAGTTATAGCATTCGGACAGCCCGCGGATACGCAAAACCTCGTGGGGGGAGAGCACGCCAGAGGTGAGCTGGTCCCCTTTATTGACGCTATCCCCCGCCTTCACCTGGATGCTGGAGGCGGCAAGTCCGTTATAGCTGACCGTCTCGCCGTTGTCCGCGGTGATGGTGATATTGCACACGCCGGTATCCATGCTGTCCCGCCTGACGCTCTCGATGGAGACACGCCCGCCGATATCGGCCAGCTGGGCCATCTTCTTGGGCTTTCTTGCCTCAAAGAGCTCCTCCACGCGGGGAAGACCCTGGGTGATGTCCCCTCCGGCCACGCCGCCGGTGTGGAAGGTACGCATGGTCAGCTGAGTGCCCGGCTCGCCGATGGACTGGGCGGCGATGATGCCCACCGCCTCGCCCGCGCCCACGGGCTCGCTGATGGCCAGGTTGATGCCGTAGCACCGGGCGCACACCCCGCTCCGCGCCCTGCACGTGAGGACCGAGCGGATCTTGACCTCCTGGACGCCCCGGGACTCCAGCAGCTTGGCGTCGTCCTTCCGGAGCATGGTGTCCTTAGAGAAGAGCACCTCGCCGGTGGAGGGGTCCACGATATCCTGGGTGGGGTAGCGCCCATGAATCCGCTCCGCCAGGGTCTCGATTACGCGGCCCTTCTCCTCGATCTCGCTGACCAGGATGCCGTCGTTGGTACCGCAGTCCTCCTCCCGGATGATGACCTGCTGGGACACGTCCACCAGGCGGCGGGTCAGATAGCCCGAGTCGGCGGTACGCAGGGCGGTGTCCGCCATGCCCTTCCGGGCCCCTCTGGAGGAGATGAAGTACTCCAGCACGGACAGGCCCTCGCGGAAGTTGGCCTTGATGGGGATCTCGATGGTACGGCCCGCGGTGTCCGCCATCAGGCCGCGCATACCGGCCAGCTGCCGGATCTGGGCCATGGAGCCGCGGGCGCCCGAGTCAGCCATCATGAAGATGGGGTTGTACTGGTCCATGGCGGTCTGGAGGGCCATGGTCACGTCCTTGGTGGCCGCCTCCCACGCCTCCACGGACAGGCGGTGGCGCTCCTCATTGGTACACAGGCCCCGGCGGTACTTCTTGTCGATGCGGACGATCTCCTTCTCGGTCTCCGCGATGATCTCGTACTTCCGGGCGGGGATGGTCATATCCGCGATGGCCACGGTGAGGGAGCCCAGGGTGGAGTAGTGGTAGCCCAGGTCCTTGATGGCGTCCAGCATCCCGGCGGAGACGGTAAAGCCGTGCTTGGTGATGCACTTGTCGATAATCATGCCCAGCATCTTCTTGCCCACGACCTCGTTGACCTCCAGGTTGAACATGTCCTCCGGGTTGGAGCGGTCCACAAAGCCCAGGTCCTGGGGAATGGCCTCGTTGTAGATCATGCGGCCCACGGTGGTGCGCACCAGCTTGTGGCGCAGCTCACCGTCCACCTCCCGGAACATCCGCACCTGAATGGGGGTATGGAGGGTGACAATCCCGGCGTCATAGGCCAGCATCGCCTCATCCTTGTCGGCGAAGATGTGGTCCACATCCCCCTCCTGCCGCTCGTAGGTGAGGTAGTAGGCCCCCAGAATCATGTCCTGGGAGGGGATGGTCACCGGGCCGCCGTCCTGGGGCCGGAGGAGGTTGTTGGCCGAGAGCATAAGCACCCGGGCCTCGGTCTGGGCCTCGGCGGACAGGGGGACGTGGACCGCCATCTGGTCCCCGTCGAAGTCGGCGTTGAAGGCGGTACACACCAGGGGGTGGAGCTTGATGGCCCGGCCCTCCACCAGCACCGGCTCGAAGGCCTGGATGCCCAGACGG
>JAAWSG010000087.1 GCA_022801435.1 Lawsonibacter sp.
GAAGGTCATATAGCAGTCCAGCTTGCCCACCGTCTCGAAGGGGGCGTGCATGGACAGCACAGGGACTCCGGCATCCAGGGTGTCGATATTCCGCTGAGCCATGAACATCGCCACCGTGCCGCCGCCGCCCGCGTCCACCTTGCCCAGCTCGGCCATCTGCCAGGCCACCCCGGCTCTGTCCAGCACATGGCGCACCCGGGCTACCACCTCGGCGGAGGCGTCAGAGGCTCCTGACTTGCCCCGGGCTCCGGTGTACTTGCACAGCCCCATGCCGTAGTTGACAAAGGCGCTGTTCCGCTTCTCGTACACATCGGCGAAGTTGGGGTCGTAGGCGGCGGTCACGTCGGCGGACAGGCAGAAGGAGTTCTCATAGCAGGCCCGCAGGGGGACGTTCTGACTCTGGCACAGGTCCTCCATAAAGGTGTCAAAGGCGGCGGACCGCATCCCGGTGACCCCCTCGGAGCCGATCTCCTCCTTGTCCGCCAGCATACACACGGCGGTGCGCTCGGGGGCGGAGAGCTGGAGAAGGGCGGCCAGGCAGGCGTAGGCGCACACCCGGTCGTCGTGTCCGTAGGCGCCGATGAGGGAGCGGTCAAAGCCGATATCCCGGGCCTCAAAGGCGGGGACAGCGGACAGCTCGGCGGAGAGGAAATCCTCCTCGGTGATGCCGTACTTGCGGTTGAGCAGCTCCAAGGCGGCCAGCTTCACCCGCTCCTTCCCCTCGTCCTCCGCCAGGGGACGGCTGCCCACCAGGAGGTTCAGGTTTTCGCCCGGGATAGCCTCCCCCAGGGGCTTTTTGGACTGCTCCCCGCCCAGGTGGGGCAGCAGGTCGTCAATGGTGAACAGAGGGTCCCCGGGGCCGTTGCCGATGGAGACCCGGATGACCTGCCCGCTCTTCATGGCGATGACCCCGTGGAGCTCCAGGGGGATGGTCACCCACTGGTACTTCCGGATTCCCCCGTAGTAGTGGGTCTTCAAAAAGGCCAGCTCCTCCGACTCGTACAGGGGATTCTGCTTCAGGTCCAGCCGGGGGGAGTCGATGTGGGCCGCGCCGATGACCGCCCCCTCGGACAGGGACTTTTTGCCGATGACCGCCAGCATCACCGCCTTGCCCCGGTTCACCCGGTAGAGCTTATCCCCCGGCTTGACCTCGCCGCCCCGAACGAAGGGCCGGAACCCTGCCGCCTCCGCCAGGGCGATGGTCCGGTCCACGCACTCCCGCTCGGTCTTGCCCGCGTCCAGGTACTGCTTGTAGTTGGCGCAGTAGGCCTCCATCCCCTCCAGCTCCCCCGGCTGGAGCCGGTCGTAGCCGTTTTTCTTCTCGCAGAGCAGGGCCTTGCGCAGCTGCTCCCCCCGGGTCTGTTCCTTCAGTTCGTCACTCATGATAAAAAACCTCCTACTTATGTTTCATATTGGAAATCACTTATTTAAGGACTGGCCGTTCTTACCCCATTTTTTCCAAAAGCCCGGATAATCATGCAGTTCACCAAAAGGCTGCCAGGCCTGCTCCTCCATCTGGAGGGGGATTGACCGCAGCGCTTCCACCTCCCGCGCCCCCCGATGCAGAGAGAGGGTGAAGGGCGTCACCTCCAGACAAAAGGAATCCGGGGCCTTTTCTGTCACGGTGTAGTGATACCCGATAGGACCGGCGTCACAGAAGGAAAACCGCTCCCGGACCATATCCAGGATCAGAAACGCGGTCGTTTCCTGACCGTCGCGCATAAAATAGGTCTTCAGAAAGAAGAACTGCCCATTTTTACTGTAGCAGGGTCCCCGGTCCGGGCTATCATAGCCGGTCTCGGCAAACAGGAGCCTGGGGTCCTCCTTGTTTTTCAGCAGCGCGACCGCCCCAGTCCAGTCGCTCATTCCTCTCAGCTCAAACTCGTGGTAGATCACACAGGCGGTATCAGAGCCTGGATGCTCCCACAGATGGAATATTTCATCCGTTTGCCACTCAGGCAATGTTTCAAAGGGGTAGTTCCAGCCCCGGCTGTCATTGCAATTCACAACGATCCCTCCAAAAATTCCCGCGCCTTTTGGGCAAATTCCTCCGCGCTGAAACAGTCGTTTACTAAAGTATCGTCACAATGTTGGGAAAAATATTCGTCCGGCTTCTGGGACCTCACCCGCGCCCAGGCGTACACCTCCGAGATGCCCTCCCGAGCCATAATGCGCTTGACCCGAAGCTCCGCCGGGGCCAGCACCGCCACCGTCCGCTGGCACAGCTTTCCCAGGGGGCTCTCCAGCAGGCCGATGGCGTCCACGGCGGCAAGTGTCGTCCCCCGGTCCCGCTCCTCCTCCAGGAGGGCGCACACCCGGTCCGCCACCGCCTGCCACGCGATGCCGTTGAGCCGCTCCAGCTTGGCCGGGTCCCGGAACACAATCTCCCCCAGCTTTTTCCGGTCGATTCCCCCCGACCCGTTCCGCAGAGGGCCGAACGCCTCCTCCAGCTTTTGCTGTAAAGCAATATCTCCCTCCAGCATTTTATGGTAGACCGAATCGCAGTCAATGACCGCCCCGCCCAGCTTCTCCACCTCACGGAGGAGGGTGGTCTTGCCCGCGCCGGTGGGGCCGGTGATCCCAATCACTTTCACAATGTCTCCTTTCCAGGCAGGCCCGCCTGACCAATCCTCCACAGCTGGAGCCGCAAAAAGAGAGCCTGGGACTGCCGCTCCGCCCAGAGAGGGAAAAACCGCGCCAGCCGCAGCCGTCCGGTGTCCACCTCCGGGGCCGCCCCCTCAATCAGGCGGACCGCCCTCCCGTACCACACCGCCCGGAGCCCGTACAGGACCAGCAGCCCCGCTAAGAAACCCTTGATCCCGTCGTAGTCCAGCAGGTCGTTCCGGGAGGCGATAATCATTCCAATAAAGAGGGTGATCAGCAGACCGGCGGTGGCCATCACGAGAATAGACCCCGCGATGCCCACCAGCCACAGCGCCCACACTCCCCCCAGGCCGTCCCCCTGGAGCAGCAGCTTCTCCGCCCTGTCCAACGGCTCTCCCCTCTCCCGCCGCAGCAGCGTGTAGACCGCCAGCAGCAGCAGGGAGAACACGCAGGCATGGACTGACGGGGTCCTGCTGTACATCGCCTGGTCTCCCCAGAGGAGCATATCTCCACAGCTGCACAGGAGAGGCAGGGTCAGTCCGGCCAGGATCGCGCCATTTTTCAGGCTGAGCTTCCCGGTCAGGTCCAGGACCAGCAGCCCCAGGCAGGCCGCGGGAACCGCCCAGGCCACCGGCCCTGTCGCCTCCAGGCAGTACATCCCGACAGTCAGGAAAAGGTAAAATACCGCCCAGGCGCTGTGTACTGAGGCACATACCAGCCAATACAGGTTGCTCTCATTCATACGCTCCGCCCCTTTCTTCGGACTCAGCATACCTGAAGCCAGGGCGAAACACAAGGGATTTGGGACAGTCGGCCGGTTTGGAGGGATAAACGGATTGCTTCGCTGCCGTGCTTGGGGCGCGTGTAAGGTGTCCTAGACCTCCACGATGTGGAAGCCGGACGCCTTATTCAGCCGGTTGGTGACCGCCAGCCCAATCCCCGAGGAGTCGGGGCACTGGGCCCAGATATGTTTGACCCCGGCCTCATCCATCCCCCGCAGAGCCGCAAAGAGTTTTCTGGCCTGCTCCCAGCTGTCCCGGGCGGCCCCCAGGCACTCCAGGGGGTGGCCGGGGAACCAGTTGGCGAACTCGTCAAAGCAGATGACCCCGTCCCAATGGGTGTCTGAGATGTGGTCCCGGATATAGATCGCCCCCCGCACCGGGTCCCCCTTGATGACCGTGACCGGGGCCTTGGGGGCGTAGTGGCGGTACTTCATGCCCGGGGCCCGGGGCTGCTCCCCCTCACCCAGCTGGTGGGTGACGGCAGGGTCTATGGCCATCCCCCCCAGCACACTGTGCAGCTCCTCCATGGGGACCCCTCCCGGGCGGAGCAGACGGGGAGGATTGCAGGTCAGATCCACGATGGTGGACTCCACCCCCACCTGGCAGGGACCGCCGTCCACAATGGCGTCGATCTTCCCATCCATATCCTCCAGCATGTGCTGGGCGGTGGTGGGGCTGGGCCGGCCCGAGGTGTTCCCCGAGGGGGCGGCGATGGGGACCCCGGCCTCCTGGATGATGGCCCGGGTGAGGGGGTGGGCGGGGCAGCGCATCCCCACCGTGTCCAGTCCCGCCGTGACCACGTCGGGGATGATGTGGGGGCCGAAGTGGGTCATGGAGCACACCGGCCCCTGTTTCAGCTCCTCCAGCTCCTCCGGGGTGCGCCGCCTGCACTTCAAAATCATGGTCAGCGGCCCCGGCCAGAACCGGCGGGCCAGCTGCCAGGCCTCCAGGGGGATCTCTTCACAGTACCGCTCCAGCCAGGTGGGGTCCGGGATGTGCAAAATCAGCGGGTTGTCCTGGGGCCGCCCCTTGGCCTGGAAAATACCCTGCACCGCAAGAGGATTCAGTCCGTCCGCCCCCAGTCCGTAGACCGTCTCGGTAGGCAGGCCCACCAGACCGCCCCTTTGCAGAATCTGGGCGGCGCGGCCGGTATCCAGGGGGCCCAAAAGCTCAGTTTTCATAGTTGCGCTCCTTCTGTCAGGTGTGCTGTTAGGATAAGATCAGTGTCTCCAGCTCCTTGGCGGAGGATGCCAGCAGGTCCGCCCCCTCTCGCTCCAGCTCCTCCCGGCCCCGGAAGCCCCAGAGCACGCCGCAGCTGGTGACCCCTGCGTGCTTCGCGGTGCGGATGTCCACATCGCTGTCCCCCACGAAGAGGGTGTTTTCCTGGGTCGCCCCCATGTTCTCCATCAGCTTGAGGAGCAGGGCGGGGTCGGGCTTCAGGGGCAGGCCCTCCACGCCCCCCTGAATGTACTGGAATTTTTGGGGAAAATAGCCCTCAATGACGGGGACCGCCAGGGCGTGGGCCTTGTTGGACAGTACGGCGATGGACACCCCCGCCGCCCGGAGGTGTTCCAGCAGCTCCGGGACGCCGGGATAGGGGGCCGTCTTGTCCTCCTTGTGGGCGGCGTAGTAGGGCAGGAACTCGTCCAGAATTTTTTGGACGCCCTCCTCCGTGTGCCACTCCTCCGGGGAGAACCGGACCGCCAGCCGGGCCATGCCGCTGCCCACATAGCGTTTGTACTCCTCCACCGTGTGGGTGGGCCAGCCGTGGTTCCGGCATACCCAGTTTCCCGCGTCCGCCAGGTCGTCAATGGTGTTGAGCAGGGTCCCGTCCAGGTCGAATATGACGTTTTGATACATGAATACCACCCCCAAATTGGGTTTTCATAGATGTTTTCCGGGATTTGGCCCTGGGCGCTTCCAAACACGCAGACCTGTCCAGACACGCAATCCCGTCCGGCGGGCATTATTCATAAAGTCCGATTTCCATCCCGCCGATTTCAATTTTGGTATCCCCCGCGAAGCCGGCCCGCTGGAGGTAGGCCTTCACCGCCACCTGGGCGTGCTTGGGGTTGATCCGCTCGTCCTCCAGCTCCAGGTCGATCCGGCCCGCCTCACCGCCGCACACCGCTCCGGTGTCGTCCAGCACATCGTTCAGCTCTCCCACCACGTCCTTCAGCTCCTTGTCCTGGGGGAGGGTGGTATAGTGGATATACAGCTCCATTTTGCAATCTCCTCGTATAATAAGATTTGCAGATAATTTTAAGTGCATCTGCTTAGTACACTCCACTTTGTCAGCAGGCTTAGAGATACCCGTGATAGAATAGCT
>JAAWSG010000106.1 GCA_022801435.1 Lawsonibacter sp.
CGTGGAGCAGTGGTTCCAGGACCTGACCACAGGAGACTGGACCCATATGTGTACCTACGATATCGGTGTGAAGAACAGCTGCTTTAAGGGCAGCATGGCGGTTTTCTCGGAAAACTTTCTGAAGCAGTACGCCGGCGGGGTGCGCTCCCTGGAATTTACCAATGTCCGTATCCACACCAGCGAAGGCTGGCGCGATGTGACCAGTACAGGTCCTATCAAATCACGGGTGGATGAGACCGGCGTTCTGGCAGATATCTACGGCAGCTGGGAGGCCGGAACGGATGACAGCACGTTCTATATGATCTCCACCGGCGTACCTGGCTGGGGCCGCACAGAGAACACGGGGAAGCTCACAGTCCAAAACCGGGAGAGCGGCGACCCCCTGAACGGGAAGCCGCTGAAGGAGACCGTCCGGTTTGACGATGTGCCTGCTGGCGTCTACTACTATGACGCAGTACAGTGGGCTGTGGACCAGGGTGTCGCCTCCGGGACAGGGGATGGAAAATTTTCCCCCAACAGCACCTGCACCCAGGGACAAATTTTGACCTTCCTGTGGCGGGCTTACGGTTCCCCGGAGCCCTCCGGGAAGGTGAGCGGGAGCGAGTACTACGCCGTTCCCCTCCAGTGGGCGGCGGAGCGGGGGCTGGCAGACAAATCCCTCTCCCCCAAGGCCCCCTGCACCCGGGCGGACGTGGTGACCTACCTGTGGAAGCTGGCGGGAAGCCCCTCTGCCAAGGCCGCAAGCTTCTCTGATGTGTCCTCCGGCGCGGTCTATGCTCCGGCGGTCAGCTGGGCGGTGGAGAAGGGCGTCACCAGTGGGACCTCGGAAAATACCTTCTCCCCGGAGAAAGCCTGCACCCGGGGTCAAATCGTCACCTTCCTGTACGCCGCTCTGGCCCAATAGCCGTTTTCTCGGGGAACCCGGAAAATTTTATCAAAAGGAGTCTGAACGATGAGAAAGAAACTGATATCCCTCCTCCTGGCCCTGGTGATGTGCCTGGAGCTGCTGCCGCTCCCCGCCGCCGCCGCGGAGACAAACCTCCCAGACTGGTATTTCCTGTTCGCAATCTTCAAAAATGTGGACGCCGACTGTGACGATGGGAAGGGCACGGTGACGCACACAAAGTTTACCATGTCACAGGAAGAAATTGATCTCGTCAAGGAAAAATTCCAATCATTTGAGGAGTATATGAACGGTGTTGGTGTGATGCGTGCCCATATGTACCTTGTGGAGATCGATACACCGGTCACAGAATTGAAGGGATCTGGACTTGGGTCATACCTTGGTCCGAAACAGGCGGCCCCCCTTCTGGAGGCGAATGGGGTTGACCTGGATCGCTATGACCATGTGTCCTGTTTCATTAGCTTGAATGTTGCTACGAAATATGGGGCAATAACTAACGCTGGCGGTTTTGAGAATGGTACCGGGCATTCATGTCACAATATCAGAAATATAGAGTTTGCTCAATATGATCATAAGCCAAGTTTTCCAGGAACCGCGTGTGTTCATGAATTTATTCATTTTTTGGAGCAAATGAGCAAAAAATGGGGCAAAGAGTTTGATTTTCATGCCATTGGGGACGAGCTTTATACGGCAGGGGAGTACATTTGGAGGGAGTGCTATACAGATATCATCCTGAACCGGGTCAAGGGGGACGCCGGGCTGGGAACGGGCGTGGCCCCTGCCGTCTGGCAGTATCCGCCCCACGTGCTGCGGACCATGACGGAGTTGACGATACCCTCCGGCGTTACCAGTATTGGACATGACGCGTTCCTTAATTATACCAACCTGACCAGTGTGACCATCCCATCCAGCGTGACCTACCTTGATGTAAACGCATTCAATGGGTGTACCAATCTGGCCAATGTGACCCTCCCTTCCAGTCTTACCAAGATTGAGCAATGGGCCTTTCATGGATGCACCTCATTGACCAGGATATCCATCCCGGGCAGCGTCACCGAGATTGGAAATTGCGCGTTTTATAACTGTACGAATCTGAACGAGCTCATCCTCGCTCCCGGTGTCACCAGCATTGGAGGCTCGGCATTTCGGGGGTGCTCCGCATTGACCAGAGTAACCATTCCCGCCAGTGTGACCAGCATCGGAGAAGTCGCCTTTTGGGATACCGGCGTGACGGATGTCTACTACGCCGGGACAGAGGCACAGTGGAAGGCCATCAAAATAGGCGAATACAACGAGACGCTGACCAAAGCCACCATCCACTATAACCACCTGATGGCGGACGTGAAGACCACGGACTGGTTCGCTGGACCTGTCATGTGGGCGGTAGGGCAAGGGGTCGCCTCGGGAACGGGGGAGGGAAAATTCTCCCCCAACAGCACCTGTACCCAGGGGCAGATCCTGACCTTCCTCTGGCGGGCCTATGGTTCCCCGGAGCCCTCCGAAAAGGTGAGCGGGAGCGAATACTACGCCGTCCCCCTCCAGTGGGCGGTGGAGCAGAAGCTGGTGGACGGGTCCCTCTCTGCCAAGGACCCCTGCACCCGGGCCAACGTGGTGACCTATCTGTGGAAGCTGGCCGGCAGTCCCTCCGCCAAGGCCGCAGGCTTCTCCGATGTGCCCGCCTCCGCCAGCTATGCCGGAGCGGTCAACTGGGCGGTGGAGAACAAAATCACCAGCGGGACCGGGCCGGACACCTTCTCCCCCGACAAAGCCTGCACCCGGGGACAAATCGTGACCTTCCTGTATCAAGCGCTGAAAGAAAGCAGTATATATTAAACACACTGGTATGAATCATTGAACGCAAGGAGAATGAACGCTATGCAGAAAAAAATCGCGTCCCTCCTGCTGGCCCTGGTGATGTGCCTGGGGCTGATGCCCGTGGGAGCCTCTGCCGCGGAGACAAGCCTCCCCGACTGGTATTTCCTGTTCGCCATCTTCAAAAATGTGGACGCCGACGGCAAGGACAGGGACGGAAAGGCCGTGCATGTAAAATATTCCATGTCTCAGGACGAAATCAATGGTATCCATGATGCCGCTCAAGAATTTGAAATATATATGAATTCACTTGGGGTAATGCGTGCCCATGTGGAAGTGGTGGAGATTGATGAGACCCTCACAGAGTTGCATAACGATTATAGCGGCGGGTCCTTTGTCGCTTATGATCAGGCAACTCCCCTTCTGGAGAAGAAGGTGGACCTGGACCGGTATGACCATGTTTCTTGTATTGTCAACTTGGATACCCTTGCCACGAGCTATGGGGGAATCACCAGCTCTGAATTTGAGAACGGAACTGGCCACTCGTGCATCAACTGTGCAGCTGTACCTAGATGGACCAAGGGCACATATCCTTGGTCGCCAGGCTATCCAGTCCATGAATTTCTGCATTTTATGGAACGTATGAACAAAAAATGGGGCAAGGAGTTCGGCCTGCATGACATCATGGAAAACTTTTATGAACGAGTGGACGGCGAGTTTGAAGCGTGCTACACGGACATCCTGCTAAACCGTGCAAAGGGAACCGCTGGAACAGGCGTACACCCTGCTGTCTGGCAGTATCCGCCCCATGTAATCCGGTCCTTGCGGGAGACCCTGCGTGAGGCTGCGATTCCTTCCGAGATAACTGTTATCTCAAACAAGGCCTTCCAATTTTTCAGCAATCTGTCTAAAGTAAATCTCCATTCTGGAGTGACCGAGATCGGAGTTGCCGCATTTGAGTGGTGTACCTCATTGGCAGAAGTAACCATTCCTTCCGGTGTTACCAGCATTGGGGACTGGGCATTTCAGGGATGTACCGCATTAACCAGAGCGACCATCCCGGACAGCGTTACTGAAATAGGAAAAGTTGCATTTTATCACACCGGTTTGACGGATGTCTATTATACCGGGACAGAGGCACAGTGGAAGGCTATTCAGATAGGTGAGTATAACGAAGCGCTGACCAACGCCAACATCCACTACGGCCACCTGATGGCGGACGTAAAGGCCACCGACTGGTTCGCCCAACCGGTGATGTGGGCGATGGAGAAAGGCATCGCCTCCGGGACGGGAGAGGGAACATTCTCCCCCAACAGCACCTGCACTCAGGGGCAAATCCTGACCTTCCTGTGGCGGGCCTGCGGTTCCCCGGAGCCCTCCGGGAAGGTGAGCGGGAGCGAATACTACGCCGTCCCCCTCCAGTGGGCAAAAGAGCAGAAGCTGGTAGACGAGTCCCTCTCCGCCAAGGACCCCTGTACCCGGTCGGATGTGGTAACCTACCTGTGGAAGCTGGCCGGCAGTCCCTCCGCCAAGGCCGCAAGCTTCTCCGATGTGCCCGCCTCCGCCAGCTATGCTGGAGCGGTCAACTGGGCGGTGGAGAAAAAAATCACCAGCGGAACCAGTGAGACCACCTTCTCCCCGGAGAAAACCTGTACCCGGGGCCAGATCGTGACCTTCCTGTATCAAGCGCTGAAAGACAGCAGCACACATCAAACACGCTGATCTGAAAAATAAAATGTAAGGAGAATGAACACTATGAAGAAAAAATTCGTGTCCCTCCTGCTGGTCCTGGTGATGTGCCTGGGACTTCTGCCGGTCACCGCCTCAGCGGCAGAGGCAAACCTCCCCGATTGGTATTTTCTCTTCGCCATCTTCAAGAACGTGGACGCTGACGGCAAGGACGGGGACGGAAAAGCGGTACACATAAAGTACACCATGACCCAGAAGGAAATTGAGTTCGCCCGGAACCACGCCAGAGAGTTTGAAGCGTACATGAACCAGCTCGGGGTCATAAGGGCCCATGTGGAGGTCGTGGAGATTGACGAGACCGTGACGGAATTAAGCGACTCCAAAAGCGGCTCCTATATTTCATCGGTCCAGGCCACCCCTTTCCTGGAGAAAAAGGTGGATTTGGACCGGTACGACCACATCACCTGCATCATCAGCTTCAATATGAATATGGGCTATAAGGGCAAGCACGCCGCCGCATTTCAAAATGGCACCAGTCACGCGACCCTCAATTATATAAACGAAACCCTTCCATATTTTGAAGAAACAGATCCTTGGCCGATTGATACGCATGTCCATGAACTTTTACATCTCATGGAGCAGATAAACGGAAAATTTGGAGCTGTATTAGACATACATCTTACACGGGACCGGTTTTATTCGCCGACTGCCGACAGCTGGCAAAGCTGCTATACCGATATCATCCTGAACCGGGTCAAGGGGGACGCTGAAACCGGGACCGGCGTGCTTCCCCTCGCCTGGCAGTATCCGCCCCACGTGATGCGGACCATGACGGAGCTGACGGTTCCGTCCAGCGTTGCCAGCATAGGAAGCTCGGCTTTCCGGGATTATGTGGACCTGACCAGCGTGACCTTTTCGTCCGGTAATGCCCGCATTGGGGATAGAGCCTTTTGGGGGCTGAACGCATTGACCAGGGTGACCCTTCCCGACAGTATGACCAGCATCGGATACGCCGCCTTTTGGGATACCGGGGTGACGGATGTCTACTATGCCGGGACCGAGGCCCAGTGGAAAGCCATTCAAATCGGAGACTACAATGAGAAGCTGACCCGCGCCAACATCCACTACAACCACCTGATGGCGGACGTGAAGACCACCGACTGGTTCGCTCAGCCTGTGGTGTGGGCTTTGGAGAAAGGCATCACCTCCGGGACAGGGGAGGGAAAATTCTCCCCCAACAGCACCTG
>JAAWSG010000088.1 GCA_022801435.1 Lawsonibacter sp.
GTGTCGTCGATAATCAGGTCCACCCCGGTCAGGGTCTCCAGGGTGCGGATGTTGCGGCCCTCCCGGCCGATGATGCGGCCCTTCATCTCGTCGTTGGGCAGAGGGACAACGGATACTGTGGCCTCGGACACGTGGTCGGCGGCGCAGCGCTGGATGGCCAGAGAGATAATCTCCCGGGCCCGGGTTTCCGCCTCCTCCTTGAAGCGCCCCTCAATCTCCTTGATCTTCACGGCTGACTCGTGGGTGACGTCGGCCTCCAGCTGGCTGAGCAGAAAGCTTTTGGCCTCCTCGGTGGTCAGGCCGGAGATGCGCTCCAGCTCCTCCCGCTGCTTGTCCTTCAGCCGCTCCGCCTCCGCCTGGGTGGCGTCCAGCTTGGCGAGCTTGGCGGACAGCTGCTCCTCTTTCTTCTCAATGTTCTCGGTCTTCCGGTCCAGATTCTCCTCCTTGACCTGGAGCCGGTGCTCCTGACGCTGAAGGTCGGCCCGGCGGTCCTTGACCTCCTTGTCGTGCTCGTTCTTGGCCTTGAGGATCTCCTCCTTGGCCTCCACCAGGGCCTCCCGCTTTTTGCTCTCGGCGCTCTTATACGCCTCGTTGACGATGCGGGTGGCCTCGGCCTCGGCGGAGCCGATCTCCCGCTCCGCCGTCTCCTTCCGGCGGTTCCAGCCGAAGACCGCCCCGGCCAGCCCGCCCAGGACCAGACCCAGGACTGCTGCTATGACATAATACATGATTGAACTTTTACACCTCCAAAATGCGTTTCTTGAACCTACGGCGGACAGCCGCAAAAAGGCCGCAGGAGGACAGCTGAGCCGTCCTTGCGGCAACTGAAAAACATCCCCACAGGTTTTTCACATTTGTCCACATACATTGTATAGTCCGGCGGCTTTTCTGTCAAGATTTATTCATATTTGAATTGCCGCCTTTTTTGAAAAAATTTACCAAACGGGGTTTGGAGGGCCGCGATCCGGCAAAAACACAACGGAGCGCCCCCGTCCCCGCGCACAAAAATCCCCCCGCCGGGAGGGGCGGAGGGAGTTGAATCGCTACCAGAGGGGGGCCACCTCGGCTCCGGTGTAGTACCAGGTCAAGATTTCCCGGAAGGTACTGCCCTCCTTGGCCATGGCGTTGGCTCCGTACTGGCTCATGCCCACCCCGTGTCCGTAGCCTGTGACATCAAAGGTGAACTGCTCCCCGTCCCAATCCACGGTAAAGCTGGCCGAGCGCAGGGAGAAGAGGGAGCGGACCTGTCCCCCGGTGAGGGTGACGCCGCCCAGGGGGATGGAGATGACTCCGCCGGCCTCGTTCCGGGCGGCCTGTCCGAACCAGGAGGCGGGCTCCCCGGACAAATCGGCCCCGGGGTAGGCTTCCAGGGTGAGCTGTCTGACCTCCTGGGCGGCGAGCTGGACCTGAGTGCGGTAGTTGGGGACCTCCTCCCCCTCGGGGCTGTCCACGCTCTTCAAATAGTCCACCGCGCTGCCCCAGACCTCCACCGCGTCCACCGTCCGTCCGGCGGCGGAGGAGAAGAACAGGGCCTGGATGGGCGCGCCGTTGTAGAGGATGCCCAGGCTGTCGGTCTCCTCCACCGCCTGCTGGATCTTTCCGGCGTACTCCTTGGCGCTCAGTCCCCACCGGGCCTCCGCCGCGGAGCGCTCGATGTAGGCCTGACAGCAGGAGCTGACGGCGCAGATATCCGCGTCCGGGTGCTTTTTGCCCCGGTTCTGGGCCAGGGCGGTGTAGGTCCGGGCGGCGCAGGCCTGCGCCTTCAGCGCCTCCTCCTCAAAGGAGGCGGGCATCTCCGCCGCCACCACCCCCCACAGGTACTCGTCCATGGGCAGCTCCACCACCTCCCCCTCTGCCGTCTGAAGCCGCACCGGCCTGCCGTGGTCCCGGGCGGAGCGGAGGGGTTCCGGGGCGGGCTCTGCCTCCAGGGCGGCGTTCCCCGCCGGCGGGAGGGGGTCCACACCGGCGTCCGGGTACAGCGGGGCGTCCCGCAGCGTGAGTGCCGGAAGCAGAAACAAAACTCCGGACAGCAGCAGCCCCGCCGCCGCCGTCCGCCGCTCCGCCGCCCAACGGCTCGGGTCCCGACGTTGTTTTCTGACCAAAGCAAACACCCCCACAGGATGGACTTGTTAATCCATCCTATGGGGACGGGGGGAAAAATATGCGGGGTCAGCGGGGCAGAGTGAGGTCCCCCTCCTTGATCCAGCCCATCCGCCGCAGCGCCGCGCAGAACACCCAGGAGAGCACGGCGGGCAGGAGGAAGCAGACCAGCACCATCCCCAGCCAGTGGAAGGGGGTGGGGGTGATGGCGGACGCGCTCTGGGCCAGAGCCTGCTCGCTGGGGGAGAGCCAGCCGGTCCACAGGCCGATCTGCCCGCACAGCCCGCAGGTCCCCATCCCGGCGTTGATGGGGTCGCCGTTCATCTCCATGCGGAACAGGCAGGTGGCGATGGGGCCGGTGATGGCGGAGGCCAGAGTGGGGGGAATCCAGATGCGGGGATTTTTGACAATGTTCCCCATCTGGAGCATGGAGGTCCCCAGGCCCTGGGAGACCAGCCCGCCCCAGCGGTTTTCCCGGAAGGACATGACGGCGAAGCCCACCATCTGGGCGCAGCAGCCCGCCACGGCGGCCCCTCCCGCCAGCCCCACCAGGCCCAGGGTGTGGCAGATGGCGGCGGAGGAGATGGGCAGGGTGAGGGCGATCCCCACCAGGACCGAGACGGCAATCCCCATCCAGAAGGGCTGGAGGGCGGTGGTGCGGTTAATCAGCGAGCCGAAGGCGCTGGCCAGGGAGCCGATGGGGGGCGCGATGAGGTAGGAGAGGGAGACCCCCACGAAGATGGTGACGGCGGGGGTGACCAGAAGGTCCACCCGCGTCTCCTTGGAGACCGCCTTCCCGGCCTCAGCGGCGAGGATGGCCAGAAAAAGCACCGCCAGCGGTCCCCCGGCGCCCCCCATGGCGTTGGCGGCCTGACCCACAGCGGCCAGGGAGAAGAGCACCAGAGGCGGGGCTTGGAGGGCGTACCCAATGGCCACCGCCATCGCCGGCGCGGACATAGCGGAGGCGAAGCCCCCCATCTCCACCAGGAAGGGGAGGCCCAGCTGCTGGCCCAGGGTTTTGATGATGGTCCCGATGAGCAGCGAGCAGAACAGCCCCTGCGCCATGGCCCCCAGGGCATCGATGCCGTACCGGCGGGCGGATATCTCGATATTTTTTCGTTTGAGGAAGGTTTTCATGGAAAGCAGCTCCTTGTTCCTTGTGATGAATGCAGGGACACGCAAAAATGAGGGGCGGGTCCAGGTCTGGCCGCGGCAATAAATAGACCACACAGCTGTCTTGACACCTGTGTGGTCTATTATAGCGGGTGCGCTCCAATTGTCAAGGAGTTTTTTCCTCTCCCGCCTCTCTGGGGCCCTCCAACCCGGCCCCCTCCGGCGGGGTCTCCACCACCTGGGGGATAAAGCGGCTGGCAAATTTCCCTTTTCCCCGGCTCTTCACATAAAAATACCCGATGATGGAGAAGACCACCGCCCCGATGAAGTTGACGAACAGGTCCTTCATGGTGTCCAGGATGCCCACGTCCAGATAGCCCCCCAGGCCCAGAGAGATCTCCTGTCCGTCCGCCGTGATGACCACCGTGTCCACAATATCCCGGATGGTCACCCGGGCGTTTCCGCCGGCGGGGTCCAGCATGACCGAGGAGATGGTGTGGAGCACGGTGTCCTTCTGCATATCCAAAAAGAGCAGCTGGTCCATGGCGCACTCAAAGAACTCCCACAGCACCCCAATGGTCATGGAGAAGCAGAAGGCCACGATGGACATAAATACCGGGGACAGGGAGAGGGAAAACTTTTCTGTCCGGTTGAGCATATCCACCAGGGCGAACCCGATGGCGGCGCAGAGGAAGCCGTTCAGGGTGTGGAGGATGGTGTCCCAGTGCTTGAAGGTGGTGTAAAAGGAACTGATCTCCCCCAAAATTTCCGCCGCGAAGATGAAGAGCATAATGATGATCTCCAGCGTGTTGGGCAGGTCAATCATCAGCGCGTGCTCAAAGATGGTGGGCAGCAAAAACAGGACCAGGGTCAGGGCGCAGAGGAAGACGCTCTCAAAATCCCCCCGGAGGAACCGGACAGCCATCACGGTCAGGACAAGAAAGCGCAGGGTAAAATAGACCACCGCCACCGTCCGCTTGCGCTGCAGAGCGTGGTGGGCGGCGGTGAGCACGGCCTGGAGTGGCTGCTTGTTTCCGAACATGGGTATCCCTCCTGTTTCAGTGTATGGACGCCGTACTCTCTCCGCGCAAGGACGGGAGCGGCATCTGATATGCTACAGTATATCCAGCTCTCCCCCAAAAGTCAAGGAAGCTGCGGCTTGGCCAGGGGCCGGGCCGGTGTTCCTGACCGCCGCGGGGCAGTGACAGAGAAAAACGATAAAAGAGCGGATATTTATAATGGAAATCTATGGATTTTGGACGCGAATAGGGACAATCACGCAGAAAAAATGCAGGAAACAGCAGCGGGCCTGGGCAGAATGGCAAAGACTTTGAAAATTTTACTTGCATTTTTGGTAAAAATAGCATATAATATCCCTGTATTTTTGGAGGCAGTCCAAGCTTTATGCCCCAGAGGGGACACCCCCTCTGACATTTCCCAAGCCTGGGAAATGACGCCCATTCAGGAAGAGAAGGAGAAGACAATATGGATTATTTGGCAATATCCAACCTGCCCATTTTCTGGGCCCTGGCAGGGATTACCGTTGTGGTATCCGCCGTGCAGACGATCTTATACGTGCGGCAGGCCAACAAGGCCACCGTTGCGTGCAACCTGGACCCCCAGCTCCCCAAGCAGGCCTTTAAGATCGGCCTGATCTCCGCCATTGGCCCCGCCTGCGGTGTGTTTATCGTCATGGTGGGCCTGATGGCGGCAATCGGCGGCCCGATGGCCTGGCTGCGTCTGTCCATCATCGGCGCCGCGGCCACCGAGCTGTCCGCCGCCACCATGGGCGCCACCGCCGCCGGGGTCACCCTGGGGGGCGAGGGCTATACCCTGACCGTCCTGGCCGTCTCCTGGTTCGCCATGGCTCTGAACGGCGCTGGCTGGCTGGTGGTCACCGGTGTCGCCACCCCCGGCCTGGAAACCCTGCGGGACAAGCTCAGCGGCGGCGACTTTAACTGGCTGGGCTATATGTCCGCGGCCTGCTCCATCGGCATTTTCGGCTATCTGTGCGCCAACCAGATGGTGGCCGCGGGACCCGCCCTGTCCGTGGGACCCGCTGTGGCGGTGTTCACCGGCGCGCTGAGCATGATGGCCATTACCCACTTCGTCGTGCCCAAGGTTCCCAAGCTGGCGGAGTACTCCCTGGGCATCGCCATGATTGTGGGCATTGCCTGCGCGATCATCTACGACTTCGCCGCAGTGTAAGGATAGTCTAATGGTATAAAGTCAAGTAGGTGATGCAAGGAAAATTTGAGAAGAATTGGCCAAAAGGGGCCATAGGAGCCGTAAAAAGGCAACACCAACCCAA
>JAAWSG010000089.1 GCA_022801435.1 Lawsonibacter sp.
CTGGGAGGCCTTGACGGTGCTGCCCGCCTTGGTGACGGTGACCACGGTGTCCCCAAACCCCTTGGCGGTCTTGGCCAGCAGGCCGGCGGGCCGGGCGTGAATGCCCAGGGGATCGGTGATGGTGTAAGTGAATTCTTTCATGGGAGGTACTTCCTTTCTGTTAAAATTCTATTTCCATGCCGTCATAGGCTGCCAGAATATTCCGTTCCGCACCCCATGCAGCTAATTGGCCGTGGGTCATCTCGCCGTTATGGCTAAAGTGGTTGATTACCCTGATGGTGTGTCCATCCGCGCACCCCAGCTCTGTCAGCTTTTGAAACATAGCCTCATCATCCCGCAGTCCCATGTGATAACCTGAAGTCGGCTTTGTTCCCATAGTGGCGTCCAGGCTGATGAGGTCATAGCGCTCCGCGGTAATGAGGGTCCAAGCCTCCTTGCTCAGGTTGACGCCGGTGTCATGGCCGTAAAAGACCGTTTTGCCATCCTTTTTACAGATGTAGACCAAACACTCCTCCCGCTGGTCGTGGTCGGCGGGGACGGCAGTGATGTCCCAGCCGTTGGACTGGAAGCGGTCCCCGCCATGGATGACGCGGAAGCTGACCACGCCGTCAATGGGGTGGGGCTTGAAGCGGTCGACCAGGATATGGGCGTCAAAGGCGTCCTTCACCGCCTGGCTGCCGTAGACCTCCAGTGTACCCGCCGCCCCATGGCCGAAGTGCTCGTGCCGGTGGATCAAATCGGTGGGGAACCAGTGGTCCATGTGGCTGTGAGTCACCAGCAGGGTACGGACTTTGGCCAGCTCCAGGCCGTGCTGGAGGGCGTGGCAGTAGGTGTCCGGGGGAAAATCAAGGAGCAGCTCGCCGTCCAGGATGGCCTGGGTGCGGGTCCGCAGGTTCTTGCCGCCCTGTTCCCGGGCGTGGGTGCAGATGGGGCAGGAGCAGAACAGGGCGGGCCAGCCTTCCGCGGCGGCTGTGCCTAAATAGCGCATCTTCAACAGATCGTCTCCCTTTCTAAAATATGCGGCGTCCCGCCTGAGCTTTTCCGGCGGGACGCCGGTATTGCTGCAGCCGCTCAGACCTGGATTACCTTGTCCAGCACGCGGCAGGTCCCGGTCTGGATGGAGAGGGCTTCATAGTCGTCGGAGTTGGTCACCAGGACCACTACCACATCGGGATGGCCGGCCGCGGCGATCTTCTCCCGGTCAAAGGCGATGAGCTTCTCCCCCGCCTTGACCTGCTGCCCCTCCTGAACGAAGCAGATAAACCCCTCGCCGTTCATCGCCACTGTGTCCACCCCCACATGGATGAGCAGCTCCATGCCGTCGGGGGAGGAGACGCCCACCGCATGCTGGGTGTCGGTGACGGAGGAGATTTCCCCGTCAAAGGGGGCCACCACAATGCCCTCCGCAGGCTGGATACCCACGCCCTGGCCCAGGACGCCGGCAGCAAAGGTCTCGTCCGGAATTTCCTCCGAGGGGATGACCGTCCCGGATACAGGGGCGTACACCGCGCCGGGCTGGCACTGGATGGAGGGGGCGGCGGATTTGGGCTGGACAGTTTTCTGCTCCGCGGGGGCGGCGTCCTTATATCCGAACATCCAAGTGAGGGCGAAGGACACGCCGATGGAGACAGCGGCCATAATAATGTAGTTGATAGGGTCGTTGAGGCAGAGCAGCAGGCCGAAGAGGCCGGTGACGCCGGTCCCGCTGGCCCCAAGCCCCACCAGAGAGGCGTACATAGCGCCCGCCGCGCCGCCGATTGCGCCACAGACGAAGGGCTTGAAGTGGCGCAGATTGACGCCGAAAATAGCGGGCTCGGTGATGCCCATAAAGCAGGAGAAGGCGGAGGGCAGGGCAACGGCCTTGGTCTTGCCGTTCTTGGTCTTGAGGGCAACCGCCAGGGTGGCCGCGCCCTGGGCCATGTTGGCGGCGGAGGCCAGGGGGAGCCAGTAGGTCACGCCGTACATGGACAGCTGTCCCATGTCGATGACGGTATACATATGGTGGATGCCGGCCACCACGGTGGTAGAGTACAACCCGCCCATGATGAGACTGCCCAGGCCCAGAGGCAGGGTGAGCAGGGTCTGGATACCGCCGATGACGCTGTTCTCAATGGTGACAAAGATGGGGCCGATGATGGAGTAGGTCAGATAGCCGGTGACAAACACGCTGACCAGAGGGGTGACAAACAGGTCGAACATGGCGGGGACGATCTTGTGCAGCCGCGTTTCGATGAAGCACATCACCCATACGGCGATGATGACCGGGATCACATGGCCCTGATAGCCCACCAGGTCCACCTCATACAGGCCGAACCATACGCTCTGTGTCTTGAGCACCCCCTGGGTGGCCACCGTCCAGGCGTTTTGGAGGTCCGGGTGGATCATCAGCATCCCAATGACCGCCCCCAGATAGGGGTTGCCGCCGAAGGCCTTTGCGGCGGAATAGGCGATCAAAATGGGCAGGAATACGTATGCTGTATTGGCAAAAAGATTGGCGAACACGTAGATGGAGCCCGAGATGTCAATGCTCAGAAAGCCGTTGTTCACCATGAAGTTCAGCGCCTCCATGATGCCCATGAGGAAGCCGCTGGCCACAATGGCGGGGATGATGGGGACGAAGATGTCGCCCAGGCACTTGATGGCCCGCTTGAATATGTTTTGTTTGGCGGCGGCGGCGGCCTTGACCTCCTCCTTGGTGGCGGCGGTGAGGCCGGAAATGGCGATAAACTCGTCATAGACCTTGTTCACCGTGCCTGTGCCCAGAATGATCTGGAGCTGTCCCGAGGCGCTGAAGACTCCCTTGACCCCGTCGATGTCCTCCACGGCCTTGGCATCGCACTTGGCGTTGTCTGCCAGCACCAGCCGGAGCCGGGTGGCGCAGTGGGCGGCGGAAACCAGGTTTTCTCTTTTTCCTACCTTGTCGTAGATCTCTTGGGCTGTTTGCTTGTAATCCATGGTTCTGCTTCCTTTCCCGTTTCAATTTCAGCTCCCGCACAGGAGCGGATGAACAGAGCAATTTAGAATACGTATTCTCAAAGCCCCGGAGAAAAGGACAACCGGTTGTTGTCCTTTCTATGTGCTCTCCCGGAGCACCAGCTCCGCCGGGAGGGGACGGTCCAGCGCTTCCCGCTGACCCGGGTGCTCCACGCGGTCCAGCAGCCGGTCCACAGCCTCCTGGGCCATCTGCGCGATGGGCTGGGACACGCTGCTCAGCCGGGGATTGAGGTAGCGGCCGGTGGAGGTGTCGTCAAAGCCGATGACCCCGGCTTCCTCCGGGACGGCGGCGTCCAGCCTGCGGAGCGCGTCCAGCACCCTCAGCGCGTAGATGTCGTTGCCCGCAAAGACCGCCCCCCGGTCCGATGCCCGCCGGAGCCAGCCCTCCAGGGCCTGACTCAGCTGGCTGTCGTCCTGATAGACCACGTTGTCCGTCTCCCCGCCGCAGCCCGCTTGGGTCAGGAACCGGCGGAATCCGGCATATTTTCCATCGTAGTCCTTGCCAATGAACAGGAACCGCCGGAACCCCCGCTCCAGGAGGTGCGCCGCGACCATAGCTCCCGCCTGGACGTGGTCCACATAGACGGAGTCCAGACCCTTGGCCCGGCGGGTGACGGCGACAATGGGGACATCCAGCTTTTTCACATACTCCTTCCACTCGGCGCTGGTTTCCCGGATAGGGACCACTAGCACGCCGTCTACCCGGTAGCGGCGGACCACGTCCAGATACTCCTGCTCGTTTTGAGGGCTGTAGTCGCTGTTGAACAGGATGATGCTGTACCCGCTCTTGCGGGCCGCGATCTCGATCTGCTTGGCCAAGTCAGCGAAAAACCCGTTGGAGATGTCGGTGACCAGTACGCCCAGAAGCTGGGTCCTGCTGCCCTGCAGTCCCTTTGCCAGCGCGTTCAGCTGATAGTCGTGCTCCTTGGCACAGGCCAGGACCCGCTCCCGAATTTCCGGCGCTACCGTTTGGCTGCCGTTGAGCACGCGGGACACGGTGGGCTGGGAAACATGGGTCAATTTTGCGATTTCGGTCATTGTAATCATAATTTTTACCATGTGAATTCGTATTCTTGACGGTGACTATAATATAGCACGTTCGCTTCCCGGGCTCAATTCGCAGAGTGTATAAATTTTTGCGCGCTGTTTTGGCGATTTCGCCGGAACGGGCCGCTCTTTTGTGAAAACAACGAAAATTAAATTTATGCCGCTGGTTGGATTGACAAATTGAACAGATGGGGTATAATAGACTAAAATAGTACTGTTTGAGGGATGTGATCCTTTTGCTGATTACCCGCGAGATGGACTACACCCTGCGCGTTCTCCGGGCGCTGCATCAAAACGGACCTCTGTCCGCCGCCGCCATTGCCCAGAAGGAGAACCTGCCAAAGTCCATTGCGCTGAAAATTCTGAAGCAGCTCCGCACCGCCGGCCTGACGGACAGCAGGCGGGGGAACCGGGGCGGCTACCGGCTGAGCGTCCCCTGCGAGGAGCTGTATCTGGGGGACCTGTTTCAGGCGCTGGAGGAATCCCCCCTGGTCAACCGCTGCCAGCGCCCCGGCTACCGCTGCGAAAATTTTCCCGAGGGCAACTGCGGGCTGTGCCGTGAGCTGTCACGGATTCAGTCCGTACTGGACGCCGAGCTGCAAAAAACACCGTTGAGCGCCATTTTCCAGGAAATTTAACATAGAGGAGGAAATATCTGTATGCTGTATCAAACCACACAGGAGCATGAGGAGCTGCGGGCAAAGGTCAGGGAATTTGCCGAAGCCGAGGTGAAGCCCATCGCTTTCATGCTGGACCAGAACAACCAGTTCCCCACCGAGGTGGTCCAGAAGATGGGCGAGCTGGGCATCATGGGCCTGCCCTACGACCAGAAGTACGGCGGCGCGGGGGCGGACGCCCTGAGCTACGCCATCGCCGTGGAGGAGCTGGCCCGGGTGGACGGCGGCGTGGGGGTCATCCTGTCCGCCCACACCTCCCTGGGGACCTACCCCATCTACGCCTTCGGCAGTGAGGCGCAGAAGCAGAAGTACCTGCCCGACCTGTGCTCCGGCAAAAAGGTGGGGGCCTTCGGGCTGACCGAGCCCAATGCCGGCTCTGACGCCGGGGGGACCGAGACCACCGCCGAGGACATGGGGGACCACTACCTCCTCAACGGCGAGAAAATTTTCATCACCAACGGCGGACAGGCCGACACCTATGTGGTCTTTGCCGTCACCACCCCCGGCATCGGGACCCGGGGCATCTCCGCCCTCATCGTGGAAAAGGGCTGGGAGGGCTTCACCTTTGAGGAGCATTACGACAAAATGGGCATCCGCTCCTCCGCCACCTGCCAGCTGAACTTCAACAACGTCAAGGTTCCCAAGGAGAACCTGCTGGGTAAGGAGGGCCAGGGCTTCAAGATCGCTATGGCCACCCTGGACGGAGGCCGCATCGGCATCGCGGCCCAGGCGCTGGGTATCGCCCAGGGGGCCTATGAG
>JAAWSG010000090.1 GCA_022801435.1 Lawsonibacter sp.
GAAGACCACCGACTGGTTCGCTCAGCCTGTGGTGTGGGCTTTGGAGAAAGGCATCACCTCCGGGACAGGGGAGGGAAAATTCTCCCCCAACAGCACCTGCACTCAGGGGCAAATCCTGACCTTCCTGTGGCGGGCGTATGGCTCTCCAACCCCCTCCGGGAAGGTGAGCGGAAACGAGTACTACGCCGTTCCCCTCCAGTGGGCAAAAGAGCAGAAGCTGGTAGACGAGTCCCTCTCCGCCAAGGACCCCTGCACCCGGGCCAACGTGGTGACCTACCTGTGGAAGCTGGCCGGCAGTCCCTCCGCCAAGGCCGCAAGCTTTACCGATGTGCCTGCCTCCACCAGCTATGCCGGAGCGGTCAACTGGGCGGTGGAGAACAAAATCACCAGCGGAACCAGTGAAACCACCTTCTCCCCGGAAAAAACCTGCACCCGGGGCCAGATCGTCACCTTCCTCCGTCAGGCACTGGCGGGATAATCTCCAGCACCTGCACGATACCCCCATATCCGCACTTCTTTTTGTTGACTTTTCACAAGGGTGGAGGTATGATAGAGGGGACGATTGGAGGGGTTTTTATGCACAAAAGAGGATGGCGCACACTGCTGCTTTTTGTACTGGCCCTGGCTCTGCTGGCCGGCTGCGGCGGGGGAGAGGGGAGCGGCCCGGTCTCGGAACCGGGGAGCGCCTCCCTGCCCGAGGAGCCCAGCGTGCCGGTCATCGCCCCGGTGGAGCCCGAACCTGAGCCGGTCTATCCCTACGCCAATCCCCTCACCGGGGAGGGGCTGGAGGAGGACATCTCTGGCCAGCGGCCCATCGCCATCATGATTAACAACCTGAAAAAATCCCTCCCCCAGGCGGGGGTGTCCCAGGCGGACATCATCTATGAGATTCCGGCCGAGGGGGGCGTGACCCGTCTGCTGGCCCTGTTCCAGAGCGTGGAGGGGGTGGGGGAGATTGGCACGGTCCGCTCCGCCCGGGACTACTATGTCTCTCTGGCCTACGGGTATGACGCCGTCTTTCTCCACGCCGGCGGCAGTCCCCAGGCCTACATATCCATCCGCCAGTGGGGAGTCACGGCCCTGGACTGTGTCAACGGTCCCTACGAGGGGACTCTGTACTGGCGGGACAAGGAGCGCAGGAAGAACGCCGGTATGGAGCACTCCGTCATGACCTCCGGAGAGACAATCTGCGAGCTGCTGCCCACCTACTCCCGGGTCAGGCTGGAACACAAGGAGGGGTACACGGAGCCGCTGCACTTTATGGAGAAGGGCGAGACCGCCGCCGGAAGCCCCGCCGCCCGGCTCACAGCAGAATTTTCCGCCTCCAAGACGGGGGTCTTCACCTACGACCAGGAGAGCGGCCTGTACTGGATCGAGGCCTTCGGCAGCCCCTACATTGACGCCAACACCGGAGAGCAGGTGGCGGTGAAAAATGTTCTGGTGCTCTACACCGACATCGGGGCGGTGAAGGGGGACGACAAGGGCCGGATTTCGGTGCGCACCACCGGTACAGGAAAGGGACTGTTTTTGTGCGACGGGGTGGTCCAGGAGATCCAGTGGTCCCGGGCGGACAAGAACCAGCCCATGCAGTATCTGGACACCTCCGGCCAGCCCCTGAAGCTGGGGGTGGGTCACAGCTATATCAATGTTGTGGACTCCCCCAAGAGGATCACCGTGGAGGAGACGGTTCCCGCGGAGGATGCGTGAGCAGTTCCCCAGGCAAAACAGAAGAGGCCGGCTCCTGTCCGGGAGCCGGCCTTTCTGTTTGACAGCGGCGCGTCAGTCCAAAGCTTTGATATATGCGCCTCCCTTTTGGACAAAGCCCATTTTGGTCAGATAGGCCGCGTGAGCCTGGGACTCCTGTTCCGCAAAGACCAGGGTATGGACGCCCAGGGAGGGCAGCTTGGCGTACAGATAGGTCCCGATGGAGCAGTCGCGGTAGGTGGGTGTGGAGTAGTCCAGCATCACCCGCAGAGTTCCCTGGCCCAGATCGGTCCCCAGAAGCACCCCCGCCGGGTTCCCGCAGCAGCAGACGATATAGACCCGGTCCGATGCCTGCTCCGGGGAGAATTTTGGGAAATAGGTCCGAATGTCCTCCCGGTAGTAGTCCAGCAGATAGCGGAGCAGACCCTCCCCCTGTGCCCCCTCCACCAGGTCGTAGCTCCGTTCCTTCCGGGTCAGCTTAGCCAAATTGTAGAGGTTGATCCCCACCAGACAGGCATTCATCAGCGCGGTGGGGTAGGAGTGGATCATCAGCGCGTAGGCCGCAAAAATCCCGCTGCCGATGGTGTTGATGACCCGCAGCTTGACCACGGAGGACATCAGCATGGAGGCCACTACCAGCGTGGAGCCCAGATAGCCGATCAGTTCGATCATCACAGGGACCCTCCTTTCAATTTTTCCTATTTTATCACATACTGCGGGAAATTTCTACCTCATTTGTGCCTTTGGAGCGCCCAAATCGGGACCCCTTCCATCCCGCCCCCCCAATTTCGGCGGTCTAAACAGCAATGAAAGACTTGACAAATCCCTCAAATTCTGATATCCTTTATGAACTGGAATGAGTCGGGCCTCCCTGCTGTGCCAGCACGGGAAGACAGAGCTCAGACCTCCGGGTGTGGCGAAGCTTGGTATCGCGCTTGGTTCGGGTCCAAGAGGCCGTGGGTTCAAATCCCGCCACTCGGACCAACCCCGAAACCCTTGTCCTGCAAGGGTTTCGGGGTTTTTTCTGTCTTTGATTTTTTAATTTGGACAATCAGGACCGCGGAATAAATCCCGACCCCAAAGTCAGGAAAAAGCCCTTGCAAGTTAGAGTAAAATCATGTAAAATACAGCCATTGAGAGAAACAAATTGGGGGGCGCGCAGGCTCTCCTGTCTCTCAAGTCCAACCTACTTACAGCAAAGGAGCGGAAATTGATGAAGAAGAAAATCCTAAGCCTTGCACTGTCTCTGACCCTCATGGCAGGACTGGCGGTCCCGGTGCGCGCCGCCAATGAGGAGCCCACCTTCACCGACGTGCCGGCAACCCATTGGGCCTACACCTACGTAGAGCAGGCGGCGGAGAAGGGCTGGATCAAGGGCAACCCGGACGGAACCTTCGCCCCCAACTCCAATGTCACCTACGCGCAGTTTTCCGTCATGCTGATCCAGGCCTTTTTCCCGGACGAGCTGGCGGACTACACCGGACCGGGCAGCCCCTGGTTTGTTCCCTACTCCGGAACCGCCGCCGGGCTGGGGCTGTACGACAATACCAACGTGCAGGGCCGGCAGGCTGACACCACCGCCATGAACGGCGAAATCAGCCGCTACGAGATGGCCGGTATGCTCTATCCCGCCCTGAAGCGTGCGGCTAACCTCAGCATCAGCATCGACTATCAGGCCGCGGCCAGCTCCACCCCGGACTTTACCTCCATCCCCCGGCGGTATCAGGACGCTGTTGCCGCGGCGAAGGCCTACGGTCTCATCAGCGGAGTGGACAGCGCCGGCAGCTTCGGCGGAACGGCCAGCATGACCCGGGCTCAGGCCGCCGTGGTGCTGTGCAAAATGAACGAGATCGTTCAGGAGCAGTCCGCCGGCTGACCCAACCCCAGGACACCCGCCGCGTTGACAGAGCCCGCCTCCATACCGCACAACCGGAACGCTTTTCCCCGCCGGAGCACGCGCTCCGGCGGGGAATTCCGTCCTCAGTCTGAAAAAATGAAAAAAGTATTGACAACAGCGGAGATTTGGCATATAATGCACCTTGCGTTCAAAGACAGCAGGTTTCCCAACGGGCATAATTCCTGCCGAGAGTGCATTCAAGGAATATACTTTGATTGTACTGTCCTCCTGTCCTTTGGCGGGAGGTTTTTTGCTGCGCAGACATCACTTTTGGAGGTGAAACCCAAAATGCCTAACGCAAAGGTCCTTTCCGAGAAGCAGGCCGTGGTGGCCACGCTGACCGAACAGCTGAAGGGTGCTTCCAGCGGTGTGCTGGTGGACTACAAGGGCATCACGGTGGCAGAGGATACCGCCCTGCGCGTGGAGCTGCGCCAGAATGAGGTGCAGTACGGCGTGGTGAAGAACACGCTGGCCCGGTTCGCGCTGAAGAATGCGGGTCTGGAGGGCCTGGACGATGTGCTCAACGGCACCACGTCCCTGGCTACCAGCAGCGGCGACCCCATCGCCCCCATGCGCGTGGTCAACAAGTACGCCAAGCAGCTGGGTGAGGGCAAGTTCAACATCAAGGGCGGCTTTATGGACGGCAAGGTGATCTCCCTGGAGGAGATTATGGCCCTGGCTGAGCTGCCCTCCAAGGAAGTGCTCCAGGCGCAGGCCCTGGGCATGATGCTGGCCCCCATCACCAGTCTGGCCATCGTCCTGAAGGCCATCGCCGAGAAGAACGGCGAGGAGGCCGTCCCCGCCGCCGAGTAAGCGGCAGTCTCCCACACAGGGAGAGAACAATGATTATGATAATTAGGAGGTTACATTATCATGGCGAGTGAGAAAATTACTGCTTTGATCGAGGAAGTGAAGGCTCTGACCGTTCTGGAGCTGTCCGAGCTGGTGAAGGCTCTGGAGGAGGAGTTCGGTGTGTCCGCCGCCGCTATGGCCGCTCCCTCTGGCGGAGGCGCCGCAGCTGAGGCCGCCCCGGAGAAGACCGAGTTTGACGTGGTGCTGGCCGGCTTCGATGCCGCCGCCAAGATCAAGGTCATTAAGGCCGTCCGCGAGATCACCGGTCTGGGCCTGGCTGAGGCGAAGGCCGCTGTCGAGGGCGCTCCCAAGGCGCTGAAGGAGGGCGTGTCTAAGGACGAGGCCGAGGAGCTGAAGAAGAAGCTGGAAGAGGCCGGCGGCAAGGTGGAGCTGAAGTAACCAGCGGCACGCCTGTCGTTGTCCCCCTCATCCCGACACAGTATTCCAACCAAAACGACCCACAAGAGGTCCTGAGTAATTCACCATTACTCGGGACCTTTTCTTTATTTTTATCGGCTTTCCTATCTAAATCAGTTGAAATCCACTCCTAAAAGTTCCATTCCCTTTCATCTCAATTCTCTCAAATTCAAATAGCTGCAGTCCAAAATGGTTGGGACGTTGGGGGTGTTTTGGGAGGGAGGTGGACAGAGTGGTTCTGATTTAAGCCATTTAATCTGAATTTTTGCAGAAAAATTTTGAATTAATTTGAGTTTTGGCAGGTCTGGAGGGGCGC
>JAAWSG010000091.1 GCA_022801435.1 Lawsonibacter sp.
ATTACCATGACTTTGCCCTTGCGCTTAATGACTTTGCACTTCTCGCACATGGGCTTCACGGACGGTCTGACTTTCATTGTTAAAACCTCCTGAATGCCTTGATGGCCACGGCAGAGAGAGGCAAGGCTCTCCTCTGTCCGCTCGTTGATACTTACTTGGAACGCCAAGTGATACGGCCTCTGGTCAGGTCGTAGGGTGACATCTGGATGGTCACCTTGTCACCGGGCAGAATGCGGATAAAATTCATGCGCAGTTTTCCGGAAATATGTGCCAGGATGATGTGTCCGTTCCCGATATCCACATGGAACGTGGTGTTGGGCAGGGCCTCTGTGACGACGCCCTCCAGCTCGATCATATCATCTTTCGCCAAGCGTAGTTCCCTCCTTGAAGGCGGCCAGCGCCCGTCTCAATGCCCGGTCGGAGACCGGTTCTCCCTGTTGCAGGCTGTGGACCACGGGGTGGTCATACATATGCAGGTGGTCGGTCAGGCACTGTACATGGCCCAGCTTTTTGGCCTTGGGGCGGGACACCTTCCGGCGCTTCCCGTTGGCCAGCAGAAGCCGGACACGCTCCTGATCCACCCCCACCACGCAGAAGATGCCGTCCTTGTCTCTTCCGGCATCCGCCCGGACGATCCAGCCTGTGTAGTCATACATAGGCCCCGTCCTCCGTGACGGTCAGGATCTCGGGCCCGTCCTCGGTAATCAGGACGGTATTCTCATAGTGGGCGGCCAGGGAGCCGTCTACCGTGGCAGTGGTCCAGTTGCCCTGGACGTTATGAACCTGCCAGTCTCCGGCGCACACCATAGGCTCCACCGCGATGGTCATCCCCGGCTGAAGCCGCGGGCCATGTCCGGCGGGGCCGTAGTTGCGCACCTGGGGGGGCTCGTGGAGCTTTGAACCCACCCCGTGGCCCACATACTCCCGCACCACGGAGAAGCCGTAGGACTCCACATAGGTCTGCACCGCGTGGCCGATATCCGACACCCGGCAGCCCTTTCTGGCGTACTGGATGCCCTCCCAGAAGCTCTGCTGGGTGACCTGGATCAGCTTTGCGGCCTCCTCGCTCACCTGTCCGCAGGGGTAGGTGGCGGCGCAGTCCCCGTGGTAGCCCCCCAGGAAGGCGCCCACATCGATGCTGACGATGTCCCCCTCCTTCAGCTTGGTGTGGTTGGGGATGCCGTGGATGACCACGTCGTTCACCGAGATGCACACCGCGCCGGGGAAGCCGCCGTAGCCCAGAAAGGAGGGCTTGGCGCCGTGGCTCTCAATAAAGCGGCGGACCTTCCTGTCGATCTCGTGGGTGGTGACGCCGGGCCGGATGAGGGAGCCGGCCAGGGCCCGGGCCTGAGCGGTAAGCCGCCCGGCCCGGCGCATGGCCTCGATCTCCCGGGGAGATTTTAGGGAAATCATTTCCAGTGCCATCAGATACCCAGCGCCTCCATCATGACCTTGGCGGTCCCTTCGATGGTGTCCTGGTTGGCCACCGGGGAGAGGAGCCCCTTGCCCTCATAAAATCCCTTGAGGGGCTCGGTTTCCGTGTGGTAGACCTCCAGCCGCTGGCGCACCGTCTCCGGGCGGTCGTCGTCCCGCTGGACCAGGGACCCGCCGCAGCTGTCGCACACACCCTCCCGCTTGGGGGGGCGGGCTTTTACGTGGTAGGGCGCTCCGCAGCCGGAGCACACCCGGCGTCCCCCCATGCGCTCCTCAATCTCCCGGTCGGAGATCTCAATGGAGAGCACCTTGTCGAAGGTGACGCCCGCCCTGTCCAGGGCCTCCGCCTGGGCCAGAGTGCGGGGCACTCCGTCCAGAATAAAGCCCTTGGCGCAGTCCGGCTGCTCCAGGCGCTGGGCCACCACGCCGATAATGACCTCATCGGGGACCAGCCGGCCCGCGTCCATATAGCGCTTGGCCTCCAGTCCGGTGGGGGTCCCCGCCTGGATGGCGGCCCGGAGCATGTTCCCTGTGGAGATGGTAGGGATGCCCAGCCGCTGGCTCAGGATCTCGGCCTGAGTCCCCTTGCCGGCGCCGGGCGCGCCTAGAAGGATCAGCTTCATACCCATCGCTCCCTCTTACTCCAGGAAGCCCTTGTAATGCCGCATCAGCATCTGGGCCTCCATCTGCTTGACGGTCTCCAGCGCGACGCCCACTACAATGATGACCGAGGTCCCGCCAATAGCCAAAGAGCTGTATCCCACCAGGTTTCCGGTGATGATGGGGGCGATGGCGATGACGGACAGGTACAGGGCGCCGAACATGGTGATCTTGGAAAGGACTTTGGTGATAAAGTCGGCGGTGGGCTTTCCAGGCCGGTAGCCGGGAATAAAGCCGCCGTTCTTCTTCAGGTTGTTGGCAACCTCGATGGGGTTAAAGCTCATGCTGGCATAGAAATAGCTGAAGCCCACAATGAGCAGGAAATACAGGATGCTGTAGAAGGGCTTGCTGGTTTCGAAGACCCGCATCATCCCGCCGCCGAAGCCCTCGCTCTCCACGGTCCACCCGGCGAAGGCGCCGATGGTAGCGGGGAGGGAGGCGATGGACTGGGCGAAGATGATGGGCATGACGCCGGACATGTTGACCTTCATGGGGATGTGGGTGGACTGGCCGCCGTACATCTTCCGGCCCACCACCCGCTTGGAGTACTGCACGGGAATGCGGCGCTCCGCGTTGCTGATATAGACGATGAAGACCACCAGGGCCAGCATCCCCACGACGATGAGGACCAGCATCAGGGGGGAGAGGGCCTGCTTGCTCATGGCGGCCAGCTGCTCCTTGGCCTGGTCCGCGCTCAGGCCCAGAGAGGTGTAGGTCTCCTCACTGATGGAGCCGTTGCGCAGGCTGTTCCACACCCGCACGCCGCCGATGGAGTCGCTGATCATCCGGGGGAAGCGGGAGACAATGCCGGCAAACAGGATAATCGAGATGCCGTTGCCCACGCCGAACTCGGTGATCTGCTCCCCCAGCCACATCAGGAAGGCGGAGCCGGCGGTGAAGGAGATCACAATGACCGCGCCCACCCAGAATTTGTTCAGGCTTCCGCCGTTCACCAGGCCGTAGCTGTTAATCAGGGAGTAGTAGCCGAAGCCCTGAAGCAGCGCGATGGCCACGGTGGTGTACCGGGTGATGGAGGCGATTTTCTTCCGACCCTCCTCGCCGCCCTCCTTGGCCAGCCGCTCCAGAGCGGGGATGGCCACGGTGAGCAGCTGAATGATGATGGAGCTGTTGATATAGGGCTGGATGGACAGGGCAAACACCGTCGCCATGGAGAAGGCGGAGCCGCTCATGGCGTTCATCAGGTCCAGGATGGTCCCGCTCTGGCTGGTCAGGTACTGCTCCAGGGCGGAGCCGTCAATATAGGGGACGGGGATGGCGGAGCCCAGACGGAAGATCAGCAAGGCCATGACGGTAAACAGCATCTTCTTCTTGAGCTCGGGAACCTTCCACGCGTTGCGGACCGTCTGGATCATCTCAGATCACCTCCGCCTTACCACCCGCAGCCTCGATTTTTTCCTTGGCGGAGGCGGAGAAGGCGGATGCCTGAACGGTCAGCTTCTTGCTCAGGGAGCCGCCGCCCAGGATTTTGACCCCATATCTGCATTTGGACAGGATGCCCTTCTCCAGCAGCGCCTGGGCGTTGACCACAGCGCCGTCCTCAAACTTCTCCAGGGAGGAGAGGTTGACGGCCTCCAGGGGCTTGGCGAAGATGTTGTGGAAGCCCCGCTTGGGCAGCCGCCGGGCCAGGGGCATCTGGCCGCCCTCAAAGCCCACGCGGACGCCGCCGCCGGAGCGGGCCCACTGGCCCTTGTGTCCCCGGCCTGCGGTCTTGCCGTTGCCGGAGCCGGCTCCCCGGCCCTTGCGGTAGGCCTTGGTGTTGGAGCCGGGGGCGGGGGAAAGTTCATGAAGATTCATCTCGTGCGCCTCCTCGTTAGTTTTCCTCGGTCACCTGGAGCAGGTAGCCGATATGGGCGATCTTGCCCCGGGTAGCCGCGTTGTCGGGCTGCACGGTGACGTCGCCGATCTTACGGAGGCCCAGAGCCTCGGCGGTCGCCTTATGCTTGGCGATGCGGCCATTCAGGCTCTTGACCAGCTTAATATTCAGATTAGCCATTTTTAGCCCTCCTTAACCCAAGATCTCTTCCACGCTCTTGCCGCGGACCCGGGCGACCTCTTCAGGGGTTTTCAGGGACTTGAGCCCCTCGAAGGTCGCGGAGACCACGTTCTGCGGGTTGTTGGAGCGCAGGCACTTGGTCCGGATGTCCTTGATGCCGATGGCTTCCATCACGGCACGGACGGGGCCGCCGGCGATGACGCCGGTACCGGGGGCGGCGGGCTTCATCAGCACCCGGCCCGCTCCGAACTCCCCAATCACCTCGTGGGGGATGGTGGTCCCGGACAGGGACACGGTGATCATGTTCTTCTTGGCATCCTCGATGCCCTTGCGGATGGCCTCGGGGACCTCAGCGGCCTTGCCCAGGCCGAAGCCCACCCGGCCCTTCTCGTCTCCCACCACCATCAGGGCGGAGAACTTGTTCACACGGCCGCCCTTGACGGTCTTGGATACGCGGTTCAGATAGACCAGCTTCTCAACAAACTCGCTGGGCTCTCTCTCAAATCTAGCCATAGCTTTTTCCTCCTCCCTTAGAATTGCAGGCCGCCCTCGCGGGCACCCTCTGCCAGAGCCTGCACGCGGCCGTGGTAGACATAGCCGCCCCGGTCAAAGACCACGGTCTCAATGCCCTTGGCCTTGGCGCGCTGGGCCACATTCTGGCCCACCAGGCGGGCAGCGTCGGACTTGGTGCCGTCACAGGAAAAATCCTTCTCCAGGGAAGAGGCGGAGACCAGGGTCACGCCGTTCACATCGTCGATGATCTGGGCGTAGATGTTGGTCCCGCTGCGGAACACATTCAGACGGGGGCGCTCGGGCGTGCCGGAAATTTTAGCACGCACGCGCTTGTGGCGCTTCAGGCGCTGGGAACGGGTATCGGGTCTGTTGATCATAATGGCACACCTCCCTCTTACTTCTTGGCGCCGGTCTTACCAGCCTTGCGGCGGATGACCTCGTCAGTATACTTGATCCCCTTGCCCTTGTAGGGCTCGGGGGGACGCTTCTCTCT
>JAAWSG010000092.1 GCA_022801435.1 Lawsonibacter sp.
GGGGACTCCAAACGGGTGGCCTATGTCCCCTCCTACACCTGCGGGACGGTACTGGCCCCCTATGTCAAGGCGGGTTTCCGGCTGAAATTTTACGAGGTGGACCGCTCCATGACCCCCGTCTGGGAGGACCAGGCTCTGGAGGAAATCAGCGTACTGAATCTCTGCGGCTACTATGGTTTTAGCAGATATGACCGCGCCTTTGTCCACAAGTGCCGGGAGCGGGGGATCTGCATTCTGGAGGATTCGACCCACTCGGTCCTCTCCTTGGACGGCATCTCCCCCGACGCGGACTACATCACCGGCAGCCTGCGCAAGTGGATCGGGGTCCCCTCCGGCGGATTTTTGATTAAGCGCAGGGGAAAGCTGACGCCGGAGCTGCTGCCCTTTCACCAGAAACATCTGGACATGCGGCGGGGCGCAATGGAGACCAAGAAGAAGAGCACCACAGAGCCTGGCAGCGTATCCCAGGAGGCGTTGGAGGCGGCGGAGGCAACCTTCTGGCAGGCCGAGTCCCTCCTGCGTCAAATCTTTGACTGCTGCCAGAGCGACCCGGATTCCGTTCAAATCATGCGCCGCTTCCCTGTGGAGCGCATCCGAAACCTCCGGCGGGAAAACTACCAGCGGCTTTTGAGCGTTTTTCCCAAAAGCCCACTCTGTGTCCCCGTCTTTCCTCTGCTGGACGAAGCCACTGTACCCAGCCACTTCACCGTCCTGGCCCAGCGCCGGAACGACCTCCAGAGCTTTTTGAAGGAGCAGGGCATCCACACGACCGCTTACTGGGACAAGAGCGCGCTGGCGGATACCTCCCGCTGTCCCCAAGCCCAGTACATCTATGACCATGTCCTCTCTCTGCCCTGCGACCAGCGGTACACCCCGGCGGATATGGACCGCATTGCCGGTGCAGTGGCGCAATTCTGCCAGCAGCAGTGACCTCCTGACCGAACGAAACCCCCTGATGCGGCAAAAGGCTGCATCAGGGGATTTTGTCAGTTCACTCCCATCAGGCGTCGGAAAATTTGGGCCGGAAGGTCAGCGCTCCCTCACAGAGCAGCTCTTTACCCAGGGCAAACACCGACTGGATCTCCAACCTGTCATCCAGAAGCAGAATATCTCCGTCCGCCCCCGGGGTCAGGCGGCCCTTGCCGGGCAGATTCAGCGCCCGGGCGGCGTTGCAGGTACAGGGCAGCACCGCCTGCTCCAGAGGCAGACCCTTCTGCTGCACCAGGGCCTGTACCGTAGCGTGGAGATTGGAGATGCGGCAGGCGCTGATCCCCACCATCTCCTGTCTGTCGTTCCAAATAGGCATACTGCCATTGCTGTCTGTGCTGAAGGTCACCAGCTCGGACGGACATCTGGTCAGAGCGGAGACCATCTGCTCTGCGGACCGCTCCGGGTCGTCCATGACGGTGAAGTCCACCCAGCCGCCCAGTTTGGAGAAGCGAACCGCGTCCTCTATCTGGTTCCCCATATGGGTGGGGTGGAAGACGGAGATGGGCAGGTCGGTCTCCTCCAGCAGCTGAAACAGCTGGCTCAGACCCGTCTTGCCCCGGCCCACATGGAGGTGGAGAAAGGCGGGATGCCCCTTCAAAATGCCGGCCTGCCAGGTGTCCGCCGCCAGCCGGGCCAGCTCCCAGCTCTGGATGCAGGGGGCCCGGTGGTCGGAGATGGCCAGCTTGACCCCCAGGCAGTTTTTGAGCATCACAATGTCCTTTTTCACCGACCCGGTGATGGTTGGGGAGGGATAGGAGTAAGCGCCTGTGAGGAAGTAGGCGGTTATCCCCTCCTCCTCCAGCGCCATTGCTTTGGCCGCCAAACTCTCCACGCTGCGGGTCAGGCCGTCCGTCCCCAGCAGCCCTACCACAGTGGTCACCCCGCCTTGAAGGGGGGCGCAGATGGATATGGGAGGTACTTCGTTGGAAAAGCCCCCCTCGCCGCCGCCGCCGGTGATATGGACATGCCGGTCCACATACCCCGGGACCGCCCGCATCCCCTGGCCGTCCTTCACCTCCAGGCCAGGGAGGGAGATCTCAATTCTGTCCTCCACCGCCGCAATTTTCTGCCCCGCCAGGAGGATGTCGGAGTCCCGCCATTCCCCCTCCCGAAACAGCTTTACATGTTGAATCAATTGAATCATATTGTCACTTCTCCTGCTATTTGGTTTCCGCTTGTCCCGCATCGCTTACACTTGGAACAGGATACGAGGAAGCCGGCCTCCCGGCTTCCCCGCACCATCTGATACCCTAAAGAAGCTTCCGAAATTCGATCAGGAAATCACGGATATACGCTGCGCAGACGGACAGCATCGCCTCACCGTGCTCCTTGGTCGCCCCCCGGGGATCCCCCGGCCCGAACCAGCCGCTGGGCGCCATCATCTCCGTTGTGCGGGGCAGCCGGATGGAGCCTCCGCGGAACTCAATGATTTGGATATATTTGGCCGAGATCTCGCTGCTGGGCCTGGCGGGGTTCATGTCCTGGCAGAGGCTCAGGTCCACCCCGCGCTCATCCACCGCCAACATAGCGGAGGTCTCCAGAATATCGCCGTGGCCGCCATTGGCAAATCGCTCATCGATCTGGCCCACCACACTCCACCAGTCGATGCTGGCCATAATCCCCCCGGCCCGATGTACGTCCAGGGCCGCTTGATCTATGGCCGGGGTGTTGCCGCCGTGACCGTTGATGACCACAAACCGGCGGACCCCATGCCCCATCATGGCCTTGGTGACCTTGCTGATGATGGTGTAGAGGCACTCATAGCCGATGTTGATGGTTCCGGAAAAGTTCATGTGGTAGTCGCACACCCCGAAGGGGATGGTGGGCAGGATCACCACATTTTCCATCCCGTCCATGGCCTCTACCCGCTCGGCCAGATTGCGGGGGATCAGGAAATCCGTGCCCAGGGCGCACTGGGTCCCGTGCTGCTCCGTGCTTCCGATGGGGAGCACCGCGATGGGGTCCTGCTTCAGAAAAACTTCCGCCTGGGCGGTGGTCATTCGCTCCAAAAACATGTTTTTACCTCCCTTATTTGACCAGCATGTGGCGCTTCAGCGTCCGCTCCGAGATGGCATTGCCCGAGGTGGCCAGAGAGACGATGACCATCACCACACAGGCTATGGCGGCGGCGGGCACAGCGGCGTGGAAGCCGTGGATGGCGGCCTTCATGCTGGGGACCATGGTGAAGGAGATCAGGGCAATCTCCCCGCAGATGATGGCGGCCCAGGCGGCGGGGCGGGTGGCCTTCTTCCAGTACATGCCGAAGAGCACCGGAACCATGAACATGGACAGGCCGGCCGCGGCGAAGGCGTTGATGGTGAAGATGGAGCCGGGCTTGGTGCAGCCGAAGATGACCACCATGATACCCAGCACCACGGTGACGTACTTGGACAGCTTGAGCACATGGTCGTCCGTGGTCTTGGGGTTGATAAACTTTTGATAGATGTCCCGGGTGACGGCGGCGGTGGCGGTGACCAGCACCCCGTCAATGGTGGACATGCCCGCGGCGGCGATGCCGGCCACCAGCACGCAGGCTACAATGGCGGGCAGGCCGCGCTGGAGGATGATAGGAACAATGTAGTCCGGGTTGCTGATCTCGCCCACCACAGGACGGGCCAGGACCCCGATCCAGTTCATCAGGCCTGCGGTGATCATCATGCCCGTCGTGCCCAGAATGACCGAGCGGAACATGGTCTTGTGGTCCTTCATGGCGAAGAATTTGGTGAACAGGTGGGGCTGGCCGATGTTGAACAGGCTCCACATCATGACGTTGGATATCATGAAGGTCCAGGGCATGGCCCCGTTGGCGCCGGGGAAGGACATCCACTCATCCCCCATACTGGCCAGGGAGCTGTTCAGCGCGCTCAGGCCGCCGCCCGCGGACAGGCAGATGGCAAAGGCCGCAATGGCCGCGCCCAGCATCAGCACCCCCTGGATGACATCGGTCATCATAGCCCCCCGCATACCGCCGGTCATGCAGTAGGTGACCACCACCGCGCCGAAGGCAATGACGCCCACGTTGTTGGGCAGGCCGGTGAACACGTTGACCAGCACGCCGGCGCCGATGATCTGCGCGCCCATCATGGGAACCATAAAGATGACCATCAGCAGGCCCAGCAGACCGCTCATGTTCTTGCTCTCATACCGGTCGGACAGGTAGTCGGTCAGGGTGAGGAAGCCCTCCCGGTGACCCAGAGTCACCAGCTTGCGGCCAACGAGAAAGGCGGGGATAATCATGGAGAAGGCCATGCCGGGGACGCTGATGGCCATGCCGGCGTAGCCGATGTTATAGATGGTTCCCGGCGTGCCCAGGAAGGTCCCCATGGAGTATTGGGTGGTGGCGTAGGCGATACCCGTGACGATGAACCCGGCCTTGCCGCTGAGGACAAAGTAGTCCTGCATGGTGTTGGTCTGCCGGGTAGCGATGATACCGATGACCGCGAGCACCCCGATGTAAATTGCAATGACGATAAAAAAGGGGACTGGGTTGACTGCTACTTCAGGCATTTACTTTCCCTCCTTCTGGTCCGCTGTGTCCTCGTCAAACTCGCAGTATTCCGGACGGTCCCAGCACTGTTTGGCCCAGACAAAAATCAGGACCAGGGTGGTCAGCCCCACTGCCGCCCAGCCGATGATGAAGTTGGGGATGCCTGCAATGGAGGGGACGTACTCGTAATTGCAGAAGCAGGGCAGGGGGATCATGACCAGGACGAACAATCCTATAAAAATGAGCCCCCAGATCGTGTTGAAGCGATCTTTCATAGTGTTCTCTCCCATCTTTTCCATATTTTGGCCCGCACACTTCAACGGACCACTGCGGTAATTATAATGTATCCAGGAGCAAAAGTAAATACTATAATTTTATTTGTGGTTATCCCTTTAACTCAGCCGAGCAGAAGTACCAACAGCTAAGGCCAGGCGCTCCAGAAGGCGGGGGCCAAAGTCACGGCGGCTGAAGCGGAAGCAATATTCGTCAAGGTAGGCTTGGAGGTACTTCTTGGGCAGGCCATGGTAAGTACCCAGGATGAACGCCTTGGCGTTGCTAATCACGATGTGCAGCCAATGGAGCAGGCCTGAATTGGGATCGTAGGGTTTGTGCTCATGGGTATAGCCCTCCAGAGCC
>JAAWSG010000016.1 GCA_022801435.1 Lawsonibacter sp.
CGGGGCACTTGGGCATGGGGGCGATGTCCCACTTGCCGTCCATGTTGGGGAAGTTGATGCACTTGTTCATCAGCTCCCAGTTGCCCTCGATGTACATGGCGCCGATGCCGGAGAAGAAGGCGGTCCCCGGCGCGGTCTCCGCGAAGTACGCCTGGTCGGGACACCACTCGTTGTCCTGGAGGCCCACATAGAACTCCATGCCCTTCCTGGTCCCGGGCTGGTCGAAGCCCGCCCTCGTCTTGTCTTCGGTGAGGATGCAGCCCCCCGCCTGGTAGACAAAGCTCCAGTAGCCCATCTGGTCGTCGTTGTAGGCCAGGTAGCCGTAATTCCCCGTCTTGTCGTAGATGGTCTGGGAGGCGTTCACCAGGTCGTCCCAGGTCCAGCTCTCATCGGGGTAGGACACGTCGGCGGCGTCGAACATCTCCTTGTTGTATACCAGGAAGATGTTGTCCTTGTCCTTGGGCACGCCGTACATCCGGCCGTTGCTGCCCTGGGCGTTCCCGATGGAGATCTCGGAAAAGTGGTTCTCGTAGTAGTTGGGGTCCTCGTCCGCGTACAGGTCGGTCACGTCGGCCAGCATCCCAAAGTCGGAGTAGTACAAGATCTGGTTGGTGTGCATCCAGAAGAGGTCCGGCATGGTGTTGGACTCGGCGGCGGCCTCCAGCTTGGTCCAGTACTCGCTCCAGCTGGTGACCTGGACCTCAATGGTGACCTCGGGGTGCTTGGCGGTGTATGCGTCACAGATGGCCTGCATACTGTCGCGCTGGGCGACATCCCAAATTTGGAAGGTCAGGTGGGTCTTTCCGTCAGAGGAACCGCACCCAACCAATGACAGCAGCAGCGCGGCGAGCAGAGCCGCTGCCATCATGCGGGGGATTTTTTTCATAACTCCACATCCTTTCCTTTTTCTGCGCTGCAACACATTTATTCAGCGCAGTTTTGTCTATCTTAATATGAAATCCTTTTTTTTGTAAATGTCGCCTTGTGTTTAAAATATTCTCTCATGTCGTTAAAATCGCTTTATATATAGTTTGAGACACATAACGCCATATTCTGGGGCAAAATCGTCAAAATACAGAAAATTGTCTTGCTTTTTTGTGCGAAATTACCAAAATATATTTTATAAAGGTAAGGAGCCAATTTTTTATTTGATTATCAGAGCTCCTGCCGCCCTTCAGAGTATGCCAAAATGCAGACAGGCACTTGAAGCGAAACAGAAAGTATGATATTCTCTTGTGCAATCAATCGTTCTGGCGCGTGCAGAACCGGAAGGGGAACAGCACTATGTTTTTGAAAAGTGATTACCATGATCTCATGCCTCCATTCCCGGAGCATGAGGACGCAGCCGCTGAAAAAAAGGGAGTGTCCTGTTTTTTTGACCTTTTGGGGCGCAGCTGCGGCACACTGCTGAAGGTGAATCTTCTGTTTCTATGCGGCTGTATTCCCCTTGTCACCATTCCTCTCAGCCTTTTTGCGCTCAACCAGGTGGCGGGCAGGATTGTGCGGGACCAGTTGGCCCTGACCTTGCTGGAATGCGTGTACAGCATTCTGAACTAGCGTGAGGCAGCTTCACCGGCCGCTGTTTGGCTTCAAAACGCGAAAGGAATATAAATAAAGCGGTATCTGCTCTTTCAAGAACAGATACCGCTTTTCTTGCAGCAATCCCGCCGGATTTCGGGGGATTTTTACTCCACGCAGCGTTCCAGTCTCTCCCAGGACATTCCGAGGATTTCGATTGACCTCCAGGTGGGGAACTTATTCTCCAGCAGGCTCCAGATCAGATACCAGAACCGGTACACGATCTCCAAATGGGCAGGCAGGATGTCCTCCACGATCTGCCTGATCTCCTCAAACCCCTCTGGCTGTCCCACGATACCCGGGAAGGAGACCTCCACCTGATTGACCCCCGCCTCCGCCACCCAGGCCGGCAGTCCGCAGCCCGAGATGGTATTGTTGATCTCCCCCTGGGTAAAGCTGTCCCCGCCGATCCGCAGCAGGGCGGCCAGAGCGGCGGCCAGCTGTCTGGGCTGAGCGGCCACCGGCCTGCGGGCGAAGAGCCGGGCGATGTTCTCCAGGCCCCAGCTCTCCGCCGTAGCCAGCCCGCTCTCCCGGTGCGCCTCCTCCAGGAGGGCCGACACGCCGTCCAGGATCTCCCCCTGGGCGTCCAGCTCCCCTCCGTTGAAGGGGGCCTCCAGGTCATAGATCCCCAGCGGCCGGAGCAGCTGTCTCAAATTCTGCGCGGTACTCATGTCATCTCCTCCACGCTCAGGCTTCCCAATCTGGGGAGCACGGCCTGTCCCGCGGTGATGTCAGCGGCGGGGGAGAGGATATGGTAGTTGGCCACCCCCTCACAGTGGAAAATCAGGTCCCCCAGCCCGGCCCGCAGCACATCCTCCCCCAGCCGCGCCCCGGTGAACCAGCCCCGCAGCGCCTCCTCCACCTCTCCGCGAACCTGGGCCCCGTCCCAACCCGGCTTCGCCCTCACCCGGACGGACAGGTCAACGCTCACTGTCTCGGGGGCCCGCACCTGCACATCCACCGCGATCTCCCGGCGCTGCTGAAAGTACTGTCTCAGCTCCTCCAGCAGCTCCTCTCCGGGCAGGCCGGACGGGGTGGAGACCACCACATCCACGGTCCCCTTTCCTCTGGGCCGCGGGATGACCGCCGCCCCGGCCACCTGGTCGAAGGAGAGGGCCCCCTGCTCATAGAAGGCGGCGTTGGCCCCGTTGGGCAGGCGGCGGAAGGAGTCCAGCACCCGCTCCCGGAGGGACTCGTCCTCCTCCTCGTCCGCGCCGCCGGAGCATCCCTGGGGGTTGGAGCAGGAGGCAATGCCGAAGGGGGCCACCGCCATCACCAGGATGGTATCCGCGGAGACGTTCCCCGCTGTCCCCGGCTCCAGGGCCCGGACGGGCACATCGGCAAAAAGGGCTCCGGCCTCCAGCGTTCCGACCCGGGTGGTCTCAAAGCGGACCATCCCCGCCGTCATACACACGGTCCCCTTTGGGATGCTTCTGGGCAGGTTGGAGGCCTCCCCCGGGGTAAAGCGCACCACCCCCTCGGCCTGGACCGCCGGCTTCCGGGTCAAGCCTCTCAGCTGGGCGTGCTGGTCCAGGTACTCCCCCTGGGCGGTCTGGGGGAAGGCCTGCCGGACCACCCACTCCGCCTGGACGTACAGCCCATAGACCTGAGCGGCCAGGGCGTACATCCGGGCGGACAGGTCTGTTCCCCCTCTGGGCTCCAGCCCGGTCCGGGTTCCGAAGGCGGCAAGCAGCTCCTGATAGATCTCCTCAACGGTTTTCAACGGTGTTCCTCCTCACTGCGGCAGTGTTTTCTCAGCTCCAGACTCGGGGCAGGTCCAGCTCCACGGTCAGCGTCTCCCCCTGCCACTCCAGGGAGGCGTTCAGCCGGCCCTGGGTCCCCGTCTGGGTCAGCTCCACCGAGCGCACTATGATCTCCTGTTCCTCCTCCAGCGCCTCGGCCACATACTGCACGGCCAGGGCCTGACGGGCGGAGGGTTTTGTTTGTCCCAGCTCGTGGAGGCGGCTTCCCAGCCGGGGCAGGAAGGGCAGCCCGCCCCGCCGGGCGGTGAGCCGGAAGAGGACCCGGGCCAGCACCTCCTCCCCGCCGGACAGGCCCACGAACCCGCCCACTCCGTCGGGCACATAGTCGCCGCCGGCCAGCTTTCGTTCCATTCTATTTTCCTCCTAAGCCAGCATCTCGCCGACGATCTGCTGGATGTATGACTTCAGGGTCTGTCCGTTGACCCAGATGGGGCCGTTCAGGTCCAGCCGCCGCCCCAGCCGGACCGAGGCAGCTCCGCCGCCTCCGGTGATCTGGACCTCCCCTGGCAGAAGCCCGCCGCCTCCCTGCCGGACCCCCAGGATATAGGGGGACTCCCCCTCCGTCCCGGCCTTGAGGACCAGCACCTTCTCCCCCGCCGCCGGTCTCCAGCAGTAGCCCCCGGGGCCGTACACCTCCAGCCCCCGCCGCTCGCCCCCCAGGCTGACCCCCGCCGGGTCCCCTCCCAGGGTGACCTCTCCCAGCTCCGCCGCCGGCTCCCGCACTGGCAGCTCCCGTCGGCGCTCCGATGTCCACATGGGTGTTCACCTCCAATTCCGAATATTTCCGCTCCGTTTCCCTTTTGTATACAGGGAAGCGGCTTATGGTGTCCCTGCCGCTGTCCGGATTTTCTACACCACCAGCTCCGGCGGGGCCAGCTCCAGCCTGCTCCAGCGGCCCGACTCATCCTGTCCCACCGTGACCTGGACCGCCCGGTACTGGCCATTCCAGTGGAAGGCGTCCCGCTGGACCCGGACCAGGTCCCCTGGCCAGGCGCAGAAGGGCTGCGCGACGGTGATCTCCAGCCGGCAGCGCTGTTCCTCTGACCGCTCCAGCTGGAACTGTCCGGAGTAGCGCATTGCCTTATAGCTGCTCCGGGCGGGCATCGTGACCACTCTTCTGGCCCGTCCCCCGGCGGCCAGGAACCCGGCATTGGTCACCGTCTCGGTCCTGCCGCTCCACCGGTCCCGGACCAGCACCTGGGACAGCACCCCGTATCTCCGGTCCCTGCGGGTAAGGGCGGTGACGGGGGAGGAGCCGTCCACCACCCGCTCGGTCCCGTTCTCCCACCCGGAGAGGACCAGCCGTCCCATCCGGTCGAATCTGGGAGCCACCCCGCCGTAATACTGGGCGAAGTCATGGACGACAGACCACTCGCTGCTCCCCGCGGCCACGGAGAAGCCCGGAACCGGGGGGAGCGCTCCGCCCGGCGCGGTCTCCACGCCGTAGGGGGCAACGTGGTCCCGGATGATATCCGCCTGGGTCGCGGAGAGGTAGTCCTGCCCCAGAGCCTCATTGTCCAGCAGCAGGGCGGCCATTCCCCGTCCGGACAGCTCCAGCAGCCTGCCCTGGGCGTTGAGGGCAACCTCGCACTCGTCCACCACCCCGGTAAAGACCCGCTCCCCGCCGTACATCGCCAAAAAGCCGGTACACTCCTCCGGCCGGACGGAGTTGTCCCCGTCCCAGGGGCAGCGCAGCCAGAAGCTGTCGCAGGGGGTTCCGGAGGTGTACTCCATCCGCCAGCACACCGCCTGGGGGAGCCGCCACCGCAGTCCGGAGGGGCTGGTCACATAGGCAGTCACCGCACCCGCACCTCCTGTCCCACCCGGATAAGGTTGGGGTTTTTGATCTGGGGATTGAGGGCCACCAGCTCGGGGACAGTCCGCCCGTACCGTCTGGCCAGCTCCCACAGGGTCTCCCCGGCGGTCACGGTGTGGTAGGCGGCGCCGGAGGAGCTTTGCGCCGCGCTCTCTCCGCTCTCCTGTCCGGTCTCCTGAACCGCCAGCCCGCTGTAAGTGCCGTTGTCCTCCCAGAAGGCGAAGGAGTAGCGCACATAGTCCGGTCTGGGCTCCTGCTCCAGGCGGAGGGAGACGAAATAGGCGCTGGACACCTGCCAGAGGGGGTGGACCAGCAGGCCCGGCCCTCCCTGGTAGAAGACGCTGGCCAGCTGTCCGAACTGTCCGTAGGCCCCCTCGCCGGCGAACTCCCCCTCGCCCTCCATCACCCGGTTGGTCCGTCCCAGGTCCTGGAGCTGGTACAGGCCGAAGGGGGTTTTGTGGACCGCCATTTTTCTCTGGTAGTCGATGGAATACACTCTGGGGTTGTGGGGCCAGGTGTAGCTTTTATACCGCATTGGGGAAAGGGTCATCCAACTCCTCCTCTCTAGTACAGATAAAATCCCCCGTCATATCTCCGGCTGTCCCGGCGGAAGGCCCGGTCCACCAGCTCAGCCCGGTCCAGCTCTCCGGCGGGGGAGGAAGCCCGCGCCCCCGGGCCTGTCCAGATGGGCGGCGCGGTCTCGTCCACGGGGAACGGAGCCCGCCCGTCCCGGGACCATGTTCCGGCGCTCAGGTCAGACCCGCCCGTCTGTCTCAGCGCCGCGCCCGGTCCCGGGATGGAATTGGCCGCCCGTTCCAGCCGCTCCAGCTCCTCCAGGAGCGGAACCTGCCCTGTCCGGCGGTCCAGCGCGTGTTCTCTGTCCGCCGGCACACTGTCCCACGGCGTGTCTGGTCCGGGCAGCGGGGCATCCCTCTCCGGGAGCGGCCCACCGGGTCCCGGCCCTTCCCCCAGCCCATGGAGCACCGGGGTGAACCCCAGCTCACCGTATGTCCGCAAACCGTCCTCCATCTCCAGGGAACCCGCCTCCGGAGGGACGCGCTCCCGCGCCGCCGGTCCGCCCATCCGGCCCCCTATTCTCTGAGAACCCGGGGCGAGATCCGGCCCGCCGTATGCGCGCAGCCCGTCCTCCATCTCCAGGGGAACCAACTCCGGCCCCGCCAGCCCGTCCCCCATTTTCTGGAGGTCCGGCCCGCCCAGGGCAGGTCCCCCTTCCTCGACTGGCACACCGCCCCACGGCTCTCCTGGAACACTGTCCAGCCGCCGCAGTGCCCGGCGCAGGGCGTCCTCATTTTCCTGTCCCTGGAGCTCCAGATAGTCGGTCACTTCTCATCCCTCCCGCACAGCTGAGCGAAGCGCGCCGGGTCGAAGGCGGAGTTGACCATCCCCTCCCCCAAACCGGCAGGCAGTCCGCACACGGGGCAGCGCTCCTCCATCACCCTGCTCCGGCAGCTGGGGCACAGGCGCTCCAGCTCCTCCTCCCGGTCCAGCAGGGCATTGACCAAACACCACAGGTAGTCCCGCCCCTTCATCGCCCGCGCCCGGGGTTCGGTGGGCAGGGCGTGGAACTGGCGCAGCACCCGCCACCGCAGCCGCTCCCCCGGGTTGGCGCTCAATTTTTTTTTAGCTTCTCCAACCCCTCCCGGCTGATCTCGGGTCCGGGATTTTCGCTCCGGCTGAACTCGCTCCAGCGGGCGGCGAGGGAGGCGATCTCCTCCACCGTCAGCCCGGCCAGCGCCGCCTGACCGCTGGGGAACACCGGCTCTCCGGACTGCTCATGCTCCAGGGCTCTGGCCAGCAGGCAGGCGTTGGAGCACAGGGCCCGTTCCCGCTCTGTCTAAGCCAGCTCCGCCGCCTCCCGCCGGGCCTGGAGCACCTCCAGGGCGGACAGCAGGCGCAGGCGCATCCCGTTTTCCAGGGGGAACCTGTCCCGTCCCGCCAAAATAGAGCCTTCCACTGCTACACCCCCGTTTCGATCCGCCGGGAGGCCACCAGCGTCACCTTCTCCAGCACCATACTGCCCAGGGTGGCGCTCTCCTGGATGGAGCTCCACTGACAGCCGGCATAGATGATCCTCCGGTCCGGCTTACAGATGACCAGAGAGAAGCCGGACATGGCATAGAAGTCGATGCCGTCCCGGATGGCCTCATCGGTGGCGTACAGCCGGGTAAGCTCAATCACATGGCTGGCCGGACCGGGGACAGCGGCCACCGGCTCCTCCTCTCCGAAGGCCTCCACGGCGATGCTGTTTTTGGAGGTCCGGGCGGTGTAGCTCTGGACCACCGCCACCCGGACCCCGTCCACCTCCAAATAGATGTCGCTGCTGGTGGGAAACCCTGCAATACTCAAACAAACTCCCCTCTTTCCCTCAAATTTCTCCTCCCCCGTCCGGGGGAGGAGCTGTCTTTCTTCCCATCCCTCAAATTTCTCCTCCCCCGCCGGAGGGAGGCGCGCTCTTTTTTCTGGCCCCTACACCGAGATATGGGCGGTGAGCCAGATCTGGTTCAGTCCATGGGCGGCGGCGAAGGAGAAGTCCACCAGGCATCGGGTGGGGTCCGTGCTGTCCGCCGTCACGGACACGCTGTCATAGCCGGTGATGATCTCCCGGGCCAGCTTATTTTCCAGTTCAAGGATAACCTGGGCCCGGATGGCGCTTCGGCTCTGCGGGGTATTTTTGGCTCTTTGGAACTTGCTGCGCAGGGCGTCCCGGAGGCTGGGGATGACGTTGTCCACGATGCGCACCATTGCCAGCTCTCTCCAGGTGGCGTCCGCCGCCCCGCCGGTGGTGGTCCTGGTCGTGACCCCCCGCACCACGCTCACTCTGCCGCTCAGGCTCTCCGCCGGGGTGACGCCGCCCAGGATGAGCACGTCCAGCTCCCCGTCCCGGTACTGGCCGTCCAGTCCGGGCAGGCCGCGCAGCTCCGCCCCTCCCAGGGGGACAGCGGGGTCCTGTTCTCCGGCCAAGACCCCCGCGATGGCGGCGGCCACGGTCAGGCCGGACAGGGCTTGACCGCTCCGGCTCAGCCCTCCCGGCGCGGCCAGCACCACCCGCTCGTGGTTGATGGCCTTAGCCCGGGTGACCAGCTCCTCCACGCTCTCCTCCGCGGCCCCAGCCACCACGGCGACGCGCTCCCGCCGGGCCTGGGAGGCCTGTACCACGCTGTCCCGCAGCTTCTGCTGCACCGCCAGCCCGGTACTGCCGCACAGCACCGCCGCCAGGTCCTCCGTTCCGGCCAGCAGCTCGAAGGCGGTCTCATAGTCCTCCTCTCCGGCGGCAGCCACCGCCGCCACGCCCCCCGCGCCATTCTGGAGGGCCAGCCGGATCAGCTCCGCCATTCCCTCCTCTCCGTCCGAGCCGAACAGCTCCACCGCCTGGTCATAGCTGGTGACCAGCTGGAGTTTTCCCGCCTCCGCCTTGGTGCTGACCCCGGCCAGGCCCACCAGTCTTCCGCTTCCGCCGCTGCTGGCCACCGAGGACGCGTCATAGGAGGAGTAGACCCCCGGACGCTGATGTACTGTCACACTCATGCTTGCAATCCACCTCTCAGCTCAAAATCTAAAAATACGCCGCCTGTTTCGCCGCAGGTACACACCCAGCATCCGCACACCGCCTGGGCGCCGCGCCGGAGCAGCCGTCCGCTCTCGTCGTACCCAATCTCCCCGCAGGAGAACTCCTGTACGTTCAGTCCCTCGGGACCGCCCTCCAGCAGGGCCCCGGCCATGGCGTCCAGGGCGGACTGCATCCCCTCCCCGCCCAAACGCAGGGGGACATAGAGGTCCAGGCCCAGGGTCAGCTCCGCTCTTCTGCCAAAGCGCTCCTCCCACCGTCCGGTTTCCGGGTTGTACCGCTCCCCCAGGTAGTCCTGAAAGCCCCCCGGCCCCATCCGGCAGCCCCGAAGGGAGACCAGCACCTCGGGCCGGTCCAGCTCCCGCGGTCTCTCGGGCGGCCAGGCGGTACGGGCCCTCACCCCTTTTTCCCGAAGGTAGCGCGCCATCTCCTCCCGGACCTGTTCCAGGCCAACGCTCATCCCTCCGCCTCCAATCCGGGGCAGAGCACCGCCCACCAGTGGGGGCAGACGGGGTCACCTCTTTTATGGGCGGCCTGCACCCGGAGCTGCCGGTTGTTCCAGACCACCACCGTATCCGTGTCCAGGGGCCGGCCGGCGGGTCCCAGGTAGAGGAACCTCTCCCGCCGCTCCACCCCTCTGGGGGAGGGCCGCTCCTGTCCGGTCTGCTGGGGGGCGGGCTGGAGGAAGGCGTTGAGGGAAACCCGCTCCTCCCCGCTGACCAGGGTGACGGTCTGGCCGTACTGGCGCAGCAGGCCCTCCCAGACGCGCCCCATCACCCCCGCACCCCCTGGAAGGAGAAGCTCCCCCGGTCTCTCAGCCAGGGCTCCAGCAGCCGCTCCGCCTGGGCGGACAGCCCGCCGTCCCCGCCGCCTCTCATCCGGAGGGTGATGTCCCCGGCAGTAAAGTACTCCACCTGTCGGGTCCCCGCGGTCCGCTCCAGCCCCTCCACCGCCAGCATCGCGGCGGCCAGGGGGAAGGCGGAGCCGCAGTTTTGGGGAGAAACCCCGGGGCGGAGCCGTCCGGTCAGCTTCTGCTGCGCGGCCTGGGCCAGGGGGCGGAGGAGCTCGTCCTCACCCTCTCCGGCCCCCAGGCTATGGCACAGCTTCAGGATCTCCTCCAGCATCTCACACCTCCAGCACCCGGCTGGCCTTCTGGAAGATTTTAGCAAAACCGCTGATGCTGGTGATGGCGGCCCGCTCCAGCTGCCGGTCGATGAGCTTGTCGTACTCCACCATCACGTCCCCGCTCTGGACCATCTCCAGGGCGAAGCGTCTGTCCAGGCCGATAGCGGTCCCGGCGGGCAAAACCCCGGTGCGCAGCAGGTTGGCCCCCAGCGGTGTGGTCAATCTGCCCGTCCCCTGGAAGTTCAGGCCGGTGAGGGGGTTCTGGAGCTCAGGCAGCTTGAGCAGCCGGACCATCATATCCCCGGAGACCAGCAGAGCGTTCATCTCGTAGGGGTCAAATTTCGCCCAAAAATCCACCAGGTCGTCATAGGTCAGGGTGCCGGACTGGTTTGTTTTGTCCACCTCCGCGGCGTTGTCGTTGCCGTCTCCCAGGACCAGGACGTTGACCGCGTCCTCCAGCTGGGTCCGGGCCATATGGGCGCCGATCTGCCGCAGGGTGACTGAGAACAGGTCCAGCTTCTGATACCGCACCGCCTCATAGCTGGCCACCAGCATCCGGCCCCGCTTGCGGAGGCGGACCAGACTGCTCTGGACCTGGATGGTGGTTGCGGGGATCTCGGCCCCCTCGTCCACGGTGTGGAGCTGCCTGCTCTCCCCGCCGGCCTCCGCGGTGATGGAGCGGTAGTCCATCCCGTCGAAGCGGGTGACGGCGGCGGTGATCTGGGGGAGGATGTTGGCCTCCTCCATCCCCTGCCGCACCGAGCGGGCGATGTACTCGGGAAAGAGCACGGCGGCGTCGGCGGTGCGGAAGAACTTCTCCACCACGTCGCTCCCCGGGCCCTTCACCTTGATGTCGAAGCGCTTGAGCTGCCGCTGATAGGCGTCCAGCCCCTCCAGGGCGGTTCCTCTGTACTGCTCGCTGGGGTCCAGCCGCTCCAGCACCTGGCCAAAGCTGCTGTCCGCCTCCTGATACATCCCCTTGTCCAGCTTCAGGCTGTCATAGTAAAACGCCATTTACAACACTCCTTCTCGATATTTTTGGCCTGTTTCTACAGGCACACCACCGCCGCGCTGTCCGAAGCCGCGCTGACCACCAGCGCCCGCACGCCCTGGCCCTCTCCGGCCGCACGGACCCCGCCGCTGCCGTCCGCCGCCAGCTCGGCCCAGCCTGGGGACAGCTTTTCGCTGGTTGGGACCTCCACAAAGCCCCGCACCTGCACCGCGCCGAAGCCCGCTCTGGGCTCCAGGGCCACCCCGCAGAAGAGGTCGCCGCTCTCGCAGGGCCCTGCCTGTCCGTTCCCGGTGAGCTTGACCACCTGGCCGCCTTTCACCCCCTCCTGGACCGCGAAGGTGGCCACCACCGCGCCGATACCGCCAAAGGAAACACGATCTGCCATACTGAAAAGACCTCCTTGTTCGATTTCCCCCGTCCGGCCTGTTGTTCCAGCGCCGAACGGAAAGGTTTAAATGAGAAACGCCTCGTCCCGCTCCGGACGCTGTCCCGCATCCCGCTCATAGCGCAGCTGGGTACTCAGGGGGAGCTGGCTCCCGGCCTGCCGGGCATAGGACTTGGCCAGCGCCTCCAGCTCCTGGAGGGAGAGCTTGTCCGCCAGGGACTGTACCGCCTCCCGGTCCAGCTCCCGGTCGGCCAGCAGGGCCAGCCGGACGGTCTCCCGCCGCAGGCCGTCCAGGTATTTCCGTCCCAGGGCGGCCTCCTCCTCCAGCCGCTCCAGCCGGGCGTTCCGGGGCTGCCCCGCGGACTTGACCACCCCCGCCATAGGCTGAGCGGGGACCGCCACAAAGGAGAACTCATAGGCGTCGCTGGCCCCCTCCAGGCTGGCAAAGCACAGCTGTCCGCCGTACCGCTCCCCCTTTTGATGGCCGCACGCCTCCGGGTCCCCGCCGCAGATGGAGCACACCCTTCGCTCCACGGCGCAGCCCACGCTGACCTCCTTTTTGATGCCCCCCTCGATTTCCGCGATAAGGGTCTCAGCCCCGGCGGTCCGGACCATATAGGCGTACCCCTTGAGCCAGCAGTACCCGTCCCCCGCCCGGGTGAGGCGCTTCGGCTCCCGGACCACCTCGGTTTTGTAGAGCCGGGCGGTCTGTCCTGCGGCGGACCACTGGTGGTCGAAGAGCCCGCACTTGCCCACGAGCAGCCCTGCCAGCTCCTCCAGGGTTTTGGCCGGAAAGCGCTCCAGATCCCGGTCGATTTCGTTGTCGCACAGCCGCACGGCGAAGGTATAGACCTCCTCCGGCCGCATTTCCCGCCGGGCCAGGGCGGCGATCTGGTCCAGGTCCTCCTGGGGGATTGCCTGGGGCAAATCGGGCTGGGCTGTTTTATAGATTTTCATGTATCCAACTCCCTTCTCAGCTTTTCCGCCTGGGCCCGGTAGAGCTCCGCTCTGGCCTCCTCCACCAGGTCCTGCAAATTGATGTCGTCCCACTGGAGCTCCACCTGGATGTCATAGCCGCGGAGGGCCAGCCACAGCTCGGCGATCCTCCTGAGCGCCGGCTCCACCTGGCGGCGGATGGCGGTGATCTCGCTGGTGAGCAGGTCGGCCTGCTGGACGCTCATCCGCTCGGTAGCGGACCAGGACAGCCCCAGCATAAAGGGGGGGATGCCGGTCCGGGCCACCAGCTGCTCCAGGATCTGCCGCACGGGGACCTGGCTGTCCAGCACGGGGGCGTCGGCGCCGATGACCTGGATATCCACGTCCCCCACCGCCACAAAGTCCCGGACGGTCCCCTCCCGGCCGGCCTGCATGGCGGCGGACCACTCCCCGGCCACCTGGCGGCAGCGCTCCTGGGCGGAGACCCCGTCGTCCTGACCCGGCCTGCACACCACGGCGAAGCGCAGGCAGCCCGCCCGCTCCCAATTTTGACCGGTAGCCTGAAAGATTTTCAGCAAAATCCCGGTCAGGAAGGGCATGGAGCGCAGCAGCGAGACCCCGTAGGGCGCGTCTCCGGTGGGCTGGAAGGGGGTAAAGAGCAGCAGCTCCTGCCAGGGCAGCTCCTCCGACTCTCCCGCCCCCCGCAGGCACAGCCGGAAGCTCAGCGGGTCCTCTCCCTGCTTCACCTCCACCTGTTCCGGGTCGGCGCACAGCACCGCGGCGATGTCCCGGCCGTCCCGGGTGAGCACCACCTCCCCCAGCCCCTGTCCGCAGGTGAACAGGTCGTCCAGATACCGGTCCAGGAAGGACTGTACCCCCTGCTGGCCCCAGCCGGTGTCCACCGTCCTCCAGAACCGGTCCAGCTCCCTCTGGGCTCCGGGGTCCTGGCACTGGACGGACGCCCCGCCGCACAGCCGCACCAGCTTCCAGATGGCGGCGTCCACAATGGGGACCCCCTCCCGGATGGCCCGGTAGAGCCCCATCTCCCCGGGCCGGAGGGGGACGTACCGCTCCAGCGCCCCGAAGGGATGTCCGCCCCCCTGCCGCACCTGGACCACCGGCGGCGGGGATTTTGGGTGTTTTTGTTTCCACCACTTCATGATGTACCTCCCGTGTTCTGCACATTCCCTGGGCTAAAAGGCGCTCCGCTCCACGCACCCCGCAAAGAAACCGTTTTCCGGCTGTTTCCCGGCCACCGTCGCGGCGAAGTAGCGGATCTCGTCCATGGCGTGGTCGTGTTCCTTTTTGGGGCGGTCCTGTCCGTCCTCCCGCTCCTCCCACCGGTAGAGGGAGAACTCCCGCGCCGCGTCCCCGCAGCCCCTGCAAATGACCAGTTTCTTCTCCTTCAGCAGCCTGGCGGTCAGCCGGATGCCCGAGAGCACCTCGTTGTCCGCCCTGCGCACCCGCCAGCCTTTTCTGCGCAGCGTCTCGCAGAAGCTGGCCGCCGACGGGTCGGCCACCACGGCGGTGACGGTCCTGCCCCCGGCCAGTCTCTCCAGGTCGGCGGCGTACTCCTCGTCGGTCTTCTGCCTTCTCTCCCGGCGGGCGTCGTAGTAGTACTCGGCCACCCGGTACCACACCCCGTTCCGCCATCCCCACAGCCCCATGGAGGTGGGGTTGACCGTGCCGTAGTCCACCGAGATGTGCCAGTTCTCCAGCCCCTCCCCGGGCGGGTTTTGGAGGAAGCTCTCGTCGAAGAAGTCATAGATGAGCCCCTCCGCGGCCACCCACTCCCCCAGCACGAACCTGCGGTAGAAGGCCCCCTGGAACATGGTCTGGTAGCGCTGGCGCACCTCCGGGGAGAGTCCGGGGTTATCCTCCATAGTAAAGGGCAGGCGCAGGGCGTTTTTCTCCTCCGCCTTGAGGACCCACTCCCGATAGAACCAGTGGGCGGGGGACTCCGGGTTGCAGGAGAACCAGAGCCGGCTTCCCTGCACCGAGCACCGGGCGGCGGTCTGCTCCACGAAGGAGCGGGGCATCAGGGCGGCCTCATCCAGCAGGGCCCCGGCCAGCGTGATCCCCTGAATGAGGGCGGCGGACCCCTCGTCCTTTCCTCCGAAGAGGTAGAAGGTATTTCTTCTTCTGCCCAAAGAGACGGTCAGCAGGTTTTTAGAGCGTTTTTGTTCACACCGCAGCCCCATTCCCTCCAGCAGGGGGATCAGCTCGTCCAGCAGGTTGCGCTGCAGGGAGGATATGGTCCGTCCGCACAGGGCGAAGCTTTTTTGGTGGAAGGAGCACATCCCCCAGCAGAAGAAGGACAGCCCGGTACACAGGGTCTTCCCGCTGCGCACCGCCCCGTCGCAGATAATGGCCTGCCTGTCCTGGTCGGGGGAGCCGGGCCGCCACCAGGTGAGCACTTTCCGCTGTTTTGGAGAAAAGGTCATCCCTCCTGTCCCTCCATCGCCTGGAGGAAGCGCTCCACCTGTTCCTCGCCGCCCCGGTCCACCGCGTCCAGCAGCCGCTCCAGCAGCCGGGCCCGGTCGGCGAATTTCAGCTCGATCACCCCGTTGCTCCCCCGTTTGAACTCGGTCAGGGCGTCCAGGTCCAGCCGGTCCAGCCCCTGCCAGTCCTCCTGCCCCACGCAGGCCAGCCGCACCGCGTCCTGCGCGCCTGCGTTGGCCAGGGCCCACATCCGCCGCAAAATCTGCTCCCGGTTTGGGAGCTTTCCTGTCTTAGCCACCTCATCCCTCCTCTGCCCCGGGGGCGCACGGGGCCAAAAGTTGCACGCCGGAGTACAACGAACCAAAAAAATTTTTTCTCCCCGCTGTTTCTCTCTTTTTCCGCCCCGCCCGTGGAGTAGACTGAACCCCCCGCAATACGTATGCGGGGACGCGGCTTGTTGTGTCCCCGCAATCACAAAACCGGCACGCAGCTGGTGTTCCAAAAAGCGCAAGAAAAAATTACCTGTTCCTCTGGGCGCATAGGAAAAGGCGGTGATTCACATCCTGATGACACCGATTTCAATGGATCAGGAGGAACCAACTTATGAAGCGAACCCTAAGCATCCTGTGCGCGGCGCTGATACTGATTCTGCCGGCCGTTCCGTCCCACGCGGCCCAGGAGGGGGTCACTCTGCCTCTGACCTGCGCCTCGGCGGTTCTGATGGAGCGGGAGACGGGGACGGTTCTCTACCAGCAGGACCCCCACACCCGCCGGGAGCCGGCCAGCGTGACGAAAATTATGACGCTGCTTCTGGTGATGGAGGCGGTAGACGCGGGCCGGCTGTCCATGGAGGACATGGTGACGGTCTCTTCCTACGCGGCGGGGATGGGGGGCTCCCAGGTGTATTTAGAGGAGGGGGAGCAGATGCCGGTCTCGGAGATGATAAAATGCGTCACGGTAGTCTCGGGGAACGACTGCGCGGTAGCCCTTGCGGAGCACCTGGCGGGCAGCGAGGCGGCCTTTGTGGCGCAGATGAACCAGCGTGCCCAGGAGCTGGGGATGGCGGACACCACGTTTTTGAACTGCACGGGCCTGCCCGCCCAGGGGCACATGACCTCGGCCTATGACATCGCCCTCATGTCCCGGGAGCTGCTGTGCCACCCTCAGATCCGGGACTACACGACCATCTGGATGGACACCATCCGGGACGGGAGCTTTGGCCTGACCAACACCAACCGTCTGGTGCGGTTCTACCAGGGGGCGACGGGGCTGAAGACGGGGTACACCAGCTCGGCCCAGTACTGCATGTCGGCCAGCGCGGAGCGGGACGGCATGGAGCTCATTGCGGTGGTGATGAAGTCCCCCAGCAGCCCCCAGCGCTTTGAGGACGCCCGTGCGCTGCTGGACTACGGCTTTGCGGGGTGGAGCATGATGACGGTGTACCCGGAGGTCCCTCTGGCCCCGGTGGACGTGCTGCTGGGGGAGCAGGCCCAGCTCCAGCCCCAGCAGGAGCGGGAGTGCCGCCTGCTGCTGCGCCGCGGGGAGGAGGACTCTGTCACCACCCGGCTCACCCTGCCCGCCGGGGTGGAGGCTCCGGTGGACCCCGGCCAGACGCTGGGGCAGCTGGAGGTCTATGTGGGGGAGGAGCTGCGGGACACGGTCCCCATTCTGGCCTCTCAGCCGGTGGCGCGTCTGTCGGTCCCGGGCATTTTTTCCCGGATGCTGCGCCATCTCCTGATGGCGGGCTGACCCGAACAGAACACGGGGCCGGAGGCGTCTCCGCCTCTGGCCCTCCGCGCATACCGCCCGCAGTCCGCTGGAGCACAGATGTACTCCCTCTGCGCACACTTTTCTTTCCCCCTGTTGTTCTGACGGACTCTTTTCAATTTCCTCCAAGTTTTCCACTATTTTACTTGACGGAGGCCGCCGTATGTTGTATAATTTTTATAAATATCTGCAAGCGCATCCGGCGGCCCCTTGTATGTTTTCTATGACATCCCCGCGCAAACGATACCATGAGGTGATAAATATGTCCAAATACCAGGAAAAACTCTCCGCAAATGATTTATTTTTAGAACTGGAGGCTTTCTCAGAGGGGCGCTCCACCCACGCCTGGCGGTGCTTCGGCTCCCACCCGGCGAAGGATGAGGCGGGCACAGAGGGCTACCTGTTCCGTGTCTGGGCTCCCAACGCGCCGAAGGTCACCTTGATTGGCGATTTCAACGGCTGGGACCTGGAGGCCACCCCTCTGGAGCGGATTGAGGGCGGCATCTGGGAGGTCTTTGTCCCCGGGCTGGCCCGCTACAGCGCCTACCAGTACGCCATACATAAGGCGGACGGCAGCGGCTTTGTGGGCAAGGCGGACCCCTACGGCTTCCACGCGGCCACCCGTCCCGACGTATCCAGCAAGGTGTACGACCTGGACACGGGATATCAGTGGGGGGACCGGGACTGGCTGACCTACCGCACTAAGAACCCGCCCTACCGGATGCCCATGAACATCTATGAGTGCCACCTGGGCTCCTGGCGGCGCACCGGGGAGGGGGAGTTCCTCAGCTACCGGGATCTGGCGGGCTATCTGGTCCCCTACGTGAAGGAGATGGGCTTCACCCACGTGGAGCTGCTCCCCGTCACCGAGCACCCCCTGGACGCCTCCTGGGGCTACCAGTGTACCGGGTACTTCGCCGCCACCAGCCGGTTCGGGACCCCGGACGATTTAAAGTATCTCATTGACCAGCTCCATCAGGCGGGGATTGGGGTCATCATGGACTGGGTCCCCGCCCACTTCCCCCGGGACGCCTTCGGGCTGTACAACTTCGACGGCGGCCCCACCTATGAGTACGCCGACGCCCGGAAGGGGGAGCACAAGGAATGGGGGACCGACGTGTTCGACTTCGGCCGGCCGGAGGTGCGCTCCTTCCTCTTCTCCTCGGCCATGTTCTGGCTGGAGGAGTACCACATGGACGGCCTGCGGGTGGACGCGGTGTCCTCCATGCTCTACCTGGACTACAACCGGCAGAACGGCGAGTGGCTCCCCAACGTCAACGGCGGGCATGAGAACCTGGAGGCCATCAAGTTCTTCCAGGACCTGAACACCGCCATCTTCGCCGCCCACCCGGACGTGCTCATGGTGGCGGAGGAGTCCACCGCCTGGCCCAAGGTGACAAAGCCGGTCCACGACGGGGGTCTGGGCTTCAACTTCAAGTGGAACATGGGCTGGATGAACGACATCTGCCACTATATCAAGCTGGACCCCTACTTCCGGCAGTTCAACCACCGGGACATCACCTTCTCTCTGATGTACGCCTTCTCAGAGAACTATATTCTCCCCCTCTCCCACGACGAGGTGGTCCACATGAAGGGCTCCTTCTTCGGAAAAATGCCGGGGGAGAACCCGCTGAAGTTCGCGGGGGTCCGGGCCTTCTACGCCTATATGATGACCCACCCGGGGAAGAAGCTGACCTTCATGGGGGCGGAGCTGGGCCAGTGGAACGAGTGGCACTACGAGTACTCTCTGGACTGGCATCTGCTGCAATACGAGCCCCACCGCCAGACCCAGGAGTTCTTCAAGGCCATGAACGCCTTCTATCTGGAGCAGCCCCCCCTGTGGGAGCAGGACGACTCCTGGCAGGGCTTCCAGTGGCTGTGCGCGGACGACAACACCGCCAACACGGTGGCCTTCCTGCGCTGGGACCGGAAGGGGACGCCTCTTCTCGTGCTGTGCAACTTCTCCCCGGAGCACCGGGAGGGCTACCGGGTGGGGGCTCCCTTCGCCGGCTCGTGGGCGGTGGTGCTGAACACCGACGACCCGGCCTACGGGGGCCAGGGTCTGGGGAACAAGGAGCCCGTCAAGACCGAGGCCGTCCCCTGCCACGACCAGCAGCAGTCCCTCACCGTGGACCTGCCCCCCATGTCCGCCGTCATCCTCCGCTGTGTCCGGAAGAGCCCGGTACGCAGGCCCAAGGCAGCCCCTGAGCAGGCGGAGGAGAAAAAAGCCTGGAAGGCCAAGGCGGAGGGTCCCGCGGCCAAGCGCGCCAAGGCGGTTCCCAAGGCCGCCGGGCGGAAGAAGGCCAAGGAGGAGGCCGTGGACAAGCCCAAGCGGACCCGCCGCACCCGGAAGAGCGAATCCTGACCGGGCACTCTCAGGGCCATTGGCCCCGATTCAAATAGATGCCATCGCAGCCAAAAATGTGAGAGGTGAACCGTATGAAAAAAGAAGTTGTTGCTATGCTGCTGGCTGGAGGCCAGGGCAGCCGGCTCTACGCCCTGACCAGCAACGTAGCAAAACCCGCCGTCCCCTTTGGCGGAAAGTACCGCATCATTGACTTCCCCCTGTCCAACTGCGTCAACTCAGGCATTGACACGGTGGGGGTGCTCACCCAGTACCGCCCCCTGGAGCTGAACAGCTATCTGGGCAGCGGCCAGCCCTGGGACCTGGACCGGTCGGACGGCGGGGTTCACATCCTCCCCCCCTACCTGGGCGAGGGGGAGAAGGGCAGCTGGTACAAGGGCACTGCCAACGCCATTTTCCAAAACATCGGCTTTCTGGATATGTACGACCCCGAGTACGTAGTGGTTCTGTCTGGGGACCACATCTACAAAATGGATTACTCCGAGATGGTCACCTTCCACAAGAAGGCTGGGGCGGCCTGCACCATCTCGGTGCTGGAGGTCACTCTGGAGGAGGCCACCCGCTTCGGCATCCTGAACGTCCGGGAGGACGACCAGGTCTATGAGTTCGAGGAGAAGCCCCCCCAGCCCAAGAGCAACCTAGCCTCCATGGGCATCTACGTCTTCACCTGGTCCAAGCTGCGCCAGTATCTGATTGCGGACGAGGCGGACCCCAACTCCTCCAACGATTTCGGCAAAAATATCATCCCCAATATGCTCAGCGCCGGGGAGAAGCTGATGGCCTACCGCTTCCGGGGCTACTGGAAGGACGTGGGGACCATCAACTCCCTGTGGGACGCCAACATGGACCTGCTTGCGGGCAGCGGCAGCGGCATCGACATGTACGATGAGAGCTGGCCCATCTACGCCCGCACCCCCATCAAGCCCCCCCACGTCACCGGACCGGCGGCGAAGATCTCCCACTCTCTGGTGACGGGCGGATGCCGGGTGGACGGGACGGTGGCCAACTCGGTGCTCTTCAACTCCGTGACGGTGGAGGAGGGCGCGGACATCCAGTACTCCATCCTGATGCCCGGCGCGGTGGTCAAGGCGGGGGCCAAGGTCTCCTACGCCATCGTGGCGGAGAACGCGGTCATCGAGCAGGAGGCCGCTGTGGGCGCGCCCCCGGACGGCAGCGACGGCTGGGGCATTGCGGTGGTGGCCAGCGGAGTCGTCATCGGCCAGCAGGCGCAGGTCTCTCCCAGCGCCATGATTCGGGAAGATGTAAAAGGAGGTGAGCGGGCATGAATGATCTCCACGCCATTCTTTTCGCCTACCGCTCAGACGCCAATTTAGGGGAGCTGACCCGCCCCCGCAACACCTGTTCTCTGCCCTTCGGCGGGCGGTACCGTCTGGTGGACTTCATGCTGTCCAACTGCGTCAACGCCGGCATTACCGATGTGGGGGTGGTGGTCCACCAGAGCTACCAGTCCCTTCTGGACCACGTGGGCTCAGGCAAGGACTGGGACCTGAGCCGCAAGCACGGAGGTCTGCGCATCCTGCCCCCCTTCAGCTACACCGAGCAGGGCCACGGCGAGTACCGGGGCAGCATGGAGGCTCTTACCGGAGTGCGGGACTACCTGGAGGACATCCGCCAGGACTACGTCCTTCTGGCCTGGGGGGACATCGCGGTCAACCTGCCCGTCTCTGAAATTTTCGAGCAGCACCTGTCCTCCGGGGCGGACATCACCATGGTATGCACCCCCACGCTGAAGGGGGCCCCCCAGTTCTCCGAGTACGTAGAGGTCAGCGAGGAGGGCCGCATCACTGACCTGTCGGTCCACCCCTCCGCCGCGGACAAGGCGCTGGAGTCTTTGGAGATCTACATCCTCTCCAAGCGTCTGCTGCTGGACATGGTGGATTACTGCGCCGCCCACGACATCACCAACTTCAGCCGCGGAGTGCTCCAGCCCCGTCTGAAGTCCCTGAAGCTGATGCCCTATGTCCACAAGGGCTATGTGGGCCGCTTCCAGTCGGTGAGCGACTACTTCAAGCGCTCCCAGGACCTGCTGGACCCGGAGGTGCGGGCCGACCTGTTCAACCCCGCCCGTCCCATCCGCACCAAGGACCAGTCCAACCCCTCCACCTACTACGGCCCCGAGTCGGTCTCCTCCCACTCCCTGGTGGCGGACGGCTGCTTTATCGAGGGGGAGGTGGAAAACTCCATTCTCTTCCGCGGCGTTGTGGTCGCGAAGGGGGCCAAGGTCTCCAACTGCGTGCTGATGCAGGGCACGATGGTCAAGGCCGGGGCCCAGCTGTCCTACGTCATCGCGGACAAGGGGGTCAAGGTGAACGCGGACCGGATGCTCATGGGCCACAGCACCTATCCCCTGGCCATTGCGAAGGACTCTGTTGTATAAGCTGTTCTCTCAGACGCCCTCCGTCCAAGGGGAGGGCGTCTGGCACATATCCCTCCCCTCTCCGGGCAGGGATCAAACTATCTGAAAAGAGGTCAACGCTATGAAAATTCTATTTGCCTCCTCTGAGGTGGCCCCCTTCATCAAAACCGGCGGTCTGGCCGATGTAGCCGGCTCTCTCCCCCAGGCCCTGGCGGCAGAGGGGCATGAGGTCAAGGTCATCCTCCCCCTGTACGAGGGGATCGGCGAGGAGTGGCGGTCCAAAATGACCTTTTTGAAGTACTTCAACGTCACCCTGGCCTGGCGGCAGGTGTACTGCGGCATCTTCGAGCTGGAGCAGGACGGCATCACCTTCTGGTTCGTGGATAACGAGTACTACTTCAAGCGCTGGCAGCTCTACGGCCACTTTGACGACTGTGAGCGGTACGCCTACTTCTCCCGCGCCGTCATTGAGACGCCGGGCCAGCTGAACTGGGCGCCCGACATCATCCACTGCAACGACTGGCAGACCGCCCTGGTCCCGGTCTACCTCCTGGAGGAGAAGTACCGCATCCCCCAGCTGAGCAGCGCCAAGACGGTGTACACCATCCACAACATCGAGTATCAGGGCCGCTACGGCGACCAGGTGCTCCAGGATGTCATCGGCCTGGACCGCAGCTATTTCAACGAGGGGATGCTGGCCCACAACCGGGATGTCAACCTGATGAAGGGGGCGATCATGGCCTCCAACTATGTGACCACCGTCTCCCCCACCTACGCTCAGGAGCTGCGCACCCCCTTCTACGCCCACGGGCTGGACGGGGTCATCAACCAGCAGAGCTTCAAGCTGGAGGGCATTCTCAACGGCATTGACGCCAGCCTGTATGACCCGGCAGCCAAGCCCGGCATGGCCGCCAACTTCACCGCCAAGGCCCCCGCCAAGGGGAAGGCGGCCTGCAAGCAGGCGCTCCAGCAGGCGGTGGGCCTTGAGGAGGACCCGGACGCCGCCCTCATCGCCTGTGTCTCCCGCCTGGTGAGCCACAAGGGATTCTCCTTGGTCACCGATGTCCTCCACGAGATCATGGGCCTGGAAAACGTCCAGATGGTGGTCCTGGGGACGGGGGACTGGAAGTATGAGGAGGCCTTCCGCCAGGCTCAGGGCCAGTATCCCGGCCGTTTTGCCGCCCAGCTGTCCTACTCCGCCTCCCTCTCCGACACGATCTACGCCGGAGCCGACCTGTTCCTGATGCCCTCCATCTCCGAACCCTGCGGACTGTCCCAGCTCATCGCCATGCGGTTCGGGACCATCCCGGTGGTGCGGGAGACGGGCGGCCTGAAGGACACGGTCACCCCCTACAACAAGTTTGAGGGGACGGGCCGGGGCTTCACCTTCGCCAACATCAACGCCAGCGACATGGTGTGGGTCCTGCGGGAGGCCGTAGCGCTGTATCACGGGGACAAGAAGGCCTGGCGCGGCCTGCAAAAGGAGGGCATGACCGCTGACTTCTCCTGGGCCGCCTCCGCCAAGCAGTACCTGGACATCTACCAGCGCATCCAGGGCTGAGCCGCAAGCATTCGCCCCCCATCTCACTGCGGATGGGGGGCTGGACTTTTCTTCGCAAAGCGGTTGACGCTCACACAAAAATCTGGTAAAATAAGATTCCCTATTTTTTTCCTATTTTCTCTTCCAGGCCCCCGCTCCCCCGCACAGGAGGAGGGGCCGACCGGCGCATCCGCCGGATTTTAAAACAGGAGGCAAGTTGTGATGGACTGCAACTCTGAATACACCAAGGAGCAGCTGACTGAGATGATCACCGGCAAGCTCCAGCGCAATTTCGGCTGCACGGTAGAGACCGCCAACAACAACCACATGTTCAAGGCCTGCGCCCTGGTTCTCCGGGACATCATGTCGCGGCGCCGGATGGAGACCAGCAACCAGATCTGGGAGCAGCAGCAGCGCCAGGTCCACTATCTGTCGCTGGAGTTCCTCATGGGCCGCTCGCTGGAGAAGAACGCCTACAATCTGGGTCTGCTGGGCACCTTGAAGGAGGCGCTGGAGGGTATGGGCTTCTCCGCCTCCGACCTCTTTGAGTCTGAGCCGGACGCCGGCCTGGGCAACGGCGGTCTGGGCCGTCTGGCCGCCTGCTATCTGGACTCCATGACCACGCTGGAGATCCCTGCCACCGGCTACTCCATCTGCTACGAGCTGGGTATCTTCAAGCAGCGCATCATTGACGGCAAGCAGCAGGAACTGGCGGACAACTGGCTGGGCCTGGGGGACGCCTGGCTCATCCCCAAGATGGAGGAGACCGAGGAGGTCCGCTTCGGCGGCCAGGTGGTGGACCGCTGGGAGAACGGCATCAACCGCCCCGAGCACGTGGGCTACACCACCGTCCTGGCCATTCCCCGGGACATGAAGATTGCCGGCTACCGCACCCACCACACCAACACCCTGCGGCTGTGGGACGCCAAGAGCCCCGTCCCCGTGGATATGTCCCTGTACTCCCGGGGGGAGTATCTGAAGGCGGTGGAGCAGCAGGCCATGGCGGAGGTCATCGCCAAGGTCCTCTACCCGGACGACAACCACTATGAGGGCAAGTCCCTGCGTCTGAAGCAGCAGTATTTCTTTGTCTCAGCCACTGTCCAGTCCATCGCCCGCCAGCACAAGGCCCAGTACGGGACCCTGCGCAACTTCGCCCGGAAGCACGTCATTCAGATCAACGACACCCACCCCACGCTGGTCATCCCGGAGCTGATGCGCATTCTGCTGGACGAGGAGGGCTACGGCTGGGATGAGGCGTGGCACATTGTCACCGACTCTGTGTGCTACACAAATCACACCGTCCTGGCGGAGGCCCTGGAGCGGTGGCCTCAGACCCTGATTGAGACCCTTCTGCCCCGCATCTGGCAGATCCTGACCGAGATCTCCCGCCGCTATCAGGCCGAGCTGGAGAGCCGCTACCGGGGCGACACGGGCAAGATCGCCCACATGGCCATCATCTGGGGGGGCGAGGTGCGCATGGCCAATCTGTGCGTCTGCGCCTGCCAGGCCATCAACGGCGTGTCCGCCCTCCACTCCGAGATTTTGAAGCGGGACGTCTTCCGGGACGCCTATCAGGCCGATCCGGACAAATTCAAAAACGTGACCAACGGCATCGACCACCGCCGCTGGCTGTCCCAGATCAACCCCAAGCTGGACGCCCTCATCCAGGAGTGTACCGGCAGCGACCGGTATCTGCTCCACCCGGAGGCCCTGCAGGATTTTGAGAAATCCGCGGACGACTCCTCGGTGCTCCAGCGGCTGGAGGAGATCAAGCGGGAAAACAAGCTCCGCTTCGCCGCTTGGGTAGGCCGCGAGTCCGGCGTGGTACTGAACACCGACGCCCTCTTCGATGTCCAGGTGAAGCGGCTGCATGAGTACAAGCGCCAGCTGCTCAACGTGCTGCACATCATCCACCTGTACAACCAGCTGCGGGACAACCCCAACATGGATTTCACCCCCCAGACCTTCCTCTTCGGCGCCAAGGCAGCTCCGGGCTACCACGTGGCCAAGCAGATCATCCAGCTCATCAACTCCCTGGCCGTTCAGATCGCCGCCGACCCCATCTGCAAGGACAAGCTTCAGGTGGTCTTTTTGGAGAACTACCGGGTCTCCCTGGCGGAGAAGCTCATGCCCGCCTCTGAGATCAGCGAACAGATCTCCACCGCCGGCAAGGAGGCCAGCGGAACCGGCAACATGAAGTTTATGATGAACGGCGCGCTGACCATCGGGACCCTGGACGGCGCGAATGTAGAGATGCACCAGCAGCTGGGGGACGAGAACATCTTCCTCTTCGGCCTGACCACCGAGCAGGTGAACCAGCGCAAGCGGGACGGCTACCGGCCCCACGAGATCTACCTCCACAACGCCGCCCTGAAGCGGGTGCTGGACCAGATCACCGCCGGATTCTCGGACAAGGTGTCCTACAGCGACCTGTCCAACCGTCTGCTCTTCGGCACCGGCGGCAGTCAGGCGGACGAGTATATGCTTCTGGCGGACTTTGACAGCTACTGCGACGCCCACCGCCGGGTGCTGGAGGCCTACCGCGATCCCAGCCGGTGGTATCGGATGTCTCTGATCAACATCGCCCGCTCCGGCATCTTTGCCGCGGACCGCTCCATCCAGGACTACGCCCGGGATATCTGGCACGTCCCCACCCGCAAGTAATCCCGGTCATCCAAAGCCGATGCACTCCTCCGGCGCGGGGGAGTGCATCGGTTCAAGTTATATTTTTTGTGCTCCGCCTACTTGACGGGAGGACAGAAACTTGATATAATGTTACGTGTGCTTGAGCGCGGAGACAGCCGCGGAACCAGAGCAGCCCGCTTCACACGCTAGTGTAGCTCAGCTGGTAGAGCAGCTGATTCGTAATCAGCAGGTCAGGTGTTCGAGTCACCCCACTAGCTCCAACCCGCGTTGTCAAAAAAGCAAAAATCCCGCACCTTGGTGCGGGATTTTTGCTATATTTACCTCATACGAAGCACACGCTTTCTCGGTAAAAAGCTGTACCAAGGGCTTTCACCAAAACGCAGTCCCGGGAGCGGCATGGGAGGAGTTCGGGCGGGACCGCGAGGAGGGCAACACAGTAACTGTACTGTTGGCATCCTTAACCAGGTCGCCCCGGTTAATGTCAATCCCGGCCTTGACGTTCTTCTGAGCGGCGTTCAGACCGGCAGTCTGGGCCCGCATCTTTTCGGAAATCGCCAGACCGGCACGGCTGATTTTGCAGCCAGAGCTCACGGACAGACTTTGTACAATCTGTCCGCTGCTGAAACGGGGGTTCTCTCACCTTATAATAATGTTCTCCGATATCTCGCACAGGGCCTGTGCCGCCTCCAGGTCGAACCGTCCGCTCCTTGCCACGTCGGACAGGGAGATCATACCCACCAGCTTTCCGTTCTCCACCACGGGCAGGCGGCGGACCTGATGGACGGACATCAGCTGAGTCGCTTTCCGGCAGTCGTCTCCGGGGGCCACGGCGGCGCAGTTCCGGGTCATAATGTCCCGCACCGGAGTCTGCGCCGGGTCCTCCTCGGCGGCGACGCACCGGAGAACGATATCCCGGTCGGTGACCATCCCCCGCAGGCGGCGGTCCTCCCCGCACACGGGCAGCGCCCCCACGTTGTGACGGCTGATGATCCGGGCCGCCAGCGCCGCGGAGGAGGTTGGCTCAATGGTCACCACGCTGGGGTTCATCAAATCCTTGACCTGCATCATGAAAACACCCCTTCGGCAAAATCTGGTCAATCCCAGTCTGCCCAAAGGGGTGCAGTTTTATTCATGACACGGGACACGTTCCGTCCCCGCGTATTCGCAGTTACGAGGACATTCCCAGCCACCGGGCGTAGTCCTCCGGCTCGCCCACCTGGCCCACGGCGGAGAGGGAGGCCATGTCCGGCCGGAACATCTCCTGCGCCAGCTCCCGCACCTGCTCCCGGGTGACCGCATCGTAGCGCTCCAGCAGCTCGTCCACCTCCAGCACCTGCCCGTACAGCGTGGTCTGACCGCCCAGCTGGTTCATTCGGTTCTGGACCGACTCGGTGCTCAGCAGCAGGTTGGCCTTTGCCTGTTCCCGTACCCGCTCCAGCTCCTCCTGACCGGGGCCGTGCTCCGCCAGAGTCTGGACAATCTCCCGGGCGGCGTCCAGGGCGTCCCGTTCCCGCTCCGGGCTGACGGCGGCGTAAATGGCGATCAGGCCGGTGTCCGCGTGGTTGTCGATGGTGGAGTAGGTGCTGTAGCACAGGCCCCGGGCCTCCCGCAGCTCCTGGAACAGCCGGGAGGAGCAGCCTCCGCCCAGCAGCGCGTTGAGCAGAGCCGCCTGGGGCCGCCGCTCGTCCAGGTAGGTGGGGGCGGGGTAGGCCAGCAGCAGGTGGTTCTGCTCGATGGCCTTTTTCCGGGCGGTGACGGCGGGCCGGTAGGCGGAGGGAGCGGTCCCGGCCTCCTCTCCTCTGGGGAGCTGAGCCAAGGTGCGGGTCAGCAGCTCCACCTGCCGGTCGGTGAAGCTGCCGGCCAGGGCGGCCACCAGGGTTCCGGCGTGGTAGCGCTCTCTCTGCCACTGCCGCAGCCACTCCCCCGTCATGCCGGACAGGGTGGACTCTCTCCCCAGGATGGGCCGGGCCAGGGGGGAGTCCTGGTAGGCCGCGGCAGACAGGCGCTCGAACACCAGGTCCTCGGGGTTGTCCTCGTACATACCGATCTCCCCCAGGATCACCTCCCGCTCCATCTCCACGTCCCCCTGGTCGAACCGGGAGTGGAACAGCATATCGGTCAGGATGTCCAGTCCCAGGTCCAGGTGGCGGTCCAGGGTGCGGGCATAGAAGCAGGTGTGCTCCTTGGTGGTGTAGGCGTTGAACTGGCCTCCGATGGCGTCGGTGTCCCGGGCCAGCTGGGCGGCGGAGCGGCGGCCGGTGCCCTTGAAGAGCATATGCTCAATAAAGTGGGCGGCGCCGCTCTCCTCCGCCCGCTCGTGCCGGGAGCCCACCCCCACATAGAACCCCAGCGCGGCGGACCGGACTCCGGGGACCGCCTGGGTCAGGAGCCGCGCCCCATTGGACAGCGTAATCTTCTGGTACATATCTGACCTCCTGCGTTTTAATCGCTCATCATGCCACTCATCATACTATGGCGGACGAAAAAAATCAACCGTTCCCCGCTTTGGGGGAATAAAAAAGACCGCGGCAAACGCCGCGGCCCAGGTCTGCCGGGGAATTTTTTATAGATCCCGCTCTGGCCGTGTGGGCCAATTAAAACCTGCACGGATGGCAGGTGGGTCGCCTCCACAGCGGTTTACTGCTTCCAACGTCCAGCCGCCCTCCGGAGAGGGGACCGGGAGGCCTGCAAGCCGCGCCGTGAGGGGGCGTCCCGTTTGATAAATGTGGGTTTAAAAGAACCCATCACGCACCGAGCAGGAAGGGGTTCACGCCTCTTCTTCCTCCAGGAGCCGGTCCATAAACAGCTGGTACACCGCCTCCAGCTCCTCATCGGAGTCCGGGGTGGACAGCAGCTCCTCCCCGTTCTCCTGAATCGCCTTCATAATAACCAGGCCGTACTCCTCATCGTCCAGGTCCACGTCCTTGGGCTCGCCGGTCTCCTCGTCCGACTCCACAGCGGGGAACATGGCGTAGTAGACATGGCCCTGATACTCCAGGCTGTCCACCATCTCCAGCTCAAACTCATTGCCGTCCTCATCGGTGAGGGTGATAAAGTCGGGTCCGAACAGGTCCTCCATGGCCGGTCACCTCCAGCAGTCTTTTTGTATCTCTATTGTAACCCGTCCCGCGGAAAAATGCAAGAGGAAAGCGCGGTAAATTTTTGCAGGATTTTTCCTTTGCAGATTACCGGGTGGACAAATGGGGAAAATCTGGTATAATAGCAGACAGAGGAGCATACCCGCTCCTGCCCCCGGGTCCCTCCGGGGGAGAAAAACAGACAGCCGGCGCACCGCCGGACAGACCGCCGGAGCGGAACCAGAGCCTTCTCCGGCTGGAGGTATCAACGTGTCAGAACACAACTCTTTGTATGAAAACAGCCAGTACCCCTCCCGACGGCAGCCGGGAGAACCAGCCGGGAGCCGGCGTCCCAGGAAGAAGAAGCGCCGCCGCCGCCCGGTCCGCCGTGCGATAGGCATTTTTTTCAAGGTGCTGGGGACCCTGATCCTGGTGGGCCTGTGTACCGGGACCCTGCTCGTCTGCTTCGCCGCCGTCTACATCAACGAGGTCATCGTCCCCATCGCCGACCTGAGCATGGACGACTTCCCCCTGGGAGAGAACAGCGTGATGTACTACCAGGACAAGGAGACCGGACAGTACCGGGAGATGACCACCCTGTTCAGCACCACCAGCCAGATCTGGGTGGATTATGAGGATATGCCCAAAAACCTCATCAACGCCGCCGTGGCCATTGAGGACAAGCGCTTCTGGGAGCATCCGGGGGTGGACTGGCGGCGGACCGCCCTGGCCGTGTTCTCCATGTTCACCGGCCGGGACATCTCCGGGGGCTCTACCATCACCCAGCAGCTCATCAAAAACACCACCCAGTACAACGAGACCACCGTCAAGCGGAAAATTACCGAGATCGTCCGGGCCATCCGCTTTACCGAGAACAACTCCAAGGAGGACACCATCGAGCGGTATCTGAACATCATCCCTCTGGGCAGCGGCTGCGAGGGGGTGGGTTCCGCCGCCCTGGAGTATTTTGGCAAGCCGGTGTCCCAGCTCACCCTGGCCGAGTGCGCCAGTCTGGTGGGCATCACCAACAACCCCTCCAAGTACGGGCCCTACTCCTTCTCCCGGTCCCAGGGGGTGAACACGGACGAGATCTGGGACGCCCGGCAGTGGAACAAGTACCGCCAGGAGGTCATTTTGGGCCAGATGCTGAAGCAGGAGTATATCACCCAGGCGGAGTACGACGCGGCGGTGGCCCAGGAGCTGGTCTTTGTCCGGGGGGAGAACAACGAGACGGAGACCGACATCTACACCTGGTATGAGGAGACGGTGATCTCCGATGTGCGCCGGGCCCTGAAGGAGAGGACCGGCCTGTCGGACAAGCGCATCAGCGAGATTATGGCCAGCGGCGGACTGCGCATCTACACCTGCTACGACCCCAAGGCCCAGGCCATTGTGGACGAGATCTACACCAACCGGGAGAATCTGAACTACACCGCCAAGGACGGCAGCTTGATGCAGTCCGCCATCGCCGTCATGGACAACGCCACCGGGGACATTGTGGCCATCGCCGGCCAGTTCGGCGAAAAGACGGTCAACCTGGGGAGCAACTACGCCAACGACGGGCACCGTCAGCCCGGCTCCTCCTTCAAGCCCCTGGCCGTCTACTCCCCCGCCATCGAGTTCAACCTCCTCAACCCCTGTTCGGTGCTGGACGACTACCCCTACCAGCTCATGGGCGGGAAGGCCTGGCCCCTGAACTCGGGCTCCTCCCGCTACCAGGGCAGATTGACCATGCGGGAGGCTTTGAAGCAGTCCCTGAACACGGTGGCGGTGCGCATCATGAGCGACTACGTCACTCCGGAGGAGAGCTTCCACTTCATCCAGGACCGGTACAACATCGACCTGGAGGAGGGCCGGATGATCAACGGGGAGCTGAAAACCGACATCACCGTCTCCCTGGCCATGGGCGGCCTCACCGACGGGGTCAACGTCCGGGACATGGCGGAGGCCTACGCCACCTTCCCCAACGGCGGGGTGTACACCACCTCCCGCACCTTCACCCGGGTGACCCAGCTGGTGGACGGGGAGGAGCGGCTGCTGCTGGACAACACCCTGGAGCAGGAGCCGGTCATCAAGGACACCACCGCCTACACCATGAACGACATGCTCCAGGGGGTCTTCACCAGCGGGGGAACCGCCTCGGGCCGGGGCATCAAGGGCCAGCACGCCGCCGGCAAGACGGGCACCACCAGCGACAACAAGGACCGCTGGTTCGTGGGCTACACCCCCTACTACACCGCCGCCGTCTGGACGGGGTATGAGCAGGGACAGAAAATGAGCCTGAGCGGCGTCAACCCCGCCCTGGCCCTGTGGCAGAAGGTGATGGTCCCCCTCCACGAGGGGCTGGAGGACCGGAGCTACCCCGCCCCCGAGGGGACGCGCACCCTGACCTACTGTCTGGACACCGGCCTGATTGCCAACACGTACTGCGCCATGGACCCCCGGGGCAGCCGGGTGGCCAGCGGCCAGGTCCTCCCGGAGAGCTTCCCGGAGGACTCCATCTGCACCGCCCACACCGAGGAGAGCCTCCTCACCATCTGCGTGGACTGCCCCATCCTGGACAGCGAGGGGAAGCACACCGGCCTCTATGGTCAGGCCGGCCCCTACTGCCCGACGGAGAGCCTGCGGCAGATCTGCTACCCCAACTATGAACGGGAGCAGATCGGCTCCGCCGTCGCCCAGGACGACCACTGGCGCTTCGTCCACGCCCAGAGCACCGGCCTGTGTACCGTCCACGCCGAGCCGGAGCCTGAGCCGGAACCCGAGCCCGAGCCTGACCCCGGGACCGAAAACGGAGGCGGGAACAGCGGCGGGAACGGGGGCCTCCCCGCCCTCCCGGAGGGGGGCATCCGGCCCATCGACCCCAACAGCCAGGGGTCGGGGAACACCACAGTCGACACTCCCCCGATCTCCCAGGACATCCACACCACCTGGTGACCTCCCCACACCGCCCCAGACGTAGGTCTGGGGCGGTTTTTGTCTGAACCGCCAAAGAAACCGGGAAATGGCGGGGGATTTTCCCGATTCCGCGCATCCATTTCCCGTTGCAAGGCGGCGGCGGGTGTGGTACAATGGACCCCGCCAGAAAAACAAATGACCATGCAACGCGGACACGGCTGCGGAGCGGATTGGAGGAGCACATGAGCGGTCCGGCAAAATATTTTATTGTAGAGGCCAGCGCCATGCCGGAGATATTCCGGAAGGTGGCGGAGGCCAAGCGGCTGCTGGAGACGGGGGAAGAGCGCACCGTCAACAGTGCGGCCCAGGCCATGAACATCAGCCGCAGCGCCTTTTACAAGTACCGGGACGCGGTGCGGCCCTTCAACGATATGCTCCACGGGCGGATCGTCACCTTCCAGGTCCTGCTCCGGGATGAGCTGGGCATCCTGTCCAAGGCCCTCAACGTCCTGGCTGGCAACGGGGTGAACATTCTGACCATCAACCAGAGCATCCCGGTGAACGGCTGCGCGGTGGTCACCATGACGGCGGAGACCTCCGCCCTCCAGGACACCCTGGAGGACGTGCTCACCCACCTGTCCACCAGCACCGGGGTCATCAAGTGCGAGATCCTGGCCGGCTGACCGCAATTTAGAAGAAGGAGAAATCAGAATGGTGAACGTAGCAATTTTAGGCTTTGGCACGGTAGGCTCCGGAGTGGCCGAGGTGCTGACCCAGAACGGAAAGCTCATCGACAGCCGGGTGGGCGGCCTGGTGCGGCTGAAATATATCCTGGACGTGCGGGACTTCCCCGGCAGTCCCTACCAGGGGTGCTTTGTCAAGGATTTTGGGGAGATTGAGAACGACCCCGAGGTGGACATTGTGGTGGAGACCATCGGCGGGGCCACCATCGCCCTGGAGTTCACCACCCGGGCCCTGAAGGCGGGGAAGAGCGTGGTCACCTCCAACAAGGAGCTGGTGGCCACCCACGGCTGCGCGCTGCTCAAGCTGGCCCGGGAGCACGGGGTCAGCTACCTCTTCGAGGCCAGCGTGGGGGGAGGCATCCCCATTCTGCGGCCTCTGGGCTCCTGCCTGGCCGCCAACGAGCTGGAGCAGATCACCGGCATCCTCAACGGAACCACCAACTTTATCCTCACCCGGATGATCCAGGCGGGGCTCACCTTCGACCAGGCCCTGGCGGAGGCCCAGGCCAACGGCTACGCGGAGAAGGACCCCTCCGCCGATGTGGACGGCCACGACGCCTGCCGGAAGATCTGCATTTTGGCCGACCTGGCCTTCGGCAAACAGGTGGACCCCGCCCTGGTCCCCACCGAGGGCATCCGGGGGGTCACTCTGGCGGATGTGGACTACGCCGCCTCCAAGGACTACAAGATCAAGCTGCTGGGCCGCTGCCTGCGTCAGGAGGAGGGCCGGGTCTGCGCCTTTGTGGCCCCCCACCTGGTCCCGGGAGAAAATCCCCTGTCCAGCGTAGAGGACGTGTTCAACGCCATCTCGGTCACGGGCAACGCCATCGGAGAGGTGATGTTCTACGGCCGGGGTGCGGGCAAGCTGCCCACCGCCTCCGCCGTGGTGGCGGACGTGATCGACATCGCCAAGGACCTGAAGAAGGACCGGCACAACGGCTGGGAGGAGGCCGGACCCGAGCTTCTAGTCTCGGACAGCCGGCTGGTCTCCCCCTGGTACGTCCGGGTCCGCGCCGGAGCGGAGCAGGTGCGGGCCGGCTGGAGCGAGGTGTGCCTGCTGGCCCGGGCGGGCGCTCTGGAGGGGGAGACCGCCTTCATCACCGCTCCCATGACCCGGGAGCAGGTGGAGAAACAGGCCGCCGGGCTGGAGGTGCTGTCCCTGTTCCGGGTACTGGCCTGAGCGGGCCGGACGGCATAGACTGGTGGGGAGGCACGCGGGACCGCTCCTCCCCATCCCAACGATTTTATTTCGACCTTTTTGGGGGGAATACCATACATGGCACTCATTGTACAGAAATTCGGCGGCAGCTCGGTGGCTGACGCCGACCGGGTCCGGAATGTGGCCCGGATCGTCACAGAGACCTATCGCAAGGGACACAGCGTGGTGGTGGTCCTGTCCGCCCAGGGGGACACCACCGATGAATTCATTGAAAAATCCAAGGAGCTCAACCCCCGCCCCTCCCGGAGGGAGATGGACATGCTGCTCGCCTCCGGGGAGCAGATCTCCGTCGCCCTGTGCGCCATGGCCATCGAGCGCATGGGCTACCAGGCCATCTCCCTCACGGGCTGGCAGGCGGGGATGCTCACCGACTCGTCCTACTCCTGCGCCCGCATCAAGCGCATCCGCACCGAGCGCATCAAGAAGGAGCTGGACAAGCGGAAAATCGTGCTGGTGGCGGGCTTCCAGGGCATCAATAAGTATGACGACATCACCACCCTGGGCCGGGGCGGCTCGGACACCTCCGCCGTGGCCCTGGCCGCCGCCCTCCACGCGGACCTGTGCCAGATCTACACCGATGTGGACGGCATCTACACCGCCGATCCCCGGACGGTGAAGGGGGCGAAAAAGCTGGAGGAGATCACCTTTGACGAGATGCTGGAGCTGGCCAGTCTGGGGGCTCAGGTGCTCCACAACCGCTCGGTGGAGATGGCGAAGCGGTACGGGGTCAACATGGAGGTGCTGTCCAGCTTCAGCGGTCATATGGGTACAAAAGTCAAGGAGGTTGTCAAAACCATGGAAAAGAACCACGTCAGCGGCATCGCCAAGGACAAGAACGTGGCCCGTCTGGCTCTGGTGGGCCTGGCCGACCAGCCGGGCATCGCCTTTAAAATTTTCTCCCTGCTGGCCAGGAAGGACATCAATGTGGATATCATCCTCCAGTCCATCGGCCGGAACGAGAGCAAGGACATCAGCTTTACCGTGGCCCGCGGCGACGGTCCCGAGGCAAAGCGCATCCTGGAGGAGCACCAGCAGTCCATCGGCTTTCAGTCGGTGGAGCTCAATGAGGAGGTGGCCAAGGTCTCCATCGTGGGCGCCGGGATGGTCAATAACGCCGGCGTGGCCTGTAAGATGTTTGAGGCCCTGTTCTCCGCGGGCATCAATATCAACATGATCTCCACCAGCGAGATCAAGGTCTCGGTCCTGGTGGACGAGCGGGACGCCGACCGCGCCGTCCAGGCCATCCACGACCGGTTCTTCAACGAGTTCGGCAGCAACTGAACCCCTCTCCAAAATTCACACCCCCGCCCGGAAACGGGCGGGGGTGTGTTGTTGAAATTACGATTCGTTTGTTGCGTTTGCCTTTTTGCTAGTCCTGTACTCCAGGAGGAGGAACACGAATGCGCCGACAGCAAGACTGCCAAGGTATTGGGACCATATCTTCGGCATCGCCAGACGGAGCACCTCTGTCAGACTGAAACCCAAACCCATAGCTTCTATTGTACCGCAGAGAATCCGTACGGCTAAAACCGCCAGCATTGCCACTAAGAAATTTTTGATGCGGGTACGAAGAGACGGAAGTCTTTTTTTTTGCATATCTTTCATATTACTTTTCTCTCACCATTTTTTCATAAACCAAGGGTCCCCAGAATCTATCACTGGTTCCTTGAGTACATAGAAAACCTTCAAATTTATAATGAAAGTAGTGGTTTTCAGTATATGTAAATACATCAACTTCTACGTCTACAGCATTGCATCCTGCTGCAATTAATCCTGCTAAAGCATCAATGAGAAATGCTCGTTTGGCCGCTGTTATCGCAGCAACATTGCCCCCTGTTACCAATACAATTATACCGGTTGCAGCATACGGAGCCGTTTTGCCAAGCAAATCGAAAGTATATCTATCTGTATATCTATACTTATATTTGCTGGAATCTGCAAATGGTACGATTTGATTTTTAATCTGCCTTGTGCGAGACACTGCATCTCCTGTAAAATTGTCTACAATGTTCCCGGTGGTAAAATCAAAAGTGAAATCAGCAACAATTACACCGTTACAATCTTTAGTGACAGCCTGCGAATACTTATCTGTTACAATGTTTTCCAAAGTATACTGCTCGCCATTGATATAAAATGTTTCGGCAGATGAAGCGGTGGATGCAGACGCAGACACGACAAAGATGTTCAGCATAGTCGCCAACAGTAAAACATACGATACCAATTTTTTCATTTTGACTCCTCCTATCGGTCATGTGCTGTTATGACTGGTTATGTTAGTTAGATTCAATTGCCCATTGGTCTGCTCCTTTCGCGCCCCCGGTGATATGGGATTAAATATCTTTTGTTTCATCCACATAATAACATTTGAAGTAAAGTATGTCAATGTTTATTTTATATAAAAAAGTATAAAAGGAATTATATAACATGAACAGAAGTTATTATAAAATTGTGCTATCTTTCATAGGGATACAAGGAATCACGTCCTCATAGGATAAAAAGAAGCGATAGGGACGGGTCTCCAGAAAAGCCGCAAGAAAAATTCCTAAATTCACACCCCCGCCCGGAGCTGGGCGGGGGTGTTCTATGTCAAGGAGTCTCACTGTTCTTCTTTCGGTCCGCCTGGAAAATTTGACCCCTTCCAGGAGCGCGTGTCTCTACATCCATCATCGAGACGTACCGTGTTTGGCAAAACACATTTTCAAAATGCAGAGACGCAATAAACCACATCCCTGAAGCGCCGCTATTTATAGAACTCGGAAACCAACTCGCCAGCCCCGTATGTCTGAATCGTCTCGTAAAGCGCTGCAAAGTCGGCAGCTGGCATGGTACAATACCACATCGTTTTGTTGTTGGTGTGGTAATAGACGCCTTCCTGTTCAATGGTATAGGTGACAACAGATACCACAGGGGCTTCCCGATAGATATAGTCCAGGGACAGCTGCTTGTCCACATTGAAGAGTGTGACGGTACAGCCATATGAACGGGACCTGTCCCACAAATTGAGATGGGCGCTGGGGAAAGCAGAACTTGAGTCAGATTTTTCGCCTAATACTATATCCACTGAAATAGTGGGGCGAAACTGTTCCATATGTGTACATAGGGCAATCAGCTTATCGCAAAGTTCAGTATCTGGTACAGCCCGCCAAATCTCTTCATCCTTTGGACAGGTCACGTTGCGAATATAACATTCACTGTTTTCCCATTCCGAAGGGATAATCATAACCCTTGGCTTTGGCTGTTTTATATGCTGATAGGCCATGAGGAGCAGAATCACACAAAGGCCAAGAATATTGAGCAAGAAAAACCACTGCGCTAAATTAGTCCTCTTCACCATTCTCCTCCTAATGGTATGTCTTAATTTTAACAGTTGCATTTAATTGCTCTCAACACATCATAGCACTACGCATCTCCTCTCTGCCAGTATTTGTGAATATATTACCATATTTTCTCCGGAAAGTCTATTGTTTTTTCAGGAAAACTGTCAAAATCGACAAATCAAAACTGTACTAAAAATTTTTCAAAAGAAAGACTTGACAAGTTATATGGATATTGGTAGAATATTAGGGCCGCATTGAACAGGTATCACAAGAGGGACAACCCCGCCTGGGAGAGCGAGTCCGTAATGAAGGAGTTGAATCGTATGAAGGCAATCATCGTGACCGGCGGCAAGCAGTACAAGGTGGCGGAGGGCGACACTCTGTTCATCGAGAAGCTGGAGGCCGAGGCCGGGCAGACCGTGACCTTCGACCAGGTGCTGGCCGTTCTGGACGGGGACAAGGCCACCTTTGGCGCGCCCACCGTGGCCGGCGCCAGCGTGGACGCCACCGTGGTGAAGAACGGCAAGGGCAAGAAGATCCGCATCTTCAAGTACACCCCCAAGAAGGGCTACCGCAAGCGCCAGGGCCACCGCCAGCCCTACACCAAGGTCCAGATCAGCGCTGTCAAGGCCTGATGACCACCGTCACGTTCCATTCCCAGGGCAGCCGCATCGCCGGCTTTGAGGTACAGGGCCACAGCGGCTTTGCCCCAGAGGGAGAGGATATCGTGTGCGCCGCCGTCACCAGCGCCGTCCGGATGACCGAGTGCGCCGTCAACGACGTGCTGGGTCTGGAGGCCGCGGTGAAGGTGCGGGAAAAGGACGCGTTCCTCTCCCTAAAACTCCCCAACGGCCTGGGCCAGACCAACGAGAGCACCTGCCAGACCCTTCTGGCCGCCCTCATGGTCCACCTGGTGCAGCTGGCGGAGGAGTACCCCGAACATATTTCCGTTTTGGAGGTGTAAGTGATGCTGAATATCGGTTTGCAGTTTTTCGCCCACAAAAAGGGCGTCGGCTCCACCCGCAACGGCCGGGACTCTGAGTCCAAGCGGCTGGGCGTGAAGCGGGGCGACGGTCAGTTCGTGCTGGCCGGCAATATCCTGGTCCGCCAGCGGGGCACCCACATCCACCCCGGTGTCAACGTGGGCAAGGGCAGCGACGATACCCTGTTCGCCATGAAGTCCGGCCGGGTGAAGTTCCACCGGCTGGGTAAGGACCGCAAGCAGGTCTCCATCATCGAGGAGGCCGCGGAGTAAATCCCAAAAACCCGCAAACGGATGTCGTTTGCGGGTTTTTCTTAAAAAGGAGGCGCTTTTTATGGACATCCGCGAAAAACAGCACGGCGGATTTCTGTATCTCCCCGGGGACGAGTCCCTCCAGCGAGAACAGCTGCAATGCCTGGACCGCCTGCATGAGTTCAACCAGCTGCGGCCCTCCCAGCTGGAGGAGAAAGCCGCCATGCTCCAAAAAATGTTCGCCGAAATCGGGGAGGACTGCTATATTGAGACTCCCCTTCACACCAACTTCGGCGGGCGGTATGTCCACTTCGGCAAAAAAATCTATGCCAACTTTAACCTGACCCTGGTGGACGACACGCATATCTATGTGGGCGACTTCTGCCAGATTGGGCCCAATGTGGTGCTGGCCACGGCGGGCCACCCCATAGACCCCGCGCTGCGGGAGCAGGGCCTCCAGTTCAACGCCCCGATCCGGGTGGGGAGGAACTGCTGGCTGGGCGCGGGAGTGCTGGTCATGCCCGGAGTCACCATCGGGGACAACACGGTGGTGGGCGCGGGGAGCGTGGTCACAAAGGACCTGCCCAGTCACGTGGTGGCCGTGGGGAACCCCTGCCGGGTCCTGCGGGAGATAAACGACCACGACCGGGAATACTACTTTAAGGACCGACCCATCCGCTGGGAAGAATTTTCATAGGGAGGAATCCACCATGGCAGCACCCTTTGTAGATACGGCAAAAATCACCGTCCGCTCGGGGAACGGGGGGAACGGCGTGGTCTCCTTCCATCGGGAGAAGTACGTGGCCAACGGCGGTCCGGACGGCGGGGACGGGGGCCGGGGGGGCAACATCGTGGTGGAGGTCAACGACCACATGTCCACCCTGATGGATTTTCGATACAAGCGCAAGTACACCGCGGCCAGCGGAGCGGACGGGGCGGGCAAGCGCTGCACCGGCCGGGACGGGGAGGACCTGGTCATCCGGGTCCCCCGGGGCACGGTCATCCGGGACAGCGAGAGCGGCGAGATCATTCAGGATATGTCCCAGGTGGAGTCCTTCGTCCTGTGCCGGGGGGGCCGGGGAGGCTGGGGCAACCAACACTTCGCCACCCCCACCCGGCAGGTCCCCCGCTTCGCCAAGGCCGGCCTGCCCGGTGAGAGCCGGGAGGTGGTGCTGGAGCTGAAGCTGCTGGCCGACGTGGGGCTGGTGGGCTTTCCCAACGTGGGCAAATCCACCCTGCTCTCGGTGGTCAGCCGGGCCCAGCCCAAGATCGCCAACTACCACTTCACCACCCTCTTCCCCAACCTGGGGGTGGTCTATGTGGAGGAGGGGGTCTCCTTTGTCATGGCGGACATCCCGGGCATCATCGAGGGGGCCGCGGAGGGGGCGGGACTGGGCCACGACTTCCTGCGGCACATCGACCGCTGCCGGCTGCTCATCCATGTGGTGGACGTGTCCGGGAGCGAGGGGCGGGACCCGGTGGCCGACTTCCAGGCCATCAACGAGGAGCTGCGCCAATACTCCCCCGCGCTGGCCGGTCGGAACATGATCGTGGCCGCCAACAAGGTGGACGTGATGGAGGACCCCGCCCTGCTGGACCAGCTCCGGAGCCATGTGGAGGGGCTGGGAATGGAGCTCTTTCCCCTCTCCGCCGCCGCCCACCAGGGGACCCGGGAGCTGGTGCTGCGGGCGGCTCAGCTGCTCCAGGAGCTGCCCCCCGTGGCGGTGTACGAGCCCACCTACGTGGAGCGCCCCCCCGAGGTGGACACTACTGGCGAGGTGGACATCCAGGAGTTCGACGGGACCTGGGTGGTGGACGCCCCCTGGCTCCAGCGGCTCATCGCCAACGTCAATTTTGGCGACTACGAGTCCCGGAACTGGTTCGACCAGAAGCTGCGCCAGTCCGGCCTGTTCGACAGGCTGGAGGCCCTGGGCATCAAGGACGGGGATATCGTCTCCATGTACGACCTGGAATTTGAATACCAGCGGTGACAACATCGGTCCCCCTATCAAAAGCCCGGCCCCTCCCCCGCATCTGGGGGAGGGGCCGGGTCTGTTTTTGTTACGCCTTGCCGGCGGGCTGTTTCTGTTCGGATTTCTTCTCCGGAGTCTCCCCGCTCTTTGCGGCGTTGACGGCGGCCAGAACGGTACGGCCCTCCGCCTCCTTGACGTGCTTTTCCACATCCAGCTTGTTTCTGGGGCTTCTCACCAGGCAGCCGGCCCCCTGGACACAGCCGCCCTCACAGGCCATACCCTCAATGAAGTTGCCCTCCAGACGCCCCAGCTTCAGCTTGAGCAGGGCAGTCTCACAGGCCGCGATGCCGCTGCACGGGATGGGCTTGAGGTCAAAGGTGATCTCCTTCTCCTTCAAGGTCTCAGCCACCGCCTCGGCCACGCCGCCGCTGCGGGCAAAGCTGCGCCCGTACCCGCTGGCCTCATCCAAAGCGCTCTCCTCCAGCTTCTCCAGCTCAATCTCCCGGGAGGTGAACAGGGCAAACAGCTCCTCATAGGTGAGCACGCAGTCGATGGCGTTCATGGTGCGGCCCAGCTGGAACTCCTTCTTCTTCGCCACGCAGGGCCCGATAAAGATGACCTTGGCGTCGGGGTCCTTCTCCTTCAGGTGCAGGCCGATCATCACCATGGGGGAGGGGGTGTGGGAGACGTACTGGTTCAGCTCGGGGTGCTTCTTCTTCACGTAGCCCACA
>JAAWSG010000017.1 GCA_022801435.1 Lawsonibacter sp.
CACAGGTTGACCTCCTGATACACGGTGGAGATGCCCACGTTCTGGGCGTCCTGGGTGGAGTGGTTCTTCACCGCGCCCTCCACCCCATCCACATGGATCTCCCCGGCCTCAAAGTCGTTGATGCCGGTGAGACACTTGATGAGGGTGGATTTTCCGGCGCCGTTCTCCCCCATCAGAGCGTGGATCTCCCCCTTGCGCAGGGTGAAGTCCACGTTTTCCAGCGCCTTGACGCCGGGGAAGGTCATGCAGATCCCCCGCATGGTCAAAACAATGTTGTCTTCCATCCTTTTTCACCTCGCCTTTCTTGTTTCAAAATAACAGGGGAGGCCCCCGGGTAACTTCCGGGGGCCCTCCCCTCGCTGACTAGGGTTAGGTGCTTCTTAGTAGGGACGGGCATCCACCACGTCCTGGGTGGCGTGGATGACCTCCTGAGTCTCGCCGTTGACGGTGATGGAGGTCACGTTGTCCTCGGCGGCGAACCAGTGCTCAGAGACATAGACCTCCTTCTCGGGGGTGCTGCCGGCCTGAAGGGTCTTGATGATCTCGTCCACTGTGGGAGCGGCCATGGGGTTGCACTCGAAGTTGGCGTTGATCTTGCCGTCACAGACCATCTGGACATAGGGCTTGTTGGCGTCGAAGGAGACCAGGATCACATCGCCGCCCACGCCGTAGGTGATGCCGGCGTTGTCCATGGCGGTCATAGCGCCGGCGGCCTCGTTGTCGTTCTGGCAGATGACCACGTTGAACTGGCCCTTATAGCTCTGGCAGAAGGACTCCATGACCTCCTGGCCGCCGACCTCGGTGAAGTCGCCGGACTGGGAGTCGAGAATGGTCCAGCCCTCCCGGTCGGCGATCTCCTTGAAGCCGTCGGTCCGGCCGATGGTGGCGGAGGCGCCCACGGAACCCTCGATGACCAGGGCGTTGATCTCGGTGATGCCCTTGTCAGCGGCGTGCGCCTTCAGCCACTCGCCGCAGGCCAGACCCTCGACCTTAAAGTCGGAGCCGACCCAGGCCACGTACTTGTCAGAGTCGTCCACGGTGCGGTCGATGACGATGACGGGGATGCCGGCCTCGTCGCACTCAGTCAGGACGGTGTCCCAGCCGGTGGCCACGATGGGGTCGATGATGATGTAGTCCATGCCCTGCTGGATGAAGCTGCGCACGGCCTCCAGCTGCTTGGCGGGGTCGTTGTCGCAGTCCACGAAGGACAGCTCATAGCCGTTGGCGGCGGAGAACACGTCCTGGGCGGACTTGGTGGAGGCGGTGCGCCAGTCGGACTCGTGGCCCACCTGGGCGAAGCCCACATAGATCGGCTCGCTGCCGCCGCTGCTGCCGCTGCCGGCGGGAGCGGGAGTGCTGCTGCCAGCTCCGCTGCCCGCGGGGGCCGAGCTCTTGCTGCCGTCGTTGTTTCCGCCGCCGCCGCCTCCGCAGGCGACCAGGGACAGGGACAGGGCCGCGGCCAGTGCAAGACCAAGGACTCTCTTCATTTTCATATTACTTCCTCGCTTTCATTTGGTCGTTTCCCACCGGAGCTTCCCCCGGTGCTTACGTCCAAAATTAAACCGCATTTGTCCCCAAAAGTCAATACGTTTTTTGTCATCTCAGACAGAATTGTACCATTAAATAATACAAATACTGTAACTTTTGATAAAAAGAATACAAATTTTGCGCGCACAGGGGGCGGAAGGAGAAAAACGGTTGATTTTTTTACGATGGAGGCGGAAAATTGGTTGGATTTTTTACGGCGGAGGTCCGGAGCAGAAAAAATCCGGCCGTTGTGAACTTGCCCATGGGGATAAAAAAACGTGGAATTTTTGAGCCGGAGGTTCAAAAATTCCCGCTGTGGTGGGGTCCGAATTTGGGGGCGAGGGGAAAAATATTGGTCCAGTTATGTACAAAATGCAAAATTGGAGAAGAATATAAACCACTTTATTGGTCTGTTTCCACACATGCTCTGATATAATGACAGACAGAAGCTTTTTGGGGGAGGTGCGGGGAGATGGCGATGAAGTACAAAATTCTGGCCGATCTGCTGCGGGAGGAGCTGGTGAAGGCGGGAGGGGCGGGGGAGCGCCTGCCCACCGAGGCGGAGCTGACCCGGCGCTACCGCATGAGCCGCCAGACGGTGCGCCACGCCCTGCGCCTGCTGGCGGAGGAGGGGCTGGTCCAGAGCCGCCAGGGCAGCGGGACCTACGCCACAGGCCGTACCCGGGAGGCGGCTCCCAGGCAGATCGCGGTGGTCACCTCCTTCCTGGACGACTACATCTTCCCCACCATCCTCCACGACGCCCAGAGCACCTTCACCCGGCACGGCTGCTCCACCCTGGTGTACGCCACCGAGAACCGGGTGAGCGCCGAGCGGGACATCCTCTCCCAGCTGCTGGAGCGGCCGGTGGGCGGGATTTTGGTGGAGGGCTCCAAGACCGCCCTGCCCAGCCCCAACGCGGACCTCTACCAGCGCCTGCGGGAGTCGGGGGTCCCCATGCTCTTCCTCCACGGGGCCTACAGCGAGCTGGAGGGCATCCCCTGTGTCTCAGACGACAACTATGGCGGGGGCTACCTGCTGGCCAGCTGTCTGGCGGAACGGGGACACCGGCATCTGGCGGGCATCTTCAAAAGCGATGACGTGCAGGGCCCCCAGCGCTACCACGGGTGTATCTCCGCCATCCGGGACGCGGGCCTGCCCATCCACGACCGCTGCTTCTTCTGGTACGACACCGAGGACCGCCGGGAGATGCTGGAGGGGCGCAGGCCGGAGCTGCTGCGGCGGTTCCTCACCGAGCGCCTGGGTCCGGCCACGGGGATTATCTGCTATAATGATGAGATTGCATTCCTGCTCATTCAGCAGCTGCTGGAGATGGGGCGGCGGGTCCCGGAGGACGTGTCGGTGGTCAGCTTTGACAACAGCTATTACAGCCAGATCAGCCCCATCCCCATTACCTCCCTGCGCCACCGGGAGAAGATGGGCCAGGCCGCCGCCGAGGAGCTGATGCGCATTCTGGAGGGGGAGCCGGGCCGCTCTCGGGCGCTGGAGTGGCAGCTGCTGGAGCGCAGAAGCAGCGGCTGAACCGGACCTCCATGCGGACAATCCCCATTAGCGCGTGTGGGGACACGATTTGCCGTGTCCCCACAATACCAGACCCGTTCCGCAACACCAGCCGCCGTTTTGGTTCAGTGCCAGATTTGATCCGGTCCGATCTCCGCCAGGGAGTGGACCCCGCACATCGCCATGGTGTCGGCCAGCTCGCCGCGCAGCTTTTCGGTGAGGACCTGGACTCCCTCCGCGCCGCCGCCGTACACCGCCGTGACATAGGGCCGGGCCAGCACGCAGGCGTCCGCCCCCAGCGCCAGCGCCCGGAACACGTCCAGTCCGCTGCGGATGCCGCCGTCCACCAGAATGACCATCTGCCCCTTCACCGCCTGGGCGATGGCGGGCAGGACCTCCGCCGTGGCGGGGACTCCATCCTGTACACGGCCCCCGTGGTTGGAGACCACGATGCCTGCCGCTCCGGCCTCCAGCGCCTTCCGGGCCCCGCTGACCGTCATGACCCCCTTGATGAGGAAGGGGACCCCGGCGCAGTCAATAATCTCCCGCAGCTCGGCCACCGTCTTGGAGCCGGCGGGGGGAGTCAGACCCTTGAGGAAGGGCAGACCCGCCGCGTCAATGTCCATCGCGAACACCCGGGCGCCCGAGGCCTTGGCGGCGTCCAGCTTGGCGAAGAGGGTGTCCCGGTCCCAGGGCTTTACGGTGGGGATACCCCGGCCTGCGTTCTCTCCGATGGCCTTGGCGGCGGCGGCGAAGACGCCCGGGTCCACCCCGTCCCCGGTGAAGGCGGCAATCCCGGCCTGAACGCAGGCGGGGACCAGCAGCGCGTTGTACTCCTGGTCGGTGAACTTTTCGCCGTAGTGCAGCTTGACCGCCCCCACCGGACCGGCGAAGACGGGCAGGCTGTAGGTCTCGCCGAAGAGGGTGAACCGGGTGTCCGCGGGCCGGTTTTCGCAGATGGTGTCCATGTTCAGGCACACCCTCTGCCAGGCGTCGTAGTTGCGGGTGGCCACGGTCCCGCTGCCCTTGGAACCGGGGCCGGGCATGGTGCTCCCGCAGGCCCTGCCGTTGCAGACCGGGCATACCTTGCAGTAGGGGCCGCTGCACGTGCGGGCGGCGGTCAGAATGTCGGAATAGGTCATTTCAGGCATCTCCTTTATGATACATTTATGATACATTTGCAGGGACACAGTTTGCTGTGTCCGCTGTTTTTTGTCTCCGCTATTTTGCCTCCGCCAGTCACAGGGCGGTCCTGGCCTTGGTCAGCTCCTGGGCGATGTTCAGGGCGTGGTCGCCGATGCGCTCGAAATCGGTGAGCAGCTCGGAGTAGAGGATGCACGCCTCGTCCGAGCAGACGCCGTCCCGCATACGGACCAGCTGGTCCCGCCGGAAGTCGGAGGTCATATCGTCGATTTTCTGCTCCAGCTGGGCCACCTGCGCCAGCCAGTTGGGGTCCCCCGCCTCACTGGACAGCAGCGCCGAGACCGCCCGCAGGGTAATATCCAGCATCTGCCGGACCTCCTCCTGGGCGAACTGGGACAGGGTGATGTCCTTCTCCGCCAGCAGCCTGGTGTATCCGGCCAGGTTGTCCGCATGGTCGCCGATGCGCTCGATGTTCCCCGCGATGGAGAAAAAGCTGCTGACAATGGCGGAGCCCCGCTCGTTGGTCTCGATGGTGATGAGGTGGGAGATGTAGCGGGAGATCTCCTTGTTCAGATAGTCGATGTACCGTTCCCGGCGCTCCACCCGCTCCAGATGGGCCACATCCCGCTCCAGCACGGCCTTGAAGCTGGCGTCCACATTCTGCCGGGCCATCTCCAGCATCCGGTGCAGCTCGTTGCGCAGCTGGCCCACCACAATGGCGGACACGCCCAGACCGCCGTCCTTGCCGCCGGAGGGGATGGGGGTGAGGTAGGCCAGACGCATTCCGCCGCTCTCCTCCCGGCCCTCCTTGGAGGTGTCGGGCAGGATGCGGGCAGCCAGTCCGGCCAGCGCGTCGCCGAAGGGGAAGAGGATTATGGTGGTGGCCAGGTTGAAGAAGACGTGCATCACGGCGATCTGTGCCATGGGCTCATGGACCAGGGCGGCGATGAACTCGGTGAGGGGGAAGACCATCACCACCACGGTGAAGAGGACCGTGCCGATGACATTGAACAGCAGGTGGACGCAGGTGGCCCGTTTGGCGTCCCGACTGGTCCCGAAGGAGGCCATGACCGCGGTGATGCAGGTCCCGATGTTCTGTCCGAAGAGGACGTACACCGCGCCGGAGAACTCCACCACTCCCGCCGCGGCCAGGGTCTGCAAAATACCCACCGAGGCGGCGGAGGACTGGATCAGCGCGGTAAACAGGGCCCCGAAGGCGATGCCCAGCAGGGGGTTGGAGAGGGTGGCCATCAGGGTGACAAAGGCGGAGACCTCCCGCAGGGGTTCCATAGCCGCGCTCATCATATCCATGCCGATGAACAGGATGCCCATGCCGGCCAGCAGCTGTCCGATGTGCTGGGAGTTCGGATGTTTCAGAAATACCATCATCGCCACGCCGGCAAAGGCCACCAGAGGAGCCAGCGCCCCCACGTCCAGGGCAATGAGCAGACCGGTGGTGGTTTTGCCCACGTTGGCCCCCATAATCAGCCACACCGCCTGGTTCAGGCTCAGCATCCCCGCGTTGACAAACCCCACCACCATCACCGTGGTGGCGGAGGAGGACTGTACAGCGGTGGTAATCAGCGCGCCCACCAGGATACCCATAAAGCGGTTGGAGGTCAGACGTTCCAGGACGCTTTTCATCTGGTTGCCCGCCGCCGCCTCCAGGCCGGAGCTCATCATCTGCATCCCGTGCAGAAACAGCGCGAGCCCGCCCAGAAGACCCAATATGATCGTAAAGCTCATCGTTACCCCTCTTCCGTCTTTGTATACCAGTCCTCCCGAAATTTTTCCATTTTCTATTGTAGCGGAAATCCCTTCCTCCGTCAATGGTGAAGACCTCTTTTTTGCCGCTTTCTCTTGACTTTCCCCCGGGGAGTTTATAAAATAAGGGGCGTATGATTCCTGTGTGAATAGAAAGGACTGAGACGCTATGGCCAAGGACAATAAGAAACAGGTGAAAGAGATCACCGATATGGAGGTGGACTTTGCCCAGTGGTACACCGATGTCTGTACCAAGGCGGAGCTGATTGACTACTCCTCCATCAAGGGGATGTTTATCTACCGCCCTTACGGCTACGCCATCTGGGAAAATATCCAGAAGGAGCTGGACCGCCGCTTTCGGGAGACGGGCCATGAAAATGTATACCTGCCCATGCTCATCCCGGAGAGCCTGCTCCAGAAGGAGAAGGACCATGTAGAGGGCTTCGCTCCCGAGTGCGCCTGGGTGACGGTGGGGGGCAGCGAGAAGCTGGAGGAGCGGTACTGCATCCGCCCCACCTCCGAGACCCTGTTCTGCGAGCATTATAAAACTGTCATCCACTCCCACCGGGACCTGCCCAAGCTGTACAACCAGTGGTGCTCCGTCCTGCGGTGGGAGAAGACCTCCCGCCCCTTCCTCCGCCACCGGGAATTTTTGTGGCAGGAGGGCCACACCATGCACGCCACCCCCGAGGAGGCCCGGGAGGAGACCGAGCGGATGCTGAACATCTACGCGGACTTCATTGAGAACGTGCTGGCCATGCCGGTGGTGAAGGGGCGGAAGACCGACAAGGAAAAGTTCAACGGCGCGGAGGAGACCTACACCGTGGAGTGTATGATGCACGACCGGAAGGCCCTTCAGAGCGGGACCAGCCACTACTTCGGGGACGGCTTCGCCAGGGCCTTCGACATCACCTTTACAGGGAAGGACAACCAGCTCCACCACCCCCATCAGACCAGCTGGGGCCTGTCCACCCGGCTGATTGGCGGCATCATTATGACCCACGGCGACAACAGCGGTCTGGTGCTCCCCCCCCGCATCGCCCCCATCCAGGCCATGATCATCCCTGTGGCCCAGCACAAGGAGGGGGTGCTGGACGCCGCCGGAGCGCTGCTGGAGCGGCTCCAAAAGGCGGGGGTCCGGGCCAGAATGGACGCCTCCGACCAGTCCATGGGCTGGAAGGCCGCCGAGTATGAGATGAAGGGGGTCCCCCTCCGGGTGGAGATCGGGCCCAAGGACATGGAGCAGAACCAGTGCTGCATCTGCCGCCGGGATTCTGGGGAGAAGGTCTTGGTTCCCCTGGAGAAGCTGGAGGACACGGTGCGGGAGCTGCTGGACGCGGTCCACCAGGGGCTGTACGACCGGGCCAGGCGGAACCTGGAGGAGCACACCCGGGTCTGCCTCACCCTGGAGGAGGTCAAGACCTTTATGGAGACCGAGGGCGGCTTTGCCAAGACCATGTGGTGCGGCGAGCTGGACTGCGAGATGAAGATGAAGGAGCAGGCCGGGGTCACCTCCCGGTGTATGCCCCTGGAGCAGGAGCGCGTGGCCGATGTGTGCGTGTGCTGCGGCAGGCCGGCGAAGCACTCCATTCTGTGGGGCGTGGCCTACTAATAAAAGCTCCCTCTGAACAGAAAAAATCCGCCTCCGCTCAGACGCGGAGGCGGATTTTTGCGCGATTCTTGACAAATGTCCCCCAAAGGGATATGATCGTCATACCAAAAAATGGTTTGTTTGCGGGGTGGTTGTGATGCCCGGACTGGGCACTGTAATCAATGTGGCCGCCATTCTCCTGGGGGGCTTGGGAGGGCTTCTCTTCGGCAGGCTGATTTCAGAGGGCTGCCAGGAGACCCTGACCAGGGTGTGCGGTGTGTGCGTGATTTTCATCGGGATGGGCGGCGCGCTGTCCGGGATGCTGTCCGTGGAGGGGGGCACGCTGTCCAGCGGGCGCTCTCTGCTGCTGGCGGCCAGCCTGGTTCCCGGGGCGTTTTTGGGGGAGCTGCTGGATCTGGAGACGGGGATTGAGCGCTTTGGCGGCTGGCTCAAAATCAAGACGGGGAGCGCCGGAGACCGCCGCTTTGTGGAGGGATTTGTCACCGCCTCCCTCACCGTCTGCATCGGGGCGATGGCTATAATCGGCGCCATCCAGGACGGTATTTTTGGGGATATCTCCATCCTGGCCGCCAAGGCGGTGCTGGACTGTGTGATCGTCATGATTATGACCTGCTCCCTGGGGAAGGGCTGCATCTTCTCCGCCCTCCCGGTGGCCGCCTTTCAGGGGACCATCACCGTGCTGGCCCGCCTGATTCGCCCCCTGATGACCGACGCCGCCTTGGGGAACCTGTCCCTGGTGGGGTCGGTGCTCATCTTCTGCGTGGGAGTGAACCTGGTGTGGGAGAAGCGCGTCCGGGTGGCCAATCTGCTCCCCGCTCTGGTCATTTCCGCCGGGCTGGCCTTTACCCCTCTGGCCCTGTAGCGGTCAGCTCCCCTCTGTTGCGCAGAAGGGCCAGATACCCCTCCAGAATCAGGACGGCGGCCATGGCGTCCACCGTCTTTTTCCGCTTTCTCCCGTTCTGGCCCATGGACAGGAGGATGTTGTGGGCGTCGATGGTGGTGCGCCGCTCGTCCCACAGGATGATGGGCAGTCCGGTGAGCTCCTCCAGCCGTCGGGCGAAGTTTTGGTAGATATCCGCCCGGAGACTGTCAGTGCCGTCCATGTTTTTGGGGAAGCCCAGGACAATCCGGTCCACCTGGTTCTCCGCCGCCAGCTCCGCCGCCTTGGAGAGCACCACCTCCTCCCGCCAGCTGTGGATGGTGGTGGACCGCCCCGCCAGCAGGCCGGTGGGGTCGGAAAAGGCCACACCCGTGTGAGCGTCCCCGTAGTCGATTGCCATGATACGAATCAACTCAGCCGTCCTCCTTCTGGGACAAAAGGGCCTCTTCCGCCCGAATTTCATCCTTTGCGATCTTCAGCATTGCGAAAACCGCCGCATAGTACAGCGCCACAAAGAGCAGCAGGGGGATGCAGAAGAGGAAAAAGCTAGGCCATACGCAGCCCAGTGACATGAACACCAGCAGAAGCACGATTCCGCCTGGCAGAGCAAGATTCCCGTACCGGCCAAACCGCCGCTCCAGCGCCAGCTTGTTGATCCGGTCGTGCTCCTGCCCCCACTGGGAGCCCCGTTTGGTCAGGGCGCACCACAGACCCCGCGCCAGCAAGAGGGCGGCAAGGGAAAATTGCGTCAGAGCCAGGGCCGGGGTCTCGCTGTATGCCTGCGTGCCCCACCAGATGAGGAGGCCGCCGCAGAGCAGCCCGCTCCATAATTGATTCCAGCTGTAAATTTTCATCGCTGCCTCCTATTCCCGCTGTTTCCGCTTTCTACAATACTACTATTATATAATACCACACGTTCCACGCTTTTTCAACCCCGGAATTTTCCTCTTTCTGTAGGAACGTGACCTATCAAGCCTGCAATTCGACCTGTGGGCATTGAATTGTGGATAGTTCACAAATCTCTCCTTGACTTCCCCGCCTCTCTGCCTCTATAATAGCAATAGAGACTTGCAATAGGAAAAAACGGAAGCGGAGGGGCTGACATGGAGTTTTACGCCACACTGGGGGACGCCTGCGCCAAACGGAAGACGCTGGAGCAGCTGTTTCAGGCGGGGATGACAGGGGTGCGGGTCAATCTGTCCCACACCTCTCTGCCGCTGTGCGCCTCGCTGCTGAAAAAGAGCTACTGGCCCGCGGCGCGGAAGGCCAAGGGGGAGGGGGCCCACCTGATTCTGGATATGCAGGGTCCGGAGCTCCGGGTGGGGGAGCTGCCCCAGCCCATCTCGCTGAAGGAGGGGGACGAGATCCTTCTGGGGGACGGCGGAATCCCCATCCCCCGGGCGGTGCTGGAGATGGCCAGACCGGGGCAGGAGATTTTGATTGACGACAGCGCCCTGCTGCTGGAGGTGCGGCGCAGTGACCCCTCGGTGCTTCTGTGCCGGGTGGCCCGGGGAGGAGCTCTGCGCAGCAAAAAGGGGCTGACCCTTCTGGGGGCCCAGGTGGATACCCCCACCCTCACCCGCTCCGACCAGGAGAACCTGGAGCGGGCGGGGGAGTTCGGGGTGACCCATATCCTCCAGCCCTTCGTCCGGGACCGCCGGGATGTGGAGACCCTGCGTCAGACCCTGGCCGGGCTGGGGCTGCCCGAGGTGCAGATCATGGCGAAAATTGAGAACCAGCAGGGCGTGGACCACCTGAACGAGATTATGGAGGCGGCGGACCAGGTGTGCATCGCCCGGGGGGACCTGGGCAGCGCCATCCCGCTCTGGAAGCTCCCCCGGCTGCAAAAGGAGATCGCCCGCCGGTGCAGGGAGAGAACAAAACCCTTTTGCCTGGTCACCCAGCTGCTGTGGTCCATGGAGCAGCGGCCCATCCCCACCCGTGCGGAGCTGTGCGATATCTATAACGGAGTGCTGGATGGGGCCTCCTCCCTGATGCTCACCGGGGAGACGGCGGTGGGGCGCTGGCCCGTTCAGGCTATGGAGTACCTGGTCCGCACCGCCTACGAGGCCATGGCGGAGCTGATGGGGCAGGGCTGATGGGGCGGCGGAGAAAATTTGAAAAAGCCGTTGACAAACAGGTGGGGGCTGCGCTATAATGCGGAGGTACAATTGAATAGCCTTATCAAGAGCGGTGGAGGGAACGGCCCGATGAAGCCCGGCAACCTGCGTGTCTGCGCAAGGTGCTAAATCCGGCGGTAGAGTATCGAAAGATGAGGGTGCATCCATATCCTGCGCTCCGCCGCCCGGCGGAGCGTTTTTCGCGCCCGGCAGACCCCGGCCATTCGGGGAAAAGAAAGGAGAATACACTATGGCAAAGAGACTGTTTACATCCGAGTCCGTCACCGAGGGACATCCCGACAAAATCTGCGACCAGATCTCTGACGCGGTGCTGGACGCCATCTTTGAAAAGGACCCCCAGGCCCGGGTCGCCTGCGAGACCACGGCTACCACCGGCCTGATCCACGTGATGGGGGAGATCACCACCTCCTGCTATGTGGACATCCCCAAGGTGGCCCGCCAGGTGGTGAAGGATATCGGCTACGACCGGGCCAAATACGGCTTCGACTGCAACACCTGCGCGGTCATCACCTCCATTGACGAGCAGTCCGGCGATATCGCGATGGGGGTGGACAGGTGTCTGGAGGCCAAGACCGGGGAGCAGAGCGACGGCCTGGACAACGGCGCCGGCGACCAGGGCATGATGTTCGGCTACGCCTGCGATGAGACCCCGGAGCTGATGCCCCTGCCCATCTCCCTGGCCCACAAGCTGGCCATGCAGCTGACCCGGGTGCGCAAGGAGGGCAAGGTGAACTACCTGCGGCCCGACGGAAAGAGCCAGGTCACGGTGGAGTATGACAGCCAAAATAAGCCGGTGCGTGTCGACGCGGTGGTGGTGTCCACCCAGCACGGACCCGAGGCCGGGCTGGAGCAGATCCGGAAGGACATGATCGAGCTGGTCATCAAGCCCATTATCCCCGCCGGCCTGCTGGACGAGGACACCAAGTTCTATGTCAACCCCACCGGCCGCTTCGTCATCGGCGGACCCCAGGGGGACTCGGGGCTGACCGGGCGGAAGATTATCGTGGACACCTATGGCGGCTCCGCGCCCCACGGCGGGGGTGCCTTCTCGGGCAAGGACCCCACCAAGGTGGACCGCTCCGCCGCCTACGCCGCCCGCTGGGTGGCCAAGAACGTGGTGGCCGCCGGACTGGCCTCCCGCTGCCAGGTGCAGCTGGCCTACGCCATCGGGGTGGCCCAGCCCGTCTCGGTTCGGGTGGACACCTTCGGGACCGGGACCGTGGCGGACGCCAGGCTGGAGGAGGCGGTAAACCAGGTCTTTGACCTCCGCCCCGCCGCCATCATCCGGGACCTGGACCTGCGCCGGCCCATCTACCGCCAGCTGGCCGCCTACGGGCACTTCGGACGGGAGGACCTGGACCTGCCCTGGGAGAAGACCAACCGGGTGGACCAGCTGAAGAGCGCCCTGTAAACACGCTCCCCCGTTCCAGGCCGTAAATATACAGCAGCCTGTCGAAAAGCCAAAAATAGGCGGTTCGGCAGGCTGTTTTTTTGACTTTCCATAAATAGACAATTCTATGGCGGCAGGGTAAAATGGTATATAACCTGTATGACCCGCCCCCAGGCGGGGAAAGGAGCAAGTACGATGGATCAGAGAGAAATTTTAAGTCGGCTGGACCACACGATCCTCACCCCTGACGCCACCTGGGAGCAGGTGCGGACGGTCTGCGATGAGGGGAGACGCCTGGAGACGGCCAGCGTCTGCGTCCCGCCCCGCTATGTGAAGCGGGTCAACGGCTATGTGGGAGGCAGTCTGAAGATCTGCACGGTCGTGGGCTTCCCCAACGGATACACCACCCCGGAGGTCAAGGTGTTTGAGACCGAGGACGCCATCCGCAACGGCGCGGACGAGATCGACATGGTCATCAACCAGGGCCTGGCCAAGGAAGGGGACTGGGAGGGGGTGCTCTCCGAGCTGCGGGCGGTGAAGGCCTCCTGCAAGGGGCGCATTCTGAAGGTGATTGTTGAGGCGTGCCGCTTTACCCAGGAGGAGAAGATCTCCCTGTGCCGGGTGGTCTCCATGGCGGGGGCGGATTTTATCAAGACCTCCACGGGCTTCGCCCAGGGGGGAGCTACGGTGGAGGATGTGCGCCTGTTCCGGGAGCACATCAGCCCCGATATGCGCGTCAAGGCCGCCGGCGGCATCCGTACCTTCGAGCAGGCACAGGCGCTGCTGGAGGCCGGCGCGGACCGCATCGGCGCCAGCGCCCTGGCCGCTCTGGCGCTGGGCCGCTGAGCTCCCATCCAGCAGCCAGCACAGCTCATACATTCTGCCCCTGTCCTTCCGCCCCTGCCCCGGGGGCGGAATTTTTTTCCCCAATTTGGCGGAAGCTGTGGTATAATAGAGAACAGAAACTCAGCCCGGGCGGTCCGGGTGGAAATGAGGTGCGGCTATGATACGGATCGGTGATCTCCCCCTGCCCATAGACGGGGACCTGGAGCTGCTGCGGAAGCGGGCGGCCCGAGCCCTGGGGGTGCGGCCCGGCGCGCTGGACGAGGTGCGGCTGGTCCGGCAGTCCATTGACGCCCGGGACAAGAACAACGTCCACTATGTCTGCACGGTGGAGCTCTCCCTGCCCAACGAGGCGGCGGCGGTCCGGAACGCCCCCGGGCGGAGGGTCAGTCTGGTTCAGCCCGCCCCCTACACCTTCCCCCAGGTGCGCCGCCGGTCCGGCCTGTCCCCTGTGGTGGTGGGGATGGGGCCGGCGGGGCTGTTTGCCGCCCTCTTTTTGGCCCGGAACGGCCTGCCCTGCGTGGTGCTGGAGCGGGGGCGGGACGTGGACCGCCGCGCCCTGGACGTGGGGGATTTTTGGGCCGCCGGGGCGCTGGACGAGGGCTCCAATGTCCAGTTCGGAGAGGGGGGCGCGGGGACCTTCTCGGACGGCAAGCTCACCACCGGGATCCACGACCCCCGCATCTCCGCCGTGCTGGACACCCTGGTCCAGGCGGGGGCCCCGGAGGACGTGCGTTACGCCCAAAAACCCCACATCGGCACGGACATCCTCCAAAAGGTGGTGAAAAATATCCGAATGGAACTCATCGCCCTGGGCTGTGATGTGCGCTTTGGCCATAAGCTCACCGGGCTGACCGTCTCAGGCGGGGGGCTGGCGGGGGTCCGGGCGGAGTCTTCCCAGGGGGAGTACCTCCTCACTGCCGATGCCCTCATCCTGGCTCCGGGGCACTCCGCCCGGGATACCTTCACCATGCTGCACGAAAGCGGGGTCCCCATGGAACAGAAGCCGTTTGCCGTCGGGGTGCGCATTGAGCACCGCCAGCGGGACATCAGCTTCCGGCAGTACGGGTCCGCCTGGGAGAAGCTCCCCCCATCGGACTACAAGCTGGCCTGCCACCTGCCCAACGGCCGGTCCGCCTTCACCTTCTGCGTCTGCCCTGGGGGACAGGTGGTGGCCGCCGCCTCCCAGCAGGGGGGTGTGGTCACCAACGGCATGAGCCTGCGGGCCCGGGATGGGGAGAATATCAACGGCGGCCTGCTGGTGGGGGTGGGTCCGGCCGATTTTCCCGGAGAGGACGCCCTGGCCGGGGTCCGCTTCCAGGAGGAGTGGGAGCGGGCGGCCTTCCGGCTGGGGGGAGGGGGCTTCCGGGCTCCCGCCCAGCGGGTGGAGGATTTTCTCCAAAACCGCCCCTCGGAGGGGCCGGGATCCATTTTGCCCACCTACCGTCCCGGGGTCACCTGGACCGCCCTGCGCCCCTGCCTGCCCGGATATGCCGCCGGCACGCTGGCTCAGGCGATTCCCCTACTGGACCGGAAGCTCCACGGCTTCGCCCAGGGGGACGGGGTGCTCACCGGGGTGGAGACCCGCTCCTCCTCCCCGGTGCGCATCCTCCGGGGGGAGGACTGTCAGTCCGCCCTCCGGGGGCTGTACCCCTGCGGGGAGGGGGCGGGCTACGCCGGAGGGATCGTCTCCGCCGCCGTGGACGGCATCCGGGTGGCGGAGGCGGTGGCCCGGGGCGGGTAAAATTATGTGTACGGCTCTGTGCAGTTTGCAGACAGGCCCGGGCGGGGACGGGCTCCGGCGCAGTTTCAACAGCGGCAAGGGTTTTCCACTTTTCCACAAGGTTATCCACAGTGTGGAAAAGTAACTTTTTCCGGGAGTGCGGGAGTTTTTGGTTTCCATAACGTCTGTCAAGGGAGTATTTTTGACAAAATTTTTTCCGCAGGAGGACCTGCGGATTTTGAGGAAAAGCTGGAAGGAGTGTTCATCATGTCTGACTGGACGGACACCATCGCGGCCATCTCCACACCGCCGGGGCCGGGGGCCATCGGGATCTTGCGGCTGTCCGGGCCGATGGCGCTCCAGGCAGCGGAGCGGTGCTTCAAACCCCTGGGGCGCAAGGCTCTGCGGGAGCACGCCCCCCGGGAGCTGGTCTATGGAGAGCTGCTGGACAGGGGGGGACAGCCCATCGACCGGGTGCTGTGTACCTACAGCCGTGGCCCCCACAGCTACACCGGGGAGGACACGGCGGAGCTCCACTGCCACGGCTCGCCCATGGTCCTCTCCCTGGGGCTGGAGTCCCTGTTCCACGCCGGAGCCCGGCAGGCCGGAGCGGGGGAGTTCACCCGGCGGGCCTTTCTCAACGGCCGCTTGGACTTAGCCCAGGCGGAGGCGGTGGGGGACCTGCTGGAGGCCCGGAGCCGGGAGGGGGCCCGCCACGCCGCCGGTCAGCTGGCCGGAGCGCTGTCCAAACGGATTGAGGATATTTACTCCGCTCTGGTGGACGTGATGGCGCATTTTCACGCCGTGCTGGACTACCCGGATGAGGATATCGACCCCTTCCGCCTGGAGCAGCTGGAAGAGGAACTGTCCAATCAGGAGGGAGAACTGAATGCCCTGCTGGCCACCTGCGGGCGGGGGAGGCTGCTGCGGGACGGGGTGGCCTGCGCCATTGTGGGCCGGCCCAACGCGGGCAAATCCTCCCTGCTCAACGCCATGGTGGGCTGGGACCGGGCCATTGTCACCGACATCCCCGGCACCACCCGGGACACGGTGGAGGAGCGGTGCGAGCTGGGCGGCGTCCCCCTGCGGCTCATCGATACCGCCGGCCTCCGGGAGACGGACGACCCGGTGGAGAGCTTGGGGGTGGAGCGCTCCCGGAGGGCCATGGAGGAGGCGGGACTGATTTTGGCGCTCCTTGATTCCTCCCGGCCCGCAGGGGAGGAGGATATCGCCCTGGTCCGGGAGGCTGTGTCCCTGGCTCCCACCGTTCTGGTGTGGACCAAGGGGGACCTGCCCGCCGCGCCCCGCCCCATCCAGCGCTTTGAGGAGCTTGGCTGTCCCGCAGTGACGGTGAGCGCCAGAACGGGATATCTGGACGAGCTGTGCAATGAGATCTCCTGCGCCTTTCCCCAGGACCTGTGGGGGGGCTATGGCGAGATCTTGACCAACGCCCGCCAGGAGGAGGCCGCTTCCCGGGCCAGGGAGGCGGTCCGGAGAGCCAGAGCGGCCCTGGAGGCGGGAGTCACCCCGGACGCCCTCCTCACCGACGTGGAGGAGGCCCTGTCCGCCCTGGGGGAGCTCACCGGCCAGTCCGTCCGGGAGGATGTCACCGGCCGTATCTTCGCCCGGTTCTGCGTGGGGAAATAGAGGGGATACGCTTCCCCCAAAATATGCGGAGACACGATACCCGGACCCCCACCAGCGAGCCAGACGGTAAATGAGCTGGCAGACCGCCTGAAATTCAGCGCCATTCTTCAAAGGGCTCCGCGAATTGGAACCCGTCCCGCACCAATTTCTCTTGTGCGGTGCAGTGAATGCAGATGGAATATAGCTCAATCCATACAAAAACATCCAGCCGCGTCAATACGGCTGGATGTTTTTGGATATATGGGGAGGTTACGCCTGTTCCCCGCCCATGAGCAGGTACATGACCGCTTTCTGGGCGTGGAGACGGTTTTCCGCCTCGTCAAAGATTTCGTCTGCATGGGACTCGAACACGTCCGCGGTGATCTCCTCTCCCCGGTGGGCGGGCAGGCAGTGCTGGACCATGCAGCCCGCGTTGGCCAGGGACAGCAGCTCCGCGTTCACCTGGTATCCGGCGAAGGCCCTCTCCCGGACCGCCTTCTCCTCCTCCTGACCCATGGAGGCCCACACATCGGTAACCACCACATCGGCGTGGACAGCGGCCTCCTGGGGGGTGCGGACGAGGGTAAACCGGTGGTCTGGACTGCTCCGGGCGAAGTCCAGCACCCTGGGGTCGGGGTCGTAGCCCTCCGGGCAGGCCGCGGAGACCTCCATCCCCATTTTCAGCCCGCCCACGATCAGGGAGTTTGCCATGTTGTTGCCGTCCCCGATGTAGCACAGCTTCAGGCCCTCCAGCACCGCCTTGTGCTCCCGGATGGTGAGCAGGTCGGCCAGCACCTGGCAGGGGTGGCAGAAGTCGGTCAGGCCGTTGATGACCGGGATTCTGGTGTACCGGGCCAGCCCCTCCACCTCCTCCTGGGCGAAGGTGCGGATCATGATGCCGTCACAGTACCGGTCCAGCACCCGGGCGGTATCCTCCACCGGCTCCCCGCGGCCGATCTGGCTCTCCTTGCCCGACAGGAACAGGGCGTGGCCCCCCAGCTGGAACATCCCCGCCTCAAAGGAGACCCGGGTGCGGGTGGAGTTTTTCTCAAAAATCATTGCCAGGGTCTTGCCCTTGAGGTAGTCCCGGTGGATGTTGTGCTTCTGCTCATATTTCAGCTGGTCCGCCGTGTTGAGAATTTTTACAATCTCCTCCTTGGACAGGTCCAGCAGCTTTAACAGGTCTTTTTTCATGATAACGTCTCCTTCATGATGGTCAGGCCCCGGTCCATCTCCTCCCGGGTGATGGTGAGGGGGGGCAGCAGGCGCAGGCCAGGTCCGGCGGTGAGGATGAGCAGGCCGTGGTCAATGAGCCGGGCGGCCAGCTCCTTGTTGGTCCGGCCCCCCTTGACCTCCACCCCCACCATCAGGCCCAGCCCCCGGGCCTTGCCCAGACAGGGCAGGTCCATGGCCTCGATCTGGCTGCGGAGGTAGTCCCCCTTCTCCCGCACCTGGGCCAGCAGGGCGTCATCTATGGTGTCCAGCACGTAGCAGGCGGCGGCGGCGGCCACAGGGTTGCCTCCGAAGGTGGTCCCGTGGGTCCCGGGGGTAAAGACAGTTTGGCACTTCTCCCCCGCCATCACCCCGCCGAAGGGCAGTCCCCCGGCGATGCCCTTGGCGAAGGAGACCGCGTCAGGCTGGATGCCGTACTGCTGGAAGGCGAAGAGGCTTCCGGTGCGGCCCACCCCGGTCTGCACCTCGTCAATGAGGAGCAGCCAGTCCCGCTGGGCGCACAGCTCCGCGACCCGCTGCACAAAGTCCCGGTCCAGAGGCAGCACGCCGCCCTCCCCCTGGACCAGCTCCACCATGACGGCGCAGACATCGTGTCCGGCCACCGCCGCCACAGAGTCCATGTCGTTGGCGTCGGCGTACCGGAAGCCCTCCGTAAAGGGGAAGAAGTAGTTGTGGAACACGTCCTGCCCGGTAGCGGCCAGGGTGGTGATGGTGCGGCCGTGGAAGGAGTTGTGGAGGGTGATGACCGTGCCCCGCCCCTTGCCGTACTTGTCAAAGGACCACTTCCGGGCCAGCTTAATCATGGCCTCGTTGGCCTCCGCCCCGGAGTTGCCGAACATCACCTTGGCCATCCCCGTCCGGCTGCACAGCTTCTGGGCCGCCTTGGCGTAGGGCTCGGTATAAAACAGGTTGGAGATGTGTCCCAGCTTGGCCGCCTGCCCGGTGACCGCCTGCTGCCAGCCCTCGTCCCCGTGGCCCAGGGAGGTCACGCCGATGCCGGCGGTGAAGTCGATGTACTCCCTGCCCTCGGTGTCCCACAGGGTGGCGCCCTTCCCGCGGTCCAGGGCCACCGGGAAGCGGGCGTATGAGTGCATCACATACTGTTCGTCCAGGGCTTTTATCTCTTCAAAGGTCATGGAGATTCCTCCTTGCGTTACATAGATTTCCCGCTGTGCCCGCGTGTTCAGTTGGACAGCAGGGTCCCCACGCCCGCGTCGGACAGCAGCTCAATCAGCAGCGAGTGGGACACCCGCCCGTCCAGGATGACGGCGGACTTGACACCGGAGCGCACTGCCTCCACGCAGCAGTCCACCTTGGGGATCATGCCGCCGGAGATGATCCCCTCCCGCACCAGGGCGGGGACGGAGGAGAGCTGGAGCGCGGGGATGAGGGTGGACTCGTCCTCCGGATTCCGGAGCAGCCCCCGGACATCGGTGAGGAGGATCAATTTTTCCGCCTCCAGGGCCACCGACAGCTTGGCGGCGGCGGTGTCCGCGTTGATGTTGTAGGCGGTATCCCGGTCGATCCCCTGGGCCACGGTGGCCACCACAGGGAGGTAGCCGCAGTTCAGCGCGTCCACCACCGGCCGGGGGTCCACATGGTGAATCTCCCCCACCAGCCCGTATCTCTCGTCCAGCATCTTTGCCTGGAACAGTCCGCCGTCCAGCCCGCACAGCCCGATGGCCCGGCCTCCCAGGCGGTTAAGGGTGGCCACCAGGTCCTTGTTCACCTGACCGCACAGCACCTGCTGGACGATCTCCATGGTTTCCTGATCGGTGCAGCGCAGGCCGTCCGCGAATTTCGACTCCTTGCCGATTTTGTCCAGCATGGCCTTAATCTCGGGGCCGCCGCCGTGGACCATCACCACCCGGATGCCCACCAGGGACAGCAGCATGATGTCCGAGATCACCGCCTGGCGCAGCTCATCGGAGATCATGGCGCTGCCGCCGTACTTGACCACGATGGTCTTGCCGGTGTACTTTTGAATGTAGGGCAGGGCCTCGGCCAGCACCTTTGCCCGGTCAATTTCATTGAAGGACATGGTAATTCCCCCTGTTTTTATTCCGCATTTTTAGAAATCCGGTCAATTCCGGCCCGCAAACAAAACAGCCGCATTGCCTCTTACGTTCTGTAATCGCCGTTGATTTTCACATAGTCGTAGGTCAGGTCGCAGCCCCAGCACTCGGCGCAGTCCTCTCCCTCGTGGAGGTCCACCGCGATGACGACCTCCTTCTCGGTGAGCACCTGCTTGGCCAGCCCCTCGTCGAAGTCCAGCCCCTCTCCCCGGCGGCACACGAGAACCGAGCCGGCGGCGGAGGAGAAGGCTACATCCACGTGCTCAGGCCGGAAGGGGGCCTTGGAGTAGCCCATGGCGCACAGCACCCGTCCCCAGTTGGCGTCAGCGCCGAACATGGCGGCCTTGACCAGGGCGGAGCCCACCACCGCCTTTGCCAGCCGCTCGGCGCTCTCCTCGCTCCGGGCGCTGGAGACCTTGCAGGTGACCAGACGGCTGGCGCCCTCCCCGTCTCCGGCGATGGCCCGGGCCAGCTGGCGGCAGAGGTGGTGCAGCGCCTGGCGGAAGGCGTCATAGTCCTCGTCCATCCACTCAATGAGGGGATTTCCCGCCATGCCGTTGGCCAGCACCACGCAGGTGTCGTTGGTGGAGGTGTCCCCGTCCACCGTGACCCGGTTGAAGGTTTTGGCGGACACCTCCCGCAGGGCGTTCTCCAGCATCCCGTGGGTGATGGCGCAGTCGGTGGTGATGAAGCAGAGCATGGTCCCCATGTTGGGGTGGATCATCCCGGAGCCCTTGGCAATGGCGCCGATTCTGACCTCCTTCCCGCCGGCGGTGAAGGAGACGGCGGCCTCCTTCTTCACCGTGTCGGTGGTCATGATGGCCCGGGCGGCGGCGTCCGAGCCCTCCGCGCTCAGGGCGGCGGCGGCGGCGGGCATCCCGGCCTGGATGGCGGCGATGTTGATGGTCTGGCCGATGACCCCGGTGGAGCAGACAACAAAATCCGTCTCCTCCCGTCCGGTGGCCTGAGCGGCGGCCTGGCACATGAGCACGGCGTTCTCGTGGCTCTGGGGGCAGCAGGCGTTGGCGTTGCCGCTGTTGGCCGCGATGCCCCAGGCCACCCCGTCCTCCAGGTGGTCCATGGTCACGTAGATGGGGGCCGCCTTCACCCGGTTCAGGGTGTAGACTCCGGCGGCGGTACATTCCCGGTCAGAGAGGATCAGGGCCAGGTCGTTCTTCGCCGGATTGCCCCCCGCCTTTACGCCGCAGTGGACGCCGGAGGCCCGGAACCCCTGTGCGGCACAGACGCCGCCGGAAATTTCGTTCAGCATATTCATATCTCCTATTCCAAATTCAGGCCCTCGGTCTCCGCGAAGCCCAGCATCAGGTTCATATTCTGCACCGCCGCGCCCGAGGCCCCCTTGCCCAGATTGTCAAAAAGGGAGGTAACGGTAACGCGCTCCTCGTCTCCGCAGACAATCAGTGTCAGTGTATCCTTCCCCGCAAGGGCATTGGCGGCGATCATGGGCTCCTCCCAGTTCAGCGGAGCCACATAAATCAGGGGCTGCTCCCGATAGTAGTTGGACAACTCCTCCCAGACGGCCTGCGCGCCCCGGCCTCGCCCTGTCAGGGCGGTGTGGAGCAGGACCGTAGTTGCCATTCCCTTGTAATAGTCGTCTACCACAGGGCAGAACACGGGAGAATAAGTCAGTCCGCAGCGGATTTTCATCTCCGGCAGATGCTTGTGGTTCTGACTCAGACCGTAGACACGGGGGGCGTACAGGTCCCCGCCTTTCTCTTCCTCGTACTGGGTAATCATCTTTTTTCCCCCTCCGGAGTAGCCGGTGAGGGAAAAACAGGTCAGAGGGCAGTCCGCCGGAATCACACCCATCGCCACCAGGGGATAGACGCTGGTGATAAATCCAGTGGCGTGACAACCCGGATTGGCTACTCGTTTCGCCTCCGCAATCAGCTTTCTGTGGAGACCGGATAGCTCCGGGAAGCCATAGGCCCAGTCGGGATTTACCCGGTGGGCGGTGGAGCAGTCGATGACCCGGGTATTCTCGTTTTCAATGAGGGATACCGCCTCTATTGCTGCCTGGTCGGGCAGGCAGAGGAAGACCAGATCGGCCTCGTTGAGGAATTTTTTCCGTTCCGCGGGGTCCTTCCGCCTGTCCTCGTCAATGAGGAGGAGCTGGATGTCGCCGCGCCCCCCCAGGCGCTCGTAAATCTGGAGGCCGGTGGTGCCCTCCTTGCCGTCGATGTATACCTTGGGCGCGCTCATTGCCGGGCCTCCACAAATTCCTCGATGAGGGAAATCTGCTTCTCCACAGACTCCCGGGCGGGGCCGCCGTAGACCTTCCGGCCGTTGACGCAGGTCTTCAGGGCCAGGGCGTCGTACACGTCCGAGTCAAACAGCCCGGAGATGGACCGGAAGTCCCGGAGGGTGAGGGTATCCAAGGTGTCCCCTGTCCGGATGCACTGGTGGACCAGCCGGCCCACGATCATATACGCCTCCCGGAAGGGGAGTCCCTTCTTGGTCAGGTAGTCGGCGCAGTCGGTGGCGTTGATGAAGCCTCCCGCCGCCGCCCGGGCCATGTCTCTGGGGCGGACGGTGAGGGTGTCCACCATGGCGGCGAAGACGGGCAGGCACAGCTCCACCGTGTCGATGGCGTCAAAGAGGGGCTCCTTGTCCTCCTGGGTGTCCTTGTTGTAGGCCAGAGGCAGTCCCTTCATCACGGTGAGCAGGGTGACCAGGGAGCCGTACACCCGCCCGGTCTTGCCCCGGACCAGCTCGGCCACGTCGGGGTTTTTCTTCTGGGGCATGATGGAGGAGCCGGTGGAGTAGGCGTCGTCCAGGTCCACGAACTTGAACTCCCAGGAGCACCAGAGGATGATCTCCTCGGAGAAGCGGGACAGGTGCATCATGAGGATGGACAGGGCGGAGAGCAGCTCGATGACATAGTCCCGGTCAGAGACCGAGTCCATGGAGTTGTCGGTGGGTTTTTGGAAGCCCAGGGCGGCGGCGGTCTGGAAGCGGTCCGCCTCATAGGTGGAGGTGGCCAGCGCTCCCGCGCCCAGGGGGCACTCGTCCAGCCGCTCCAGGCAGTCCTCCAGCCGGGTTACGTCCCGCTTGAACATATTGGCATAGGCCATCATGTAGTGGGCGAAGGTGGTGGGCTGGGCCCGCTGGAGGTGGGTGTACCCGGGCATGACGGTGTCCAGGTTGGCCCTGGCCTTTTTGACCAGCACTCGCTCCAGCTCCAGAACATGGCTGATGAGGACGGGGATCTCCTCCTTGACATACAGCCGGGTGTCCACCGCCACCTGGTCGTTCCGGGAGCGGGCGGTGTGCAGGCGCTTTCCGGCCTCCCCCACCCGCTGGGTGAGCATGGCCTCGATGTTCATGTGGATGTCCTCATTGTCCAGGGAGAACTCCACCTTGTCCGCCTCAATGTCGGCCAGGATGGCGGTCAGCCCCTCCACAATGGTCTGTGCCTCGTGGGCCTCAATGATGCCCTGCTTGCCCAGCATCTCCGCGTGGGCGATGGAGCCCTTGATGTCCTGCCGGTAGAGCCGGACATCAAAGCCGATGGAGGAGTTAAAGTCGTTGACAAGGGTATCGGTTTCCTTCTGGAAACGTCCGGCCCAGAGTTTCATAGTGATCGCTCCTTATTTTTACAGCTTTCCCTGCTCCCGCAGCGCCTGGACGGTGTCGGGCAGGCCCCACAGGTTGATGAAGCCCTGGGAGTCCTTCTGGTCGTAGTCGCTCTCCTCGAAGGTGACCAGGTTTTCAGAGTACAGGGTGCAGGGGGAGGTGACGGAGGAGGTGATGATGTTGCCCTTATACAGCTTGAGCTTCACCGTGCCGGTGACATACTTCTGGGTGTCCACGGCGAAGGCCTGGAGCGCCTCCCGCAGAGGGGTGAACCACTTGCCGTTGTAGAGCAGGTCGGCAAAATCCACCGCCAGCTTGGTCTTCATGTGCTTGGTGTCCTTGTCCAGGGTAATCATCTCCAGCACCTCGTGGGCCCGGTAGAGGATGGTCCCGCCGGGAGTCTCATACACGCCCCGGTCCTTCATGCCCACCAGACGGTTCTCCACGATGTCCAGCAGGCCGATGCCGTTTTTGCCGCCCAGGTCGTTGAGCTTGCGGATGATATCGCTGGCCTTCATCTTCTCCCCGTCGATGGCGACTGGCCAGCCCTTCTCAAAGTCCAGGGTGACGTAGGTGGGAGCGTCGGGGGCCATGGCGGGGGAGACCCCCATCTCCAGAAAGCCCGGCTCGTCATACTTGGGCTCGTTGGCGGGGTCCTCCAGGTCCAGCCCCTCGTGGGACAGATGCCACAGGTTTTTGTCCTTGGAGTAGTTGGTCTCCCGGCTGATCTTCAGGGGGACGTTGTGGGCCTCGGCGTAGTCGATCTCCTCGTCCCGTCCCTTGATGGACCACTCCCGCCAGGGGGCGATGATCTTCATCTCGGGGGCGAAGCGCTTGATGGCCAGCTCGAACCGGACCTGATCGTTGCCCTTGCCGGTACAGCCGTGGCAGATGGCGTCCGCCCCCTCCTTTTTGGCGATCTCCACCAGCCGCCGGGCGATGATGGGCCGGGCGAAGGCGGTGCCCAGCAGGTAGTCCTCATACTTAGCCCCCATCATCATGGAGGGGATGATGACCTCGTCCACCATCGCGTCAGTCAGGTCCTCCACATAGAGCTTGGAGGCGCCGGTCTTGAGGGCCTTCTCCTCCAGGCCGTCCAGCTCGGTCCCCTGTCCCACGTCTCCGGACACGGCGATGATCTCCGGATTGTCATAGTTCTCCTTCAGCCAGGGGATAATAATGGATGTATCCAGGCCGCCGGAGTAGGCCAGCACCACTTTTTTTACGGTTGACATAGTTTTATTCCCTCCAAAAAAATTCAGTTCAGGCGCACTTTGCCTGATTTCTGGTCTTATGGGGACAAGTCTACCATGCTTTTCCCGGAAATACAAGGGGGCTATTTGCATGATTATCCAAAAAATCCCCCATTTCTTCCGTATATTTTCACCAAAAATGAATATATTATTGAATATTTGCGGGAGATATTCACATTTTATGCACTCCGGACGCAGCAGGGGACCGGAAGCGGAGCGCTCCCGGTCCCCAGGTCAGAAATTCCGCAGGTCAGCGCCGCTCCTCCACGGGGTCCCGCTCCCGGAACAGCAGGGAGACGCACCACACCGCGGACAGCCCCACCAGGGTATAGATGACCCGGCTGATCATGCTGCCTGAGCCGCCGCAGACGAAGGCCACCAGATCAAATCCGAACAGGCCCACGCTGCCCCAGTTCAGTCCGCCGATAATCAGCACGGTCAGGGCAATTTTATCCATCATCACGTCAAATCCACCTCCTTGCACTGAAGTCCAGGGGTAGTTTTGGGTGATTTGGCCGGTTCTATGCAGGAAAGAAATTTTATGCCGCCCCATACCAATTGTCTGGGCAGAAAAATAAGCCGGGGACTCCTCCCCGGCTCTGTGTACATGTTACTCGCTCTTTGTGTCTGCCTTCAGGGTTGGGAACTGGATACCCAAGATATCCGCCAGAGCCTTCAGAGCTTCAAACTCTGTGCTTCCCTTTTCCGCTTCACGGTTCAAAAAACGCTGCATTTCTTCTTTTGTCATGACCCTTGACTCCTTTCCATACCCATACTAAAGTATACCGGCCCCGACGTGAAAAGTCAAGAAAAACCTCACCGGCTCCGCCGCCACAGCCAGCCCGCCGCGTTCCCAACCAGAGCGGGGAGGCTGGACATCAGGCAGAGGAACAGGGCGCTGGCGTTATAGAGCGCAAACACCATGGGCAGATAACACAGGGCCAGGGCCAGGGGGTAGAGGGGACACAGGCCCTGACGCTTCCCCAGGGAGAGGCCGGAGCAGAACCCCGCAGCCGGGAGAATGAGGCAGGGCAGGAGCAGGCCGGACAGCACGGGCACATCTATCCAGCCGCCGTTCAGCTCCCGCTCCGCCCACCGCAGCAGCACCGGCAGGACGTCGCACAGGATCAGCGCAAAGGGCAGATAGGGCAGGGTCTCCCGCCATTTCAGGGGGGAGGGTCCGGGGGCCAGGCCCAGCAGGGCGCGCAGCTGTCGTATCTCCGCATACCAGCCGATCCACCGCCCCGTCCAGATCAGGGCGTACAGCAGGGCAAGCGCGCCTTCCAGCAGCAGCAGCGCCTGCCAGTCCCACACGGACCAGAACTGAGCCGCCAGCAGGAGAAACAGGGCGGAGGTGACCGCAAAATGGAGCCCGGAGTGCAGCAGCAGAGTTCTCCCGTCATCGGCAAAGGGCAGGGTAGCCACCCCCGCCGCCCCTCCCAGCGCGGCGCACAGCAGGCACACCAGAGGAGGGGCCCCTCGGGTGCTCATCAGACAGGGGACCAAAATCACCCCGGCCAACAGACCCAGGGCGCTCCCGGTCAGAATCCGGACCAGCCAGGTCCGTTTAGTTGTCTCCATTTTGGTTCCTCCTCCCCAGATGCAGGGTCTCCTTGATTTTTTTCACATACCGCCGGGAGACATAGGTCTGTATCCCGCCGTCCAGGGTCATCCGGATGGTCCCCGACAGGGACAGGTCCAGACTGGTGACCCGGTCCAGATTGACAATTTCACCGCTGGAGATGCGGGCGAAGCGGGTCCGGTCCAGCCGCTCCTCCAGCTCGTACAGGCGCAGGCGGACGGGGTAGACCTCCTGGCCGGTCTGGGCGGACACCCCCTTGCCGTCGGTGTAGAAGCGAAGAAAACTCTCCTGGGGCAGCAGGAGCACCTCCTCCCCCCGGCGCACCGGGATGGGACCCAGAGCCATCGCCCGGAGACGCTGAGCCAGCTCCAGCAGCGCGCCGGTCTCCTCCCCCGTCAGAATGACCGCCTTGGGCTCCTGGCGGCCGGGCTCGATTCGGATCTCCACTTCCAACGGCCTCCCCTCCTCTCCTGCCCTGAGTATACCCGCCTTCCGTCCCGCTGTCCAGCCGTTTGAGACGGACGGTCATTTTTTCCTGACAGGCGGTTAAAAAATCTCCCCTCCGGGCGGGCCGGAGGGGAGGCTTTTGTTTATTTGGCTTCGATGACCCGGACCTGGTGGCCGATGGGGTCCACGTAGAGGGTCATATTGTCGCTGTAGGCCAGGCAGGCGTCCAGACGCTCCGCCCCGGTGGCCTGGCTGAACCAGATGTCGCTCTCCAGGTAGCTGCCGCTCCGGAAGCACTCCACATTGTCCGCGACCCGGTAGGACTGGTTGTTCACGTTCACATAGTATTGGCCGTCCCGCTCAAAGAAGGCGCGGCGCTGAACATTTTTCACCTCGGTCAGCTTTACCGAGCTGGCAATGACCACATCCTTGTTCTGCCCCGGGCCGGAAACCACGCCCACAACGTCTCCCGACTTGCCGTTATAGCCGCCGTAGGTGCCGAACTCGATGGTCCCGCTGCCCCGGACCAGCTTCCAGCTCTGAGCCTGCTGGTACTCCGTGTGGGTCTTGGGTATGGTCATGGGTTTTCCATCATCGTCATACCGCTGGTTTCCATCAGCGTCCAAAACGGGGAGGCGTATCTCGTTGCCGTTTTCGTCCTTGTCCACCACTTCGTAGGGGCGGGAGTCCAGCACGGAGACGATGATGCCGTACTCGTAGGCGTTGCCCGTCACCGCGTCCAGCACGATGAAGTCCACCGCGTTGGAACTGTTCAGCCGGTAGGCGGCGATATCGCTCTTGTCAATGGCGCTGTGCCCCAGCTGGTCCAGAGAGATGGGGGTCATCACGCCGTCGGGGGTCTGCTCAAAGACGCGCACCCCGGCGCTGACCGTATAGTTCCCCAGCTTCATCTCGTCCGGCAGGAAGGAACCGGAGGCGTGGGCGGAGGAGAACCGGGCGGCGTGGAGTCCGTCCTTATCGGCGGAGTAGGTGACCAGGCGGTTGGACAGGCTGTCGCTGAGCCCTGTGACGGACAGGGTCATGGTCCCGCCGTTGGGGAGGAACAGCTCGGCGCTCTTTCCGTTGATGAAGCCTATGGCGGTGGAGCGCAGGCCGGAATCCTCGCTGGCCATACCCGCCACCTTGCCGTCGGCGGTGAGGAGGAGCAGGACCTTATCCCCCATATTAAAGTTCTGGATGGAGTCCCAGGCGCTCTCCAGCACGTCGAACTTGGTGCCGTGGACGGTGATGGAGGTGGGGGTGCGGGTGTTGGGGGAGGCGTCCCAGTAGACGCAGGGGAGGCGCAGGTCGGAGGCGATCAGGGTGTTGGTCAGCTTGTCATAGGTGACCACGTCATAGGGCCGGATGTAGGACAGGCCCACCTGCTCCCGGTTCTTGATGACGTTGAAGCTGTCCGCCCCGCCGGTGAGCTGGTGGAAGGTGGCGGCGGAGATCCGGCCCATGACGACTACCGCGTCCGCCTCGATGCTGGTGGTGGTGCTGGTGGTGTAGACAGCGACCACTTTGCCCCGCTCGGTGTACAGGGTGAGCTGGGTCCCGGCGTACAGGCTGGTGTAGCTGTCCAGATAGCTCTTGCCCTCAGCGCTGTCTCCAGTATAGACCGGGGTGGTGCTGTCGATGGTGTACTGCTTGCTCCGGTCCTTGACCCCGCTGGACTGGGCGTTCTCAGCCAGGGTGATGACGGTGGACTCGCTGTCATCGGGGAGGAAGGTGACGATCTCCTTCTTGTCGTTGAGGATCAGGCTGCCCCGCTTGCCTGTCAGAGCGGAGGGCTTGACCCCCTCGTTCTTGGGCAGGTAAGTCCCGCCGGAGGTGCGGATGGCACCCTGCTCCGCCCCGGTGTCCGACTCCACATCCACGGCCAGGAGGATGTTCTCCTTCTCCTCCGAGCCCAGGGTGGTGTAGAACTTGGCGCTGCCCTCGCCGCCGGTCTTGCAGCTCAGGGCGTTGACGAAGAGCTGGGCGGCCTGGGCCCGGGTGAGGGGGTCCATGTAGCCGCCGCTCAGCCCGTTCAACAGTCCGATGGAGCCGGCCAGGTTCATATAGCTCTGGGGCCAGACCGAGCCCGACTGCGCTCCGGTGTAGCCCAGCACCCGGATGAGGATGGTGGCGGCCTGGGCCTGGGTGATGGGGTCGTCAGGCTTGAACTGGCCGTCGCCCACTCCGGAGACCAGGGGGACCTCCCGCTCGCCGTCCTTCTGGGTGAGGGAGGCGGCCAGGTTCACATAGCCCCGGGCCCAGTGGGAGGCGGCGACATCGGAAAAAATGGTCCGGGTGTTGTGGAGGGGGACCTGGTCCTCCTGCTGCATGAAGTTGATGACCATGGTGCAGAACTGGGCCCGGGAGAGCACGCCGCCGGGGTCGAAGAGGTTGCCTCCCGTGCCGCTGACCACCCCCGTCAGCCGCAGGATGTCGGCGTTGACGGCGGTGGCCGGGTCGGTGATGTCGCTGAAGGAGGACTGTACCGCTCCGGAGGGCAGCGTGGTCAGGGAGAGGACCAGCGCTCCGCTCACCAGGACGGAAAACAGCCGCTTTGGGGTTTTCATAGTGTTCACACTCCTATTCTTGGGTTGGGGATGGATGACATGGCGGGGAGGGCGGAATGCAATTGCGGACGGCGGAGATGATTTGTCCTGTCCGCACAACATCGCAGCCCGCCCCAGGACCCGCGCAGAGTTTATTCCGCTCTCAGCGCCTCCACGGGCTGGAGACCGGAGGCCTTCACGGCGGGGTACATACCAAAGATGATGCCCAGCACCACCGAGAAGAGGAACGCCCCGGTGACGATCCCCTGGTCGGGCCAGAGGATCATGCCGTCCAGGAGGAATTTCCCCGCCACCAGGGAGCCCATGCACCCGATGAGGATGCCCAGCACCCCGCCGATGCCGCAGATGACGGCGGCCTCAATCAAAAACTGGGCGATGATGGACCGCCGCTCCGCCCCGATGGCCTTGCGGATGCCGATCTCCCGGGTGCGCTCGGTGACGGTGACCAGCATGATGTTCATGATGCCGATGCCCCCCACGATGAGGGAGATCGCCGCGATGCCCCCCATGACCATGGTCTGCATCTTCGCGGACTCCTGGGCCTGCTGCTGCCAGTTGTTGTTGGTGTAGGCGTTGCCATAGCCCCCCTGCTGGTTGCCGTTCTCGTCCACGGGGAACATCCCGTCCAGAAAGCCCTGGACCCGGGCGGTGACCTCACTGGTGGCGGCGGCGGTGGGGCATTTGATCTTCCAGCTGCTGATGGTCTGGTTCCGGTTCAGGGTGCGGTTGACGGTGTAGGGGAGGAGGACCACGTTGTCCATCTCCTCCCAGCCCTCCACCGCCTTGGATTGGTACCAGCCGATGACCAGATAGGGCAGGCCGTTGATGGTGATGGTCTCCCCCACGGGATCGGTGTAGTTGAACAGCTTTTCCTTGATGCCCGAGCCCAGGACGCAGACGTTGTTCTCCTTCTCGATGTCCAGGTAGGACAGCTCCCGCCCGGCGGCCAGCTCGTAGTTGTTGCAGATGCCGTAGGACTCGTTGCCCAGCACCACCTGGATCATATCCTCCCACTTCTCCCAGTTCTGGGTGGAGAAGGACTTGCCCCCGTAGCGGATGATCATTTCGCTCCACAGGTTGATGTTTGGGGAGATGCCCACCACCAGATTGCTGCCCAGGGTGGCCACATAGTCGTTGATCACCTGGTCCATGTCCTGGCCGGTCCAGGAGCTGGCGTTGACCTCCACCATGTTGTTGCCCATCATTTCCATGTAGGCCATCTGCTGCTTGTTCTGCCCGGCCACCACCGACACCATGATGACCACCGAGGCCACGCCGATGATGATGCCCAGCATGGTGAGGAAGGAGCGGGTCTTCTTCATGGCGATGGATTTGAAGGCCATTTTGAAGGCCTGGAACAGATTCATACCGCCGCCTCCTTTAAGCTCTCGTCGGAAATGATGCGCCCGTCGGACAGCCGCACCCGTCTCCTGGCCTGGCTGGCGATGCCGTCGTCGTGGGTGATGAGGATGATGGTGGAGCCCTCGCCGTTCAGCTCCCGGAGGATCTCCAGCACGTGGCGGCCCGTCTTGGAGTCCAGGGCGCCGGTGGGCTCGTCCGCCATGATGATGGGGGGGCGGGTGGCGATGGCCCGGGCGATAGCCACCCGCTGCTGCTGGCCGCCCGACATCTCACTGGGCCGGTGGTGGGCCCGGTCCGCCATCCCCACCCGGGCCAGCGCCTCCATGGCCCGGTCCTCCCGGTCGAAGACGGAGATGCCCTGGTATATGAGGGGGAGGGTGACGTTCTCCAGGGCGTCCAGCTCCTGGATCAGATTGTAGCCCTGGAAGATGAAGCCGATCTCCCGGTTGCGGATGCGGGCCAGCTGCCGGTCGGACAGCTCGGTGACCTGGGTCCCGTCCAGGAGGTAGGTCCCGTAGGTGGGCACATCCAGACAGCCCAGCACGTTCATCATGGTGGACTTGCCCGAGCCGGACTGCCCCACGATGGCCACGAACTCCCCCCGGTCGATCTGAAGGGAGACCCCGTCCAGGGCCCGCACCTCGCTCTCCTTCCCCTCGTTGTATATTTTATAGATATCCTGAATCTCAATGAGCATGGCGCAGCCTCCTTTAGCCAATTACCTCAACGCCGACGGTGCTGCCCCCCATGCTCTTCGGGTCGCCCATGCCCCAGCCGCTGAAGACGGTGGTGTCCGCCTCCAGCCCCTCGGTGATCTCGCAGCTGTAAGTATCCGAAAGGCCGGTGGTCACCGGGACGGGCCAGAAGCCGTCAGAGGGGGCGGGCATGGCGTCCCCCAGAGCGGCGGCGTCCAGCTCCACCGCGTTGTCCGGCTTGGCGCTTGCCTGGATGAAGACCACGGTGTGGGTCTCACCGTTCACGTCGGTCACCCGCTTGATGCACTGGTTGGGGACCGACACGCAGTCCGCGGACTCGGCGGTGACCAGCTTATAGTTCAGCCAGGAGCCGTTGTAGATGGTCCCCATGGAGTTGTCCACCTCCAGCTTGACCGGGTAGGTGGTGGTTCCGGTCCCCACCTCCCCCTGCATGGCCACGTTGGTGACGGTACCCATGACGGGGTTGCCGCTGTCATCGGTGAGCTCCATGGTCATCCCCGCCTGGATGAACCCGATGTTCCGGCTGTCCACCTGGATGTCCACGATCATGGTGGTAGTGTTGGAGATGGTGATGGCGGTCTCCCCCTCCTTCACGGCCTGGCCGGGGGTCAGAGCGCAGGAGAAGACCTGCCCGTCGATGGGGGCCACGGCGTTGAAGTTCTCCAGCCCCTCCTGCGCTTTTCTCAGGTCCTCCTGGGCCTCGTTGATCTGATCCTGCTTGGCCCGGATGTCCGAGTCGATGGTGGAGGAGCCCAGGTGCAGCAGGGCCTCCCCCACCTCCACGTTGGCGTAGTTGAGCAGATTCCCCTGGCCGATGACCGGTCCGGAGGCCTTGGCCAGGATGGAGCGGGTCTCATAGAACTCGGTCTGGCCGTTTTTATAGGGGTAGATGTCGGAGCCGTCGGCGGCGGTGAGCACGGCGGAGGCGTCCATCTCCGCAGTGAGAGTGCCGGGGTTGTCGAAGACGATGACCGCTTCAAAGTGAGCAGCGCCCTCGGGGGAGATGAAGCTGACCCGGTTGATCTTCTCCACCGTCCCGTCAAAGGACCGCATCACCGCAGGGACCGAGACCTGGACGGGCTGGCCCACATGGATATCCCCCTCGTAGGCGTAGCTGAAATAGAGGGAGAGCTTCAGCTTCCGGTCGTTGACCAGGGTGGCCACCGGGTCCCCCTTGTTCACGTCCTGGTCGGGCTCGAACTCATGCACGTCCTGGAGCTTCCCCGCGAAGGGGGCGCGGACGGTGAGGTTGGCGGCGTCCTCCTGGAGATCGGCCAGGTCCTTGTTCAGGTCGCTGAGCTTCTCCTGGGCGTTGGTGAGCTTATCCCGGGCGTCCTGGCTGTCGATGGTGTACAGCGGGTCGCCGGCGTAGACGGTCTGGCCCACGGTGACGTAGACCTCCTCCACCGTGCCGGCGGCGCTGAGGGTGATGGCGGCGGACTCCTTGGGGACCGCGTTGCCGTAGCCCTGGACCACGCTCTGGATGGTGTTGATCTGGGCGACATCCGTCAGGGGGAACCGGCCCGCGCTGTCCTGGCGGAAGACAATCCACCACATGCCGAAAATGCAGCCGGCCACGATGGCCAGGATGACCGACAGGGCGATAACGCGCTTGACCACCTTCTTCCGGCCCTTCCCCTTGGGCCTTGCGGGGGGCCTGGGGGGCGCGGGCGGTGTATTTGCAGCCGCCTCCTGAACGGGAGCGGCGGGCTGAGTATCTTTAACTTCTGGCATAGCGGCTTCCTCCTTCTCTGGATGTGCTTGGTATGGATCACATCCTGCATTATATGCCCTTCTGTCCGGGGTGACAACAACAGGGCGGTTACAAAATCTTAAAGTTTTCTTAAAAATGGTATTATATTGTAACCAGTGCCCGAAACCGTGTCAAGAGTAATAGACGAAAAAGCGGGGAAGAGGTTCCCTGTCTTTCCGAAAAATTTTGCTGGAAAAGAAAGACAGCCGGGGACCAGAGTGACTGGTCCCCGGCGGGGGAGTCAGGCGGCCCGGGCGGCGGGCTGTTCCGGCTCCAGCCCCCTGGCCGTCACCCGGCCGGGAGCGGACCTGCGGAAGTCGGTCTGGCTGACCCGCCCGTCCCGCCACCGGTAGCGCAGGCGGGCGCGGCCCCGGGTGAGGCAGCGCTCCAGGGCGGCGCGGCACTGCTGGAGGTAGAGCAGGCGGTCGATGGTCTCGTACTCCGCCTCCACCTCCTCCCCGTACTCCGGGCAGGGCTGGGCGTCCCAGGAGGTCAGCCGGGAGACCGAGCGGGAGAGAAGCAGGGACTGCTGCTGGGCACGGCTGCGCAGCTGCTCGCGCAGGACCTGGATGGGGTACTCAGGGCTGTTGTTCTTACGTTTCATAGTTGGGGCCTCCTTAAATTAAAATAATTTTGGCGTCCCCTTTTTCAAAACGAAAAAAGGGCATAGTACGACTGCTGCCATATCCATACCCCCTTCATGAGGGTATAGCACAACCATCGTCGTATCCATGTCCTTTTCATTTTGAACTGTGCGCCTATTATGCCACAAGATGAGGCAAACTGTCAAGAGGAAATTTCAAAATTTTTGATTTCCATTGGGCGCGGTCGGGAGCTGAATGGGTCCGTGCCTGGATTCGTAGTCGCAAATATATGTGGATAGGGCGTGTTCGATCTGCATATTGACCGAGCGGCGCTCCAGAAATGCCAGATAGCGGACCTTCTCATAGAGTTCCTCCGGCAGGCGCAGCATGGTGGGGCGTTTTTCAGTGGCCATGTCAAAAACATCTCCCTGATTTCAGAGTGATTTCATTATGCCCTGAACAGCGTAGGAAATCAAGATTTCATATTGACATCACTGAAACAACGTGCTATAATCCAAAAATATTTCAGTGATATCACCTTCCCGCTCTAATATTGCCCCTGACAATCTGGATATGCGCGGCCATGCCAGAAGACAGAAAGGACGCCGCCAGCAGACAGCTGACCCAAAGGTTTATGCTACAAGAAGCAGCCGCACGCTTTGGATGGGGGGCGGTTACTTCTTTTTACCCTGGATGAATTAGGCTGTAGATACCGGTGATTACAAAGCGCAGCGACAAAACATCTGCCGAAAATGGTTGACAAGGTGGAAAAGGCGTCCTATAATGGAACAGGAAAAAGAGAGGCCCGGGGGAAGAACACGGGGGACTTTTGTTATGTTTCAACAGGCAGCCTTGGAAAAACTGGAGGACTATTTCACACCCCTTGCCCAGCGGCCCCGGAGGTGCGTCTACTTTTACCGGCTTGCGGGCCTCACCCCCGGGAGCAGCGCGTTTTTGAGCCGGTACTATCAGGCGGCCCGGGAGAACGGCGTGATCTTGGACGGGCGGCTGGCCAACCCCGGACCCGACCAGCTGGCCTACTACACCGAGATGATGGGGACCGAGTTCCGGCTGGACAGGGGATTTTTGGACCAAAGCCTTGCCCGCTGGCTCCCCCGAATGTCCCCCGCCCAGCGGGAGCGGGTCACGGAGGCAATTTTTTCTACCTTAAATGATATGCGCGGCCAGGGCAAGAACGACAATATGCTCCGCAACGGGTATATGAAGTATATGTGCTGGCTCTACTATAAATTTGAGCGCATCCTCAACCGGCTGGGGGCGGAGTCCCTTCCGAAGGTCCTGTACGACGGGGCCCTCAGCCAGCATGAGCTCCAGCTGCTGGTCATCCTGTCCCGGGCGGGCGCGGATATCCTGGCGCTGGAGCGGGAGGAGGGCTATCTCCGGCTGGACCCGAGGTCGGAGTGGTCCCGGCAGTGGCGGGAGGAGAGACAGGAGCCCATCCCGAACAGCTTCACCCTCAAGGGGATACAGGAGGGGCTGCGGCGGGAGCTGGACCGGCAGCGGCTGTACGGCCCGCCCGCCGCCCTTCAGCGCTGCACCAACGCCTGGATGGAGCGGCCCGCCCTGGACCAGCTGCTCATCCCGCCCCGGGACAGGGGGGGAGGGGAGGACCGCTTCTGCAACGCCTTCCTTGCCCAGTACGGCGCGGAGGACAAGCTGGCCTACTCCGGAGAGCTGTTCGCCCTCTACCGGAAGCTCACCGGTCAGGGCCGCCGGGTCTGCGCGGTCAGCGGCGGCATTCCGGCCCCCTCCCCGGAGGAGGTCGCGGGAATTCAGCGGGGCCAGTACCAGACCCCCGAGCAGCTGGCCGGCGGACTGACCCGGAACATCCGCTACCCCGGTCAGGAGGAGCTCCAGCGGTTGATGACCCGGGCCTTTGTGGACCTGATACTGGAGGAAAGGGAGACCGCTATGCCCCGGCTGACCAACGGGGCGGTCTATCTGCTGTGCTGGCTCCGGCGGTATCAGAAGGAGCTCTTCCCCTCCGGCTGGAAGCCCGGGGAGCTCCCGGTGTTTTTCCTCTTCGGGGGGTGCTCCGGGCATGAGGGGAGGTTTTTGCGCCTGCTGGCCGGACTGCCGGTGGACGTGGTGCTGCTGATGCCCGACCTGAGCAGGACCTCCAGCCTGCGGGACCCCTGCCTGCTGGAGCTGCGGTATGAGGATTCCCTGACCATGGACGCCTTCCCTGCGGAGCAGTCCCAGGTCCGGGTGAGCACCGCGGCCTATGAGGCGGAGCGGGAGCTGGACAGCCTGCTCTATCAGGACTCGGGGCTGTACCGGAACCGGCAGTACGCCCAGGCGGAGAGCGTCACCCTGCGGGTCATGTATGAGGAGATCGCCCTGCTCTGGGACCAGGAGCTGAAATACCGGCCCAGCTTCCAGGCGGAAAACGGGGCGGTGACCCTCCCCGTCCTGCTGGAGAAGATCTGCGGGGTGAAGGACGGACAGATCAACCCCTACTGGCAGGACATCAAAAAGCTCATGACCCCCGATACCCTGGTGGTGACCCAGGTCCCGTGGCTCACCGGCCGGGAGGAGAACCCCATCAAGCCCCATGTGACCCGCTTCCTGCAAAACCGCCGGCTGCTGAAAAACCGCATCAAGGAGCACAAGGACTACCCCTACCGCATCCTGAGAGAGGATATGCAGGACTACCTGCTGGACAAGCTCCAGCTGCTGCTGGACCGGCAGAGCGTGGCGGGCATTTATCAAAACGGGACCGAGTACACCGCCATCGCCGTGGCCCTGAACCTGAGCAAGGAGCTGCTGCGGCTCATCCAGCGGTTCGACTTCACCAAGAAAAACCCCAAATTGATCCTCATCAACACCACCGAGCGGGTGCTCTCCCTGGAGGACAGCATTCTGACCGCGTTTTTGAATCTGGTGGGCTTTGACATTTTGTTCTTTGTCCCCACTGGCTACCGCTGCATCGAGGGGTATTTTACCAAACCCTTCGCCAACGAGCAGCAGCTGGGGGAGTACCTGTACGACCTGGTTCCCCCCAATTTCAGCGCCCTCCCCGCCAGAGGAAAAAACCCCATTCGGAAATTATTTGGAAGGAGCGATTGAGTATGGGATTGGATTTTGGAAAACCCTCCCAGACCCCGGAGCTGGAGATAGTCTCCGTCCAGGGGCAGGAGGAGTACCCTCAGTACGACATCACGGCGGACCGCCAGCAGATGAGCCAGACCTTGGTCAACTCCCCCGAGGTGGACGCCCTGGCCAGCCAGATCGAGGTGTACAACCTGGAGACCATCGTCTCCTTCGGCAGCGGGGCGGCGGAGGAGATCTCCAAATGCTCCGACGTGATTCTCAACAGCATGAATATGTCCCAGCTGGACGACTCCAGCGCCATGCTCACCACCCTGGCCAAAATTATGGACAAGTTCGACATCGAGGAGATACGGGACGACCCCGGCCTGTTTGGCAGGCTGTTCGGCAATCTGCGCCGGCAGCTGGACAAGATTTTGGCCAAGTACCACACCATGGGGGAGGAGGTGGACAAGATCTATGTCCAGCTCAAGCAGTACGAGTCCGAGATCAAGCAGTCCAACCGCAAGCTGGAGGATATGTTTCAGGCCAATGTGGCATACTACCATGAGCTGGTAAAATATATCCTGGCCGGGGAGCAGGGCTGCCGGGAGCTGGAGGAGTATATCGCCCAGCGCCGGGCGGACATGGAGGCCACCGGGGACGGGTCCATCCAGTTTGAGCTCACCTCCCTGGAGCAGGCCCTGATGATGCTGGAGCAGCGCACCCAGGACCTGCGTACCGCCGAGAGCGTGGCCATGCAGTCCATCCCCATGATTAAGACCATGCAGTTCAGCAACATGAACCTGGTGCGGAAGATTAACTCCGCCTTTATCATCACCCTGCCCGTCTTCAAGCAGGCCCTGACCCAGGCCATCATGCTCAAGCGCCAGCGCATCCAGGCCGAGGCCATGTCCGCCCTGGACGCCAAGACCAACGAGATGCTCATCCGCAACGCCCAGAATACCGCCGAGCAGTCCAAGATGACCGCCCGCCTGGCCTCGGGCAGCTCCATCAAGATCGAGACGCTGGAAAAAACCTGGCAGACCATCGTCTCCGGCATTGACGAGACCCGCCAGATCCAGGACAACGCCCGGAAGCAGCGGCTGGACGACCAGAAGCGGCTGGAGGCCATTCGGGCGGACTTCAACAGCCGGTATCATATGCCGGAGCGGCAGTAGCCCCCCGGGTCTCCCGCCAGGGGGCCTGAGAATATAAAAAACGGAGGAAACAGCTATGGCGATCAATCTGACAAAGGGACAAAAGGTCGATCTGACCAAAGGGAACCCTTCCCTCTCCAAAATCGTAGTGGGATTGGGCTGGGATGTCAACGCCTTTGATTCCGGAGCGGCCTTCGACCTGGACGCCGCCGCGTTCATGGTGGGTGGCAGCGGAAAGTGCCCCACCGAGAAGGAGTTTATTTTCTACGGGAACCTGGAGCACCCCAGCGGAGCCCTCAAGCACATGGGGGACAACCTCACCGGCGAGGGGGACGGGGACGACGAGCAGATCGTGGTGGAGCTGTCCAAGGTTCCCGCCAGCGTGGAGCGTATCGCCTTCACCGTGACCATTTACGATGCGGAAACCCGGCGGCAGAATTTTGGGCAGGTCTCCAACGCCTATATCCATATCCAGGATATGGTGGGGGGCGCGGACCTTATCCGCTATGATCTGGGGGAGGATTTCTCCATCGAGACCGCCATCGTGGTGGGGGAGCTCTACCGCCACAACGGCGAGTGGAAGTTCAACGCCATCGGCAGCGGCTTCCAGGGCGGCCTGGCGGCGCTGTGCGGGCACTACGGAATCGACGTGGCGTAAGAGACGCCGGACGCACCCTTGGAACAAATGAAGGAGGAACTGCAATGCCTGTCAATCTGAAAAAGGGACAGAAGGTCAGCCTGACCAAAGACAACCCCGGCCTGCAGCACGTGGTGGTGGGCCTGGGCTGGGACGTGAACAACTATGACACCGGCGGGGACTTCGACCTGGACGCCGCCGCCTTTCTCCTGGGGGACAGCGGAAAGGTGAAGGACTCCGGGGACTTCGTCTTCTATGGCAACCTGAAGCACAGCTCGGGCGGCGCGGAGCACCTGGGGGACAACCTCACCGGCGCGGGAGAGGGGGACGACGAGCAGATCAGGATCGACCTGTCCAAGCTCCCCGAGGCGGTGGTCCGGGTGGCCTTTACCGCCACCATCTACGACGCGGAGACCCGGCGGCAGAACTTTGGCATGGTCAGCAACGCGTTTATCCGCATCTACAATGAGGACACCGGCGAGGAGCTGCTGCGCTACGACCTGGGGGAGGACTTCTCCATTGAGACCGCGGTGGTCTTCGGCGAGCTGTATAAAAATAACGGCGAGTGGAAGTTCAACGCCATCGGCAGCGGCTATCAGGGCGGTCTGGCGGCGCTGTGCGGGAACTACGGCGTGGATGTCGAATAAGGAGGAAGTACACAATGGCTATCAGTCTGGAAAAAGGGAAAAAGGTAAGTCTGAAAAAGGGGAGCGCCCCCGGCCTGGGGGAGATCCTCATCAATCTGAACTGGAACACCAAGCCTGCCAAGAAGGGGCTGTTCGGTATGTTCAGCGGCAGCCAGGGGATCGACCTGGACCTGGGCTGCCTGTTCGAGCTGAAGGACGGCCGCAAGGGTGTGGTGCAGGCCCTGGGCAATGCCTTCGGGTCCCTCCGGGAGCCCCCCTTCATCGCCCTGGACGGGGACGACCGCACCGGCGCGGTGACGACCGGCGAGAATCTGCGCATTGACGGCAACCAGATCGCCCAGTTCAAGCGCATCCTGGTCTACACCTTCATCTATGAGGGGGTGGCCAACTGGCAGCAGGCGGACGCGGTGGTGACCATCAAGTACCCCGGCGCCGAGGACCTGGTGGTGAAGATGGACTCCTACAACTCCAAGGACATCATGTGCGGGCTGGTGCTGCTGGAGAATGTCAACGACGAGACCTTCAGCGTGGAGAAGATTGTCCAGTTCTACCCCGGCCACCAGGCGCTGGACGCCGCCTTTGGATGGGGAATGCGCTGGCAGGCCGGCCGGAAGTAGGAGGAACGACATATGTCAGTGAGCTTACAGAAGGGCCAGAAGGTCAGCTTAACCAAGGACAACGCTGGCCTGAGCAGCGTGATGGTGGGCCTGGGCTGGGACGAGGCCCCTAAGAAGGGGGGACTCCTGGGCGGTCTGCTGGGGGGTCAGCAGGCGGAGATCGACTGCGACGCCTCCGCCCTGATGCTCCGCAGCGGAAAGCTGGTGGACAAGGGGGACGTGGTCTTCTTCGGGAACCTGACCCACAGCTCCCGGACGGTGCGCCACATGGGGGACAACCTCACCGGCGCGGGGGACGGGGATGACGAGCAGATCATGATCGACCTGGCCCAGGTCCCGGCGGAGTACGACCGTATCGTCCTGGTGGTGAACATCTACCAGGCGGTACAGCGCAAACAGCACTTCGGCATGATTCGCAACGCCTTTATCCGTATCGTGGACTCCCGGAGCGGCCAGGAGCTGTGCAGGTACAACCTGACCGAGAGCTATGACGGCATGACCGCGGTGATTTTTGGCGAGGTCTACCGCTACAACGGCGAGTGGAAGTTCAACGCCATCGGACAGGGGACCACCGACCCCGGCCTGGGCGAGCTTGTGTCCCGGTATATTTAGGCGGTATCTGTCTATACTTCACATCACAGGAAAGAGAGGCGGACCCCTCTCTTTCCTGACCTTTTCGAGGTGAGAGCTTATGCATTTCAACGGATTATCAGATCAAGAGGCCCTGAAATCCAGGGAACAGCACGGCAGCAATGTCATCCCTGACTCAGAGCCCACCACCTTCTGGGCGGAGTTCAA